>JAHPYZ010000061.1:939-28929 GCA_019058425.1 Promethearchaeota archaeon
GTAATATATATTTACATGTGAAAAACATTCCTTTTAGGTTTGTATTAAATATTTTATCCCATACTTCTTCGCTCAAATTTACCACACTCCGATCTCCCTCTCCAATACCAACATTATTGACAAGGATATCGATTCGACCATATACATCAACGCATTTCTCTGATATTTGACGACAATCATCCTCTCTTACAATATTGGCTTTGAAAGTGAACGATTCTTTACTTTCCTTATCAATCATCAACTTTGTCTCTAAAGCAGAATCAATATTTTGGTCAACAAGCATAACTTTGGCACTCTCACGGGCAAAAATTATTGAAATCGCTCTCCCATTACCTATTGTATCTCCCGATTGCTGTCCTGCTCCAATAACTATAGCAACTTTATCCTTCAAACGATCTCCCATTCTATTCCACTCTTATGTCCGTCTATATTTAACTACAATTCTAATTACTTTTGATTAATATCTAATAATTTTAATCGTTAACTTATTTTGAAAAATTTTTAGTTTAACACATATTTTTAAATCTTCTACTTGTTTGAAAAATGTCTTTCCTTTAGGCCTATCCTTATAGACCTTGGGCTAAAAAAAAAATAAAAATATTAAAACCATTATTCGATATGTTAGAAAATAAATTTTTGGTTCTAACCAAAATTCAGAAAAAAAAGAATTAATTACCTTCTATGCTTTCTATAACATTCTCGACAATAAACATCTCTGCCTTCTGTAGGCTTAAATGGAACTTCGCACTCGTTTCCGCAGTCAGCGCATGTAGCTTTGTGCATTGTTCTATTGCCATAACTTCTATTAGACATAATTTCACCAATTTTTAATTTTATACTTGTAACGTTGAAAATTTTTCTGTTCAAGCATATAAGATAAAATTCTAAACATAATAAACCTTGGTATTATTAAAACTACAAATCGAAATTTTGTTAGAAAATATCTCGGGTATTTTTTTTTTTCTAGGGTTAAATTGAGAAATTTTAAGAAAAAAAAGTGAAAAAATTTAAAATTTTTGGGAGAATAGACTTTTTTCCTATGTGATAAAGAGTGTTAATGGAGATTAAAATCTTGATAAATATAAGAGATTTTAACTACCAATAATGCTAAACTAAAAAGTTTATATGCTCCTATTTACCTTATCTTTTAATTACGTTTTTTGTAAAATTTATATATAAAATTTGAGATTAGTATTATGAACACATATTCTGACACAGAATGGACGTTTAGAATATGTTAAAAAAAGGTGAAAAAATGGAAGTAAAATGTAGCGTATGTGAAAAAAATAAACCAAAAAGAAAGGTTATAAAAAGAATGCCATTATCTGAGAATGAATTACCTGAAAAGTATAGTGATTACCGGGAATTTATGTGTATGAATATTATTCAAGAACTCCGTAAAGATAAAAAATGGTATGATAATGTATGCGAGAATCGTATGCTCGTATTAAGAAAGAGATTGAAAAATTAAGAGATTTCAATAATTCAAAAATTTTGGACGGGATTTAAGAATATAACTCTAAATGCTAACGTTTAAAAAATTTCTTAAAAGGTACTTTTTCTTTAACCTTTTCTTTAAATACTTCTCCTGAAAGCAAGAATACAATCCCAATCTCATTCTTGAGTAAAAAATGTTTTGTAAAACTACTTTCAATCCCGAAGAAAATTAATCCATAAATAAATCCAGTGATCCAAAGAATTATTGTCAAGATATTTACATCAAGACCAAAATTTGACCTGATTGAAACATTGAGATATTTATATGATATTCCCCATATTAATAAAAATAATAACTCAATAATAATACCGATTTTAACGGCTAATGAGACGAGATTAGATATTTTTTTTTCCGAAAAATGTGACTTCAGTAATTTTATGTCATGAATTCCAAAAATAAAACGCTTGCTTAGTGTGGCTCCACCACGAAATGATATAAAAACAATAATACTCCCCAAAGAGAGGAGATTGTCAAGATTTAATACATTTATAGTTCCAATAGTTAACCAAATAATTAAATGAATGATATTAAAAATCTTATCTCGAGATTCTTTAAATTTATCCTCCATTTTTAACCTTTTTTGTAAAGACAATACAGTTCTCTTTTGAAAAAATGAACCAAACGAAATTATAATATTTGCCATAATTAATAGTATTAGAAATAAATATACTAAAATTTCCTCTATAGTCATACCAAATACTCACATATTCCAATAATTTTCTAAAAAATGAACTAAGTGTAGCTTAGTATGTTATTTTCAATTTAGATTTAAAAATTTTATAGTATAATCTTCCCCAATTAAATTTTAATTAAATTTTTTTTGAAAATTTTTAAGACTCAATTTAATTTCTCAAAAAAGAAAAACAGTCAAAGAATTTTCTACCTAATATTTTTGAGATATCTAAAGGGGATTTTATGGACTTTAATGCATCCTCTAGAATTCTTATCTTATAAGGCTTAACCCTTTGTTAATATCTAAAAAATATTTTTCCTTTTTTTTATTAAAATATTTATGTATAACCAATTTCAATATTGGAATAGTTCAGGTGGAATGTCATCAGACTTTTTCTTATCTTTATGTATTTCTAAAATTTTAGAAGTCAGATCTTGGAGAGCTTTCTCTAAGATATCACCCTCTTCTGGTGAGATTTCGATATATTTTCCTCCTTTCTTCCTAGCAAATTCGCGAGCTTCTTCTCGGATAAGTTTAGCATTTGTTTGTTTCATTAATTCGATCGTATTACCTATTAAAATAAAAGGAATAAAACCAGTAGTATCATTTATCTCGGAAAACCATTCCCTTAATTCCTTATAGGTGAGTTCTTGCGCTAAATCAAAAACCAATAACGCTCCTGCTGAGCCTTTATAAAAATTATCGCGAACATCCTTAAATCGGTCTTGGCTTCCCACATCCCAAATGCTTAATGTCGCAACTTCTCCTTTTTGGTATTCAACATCTCTTGTAAGAATATCAACTCCAACAGTTAGCTTGTAGTTCCCAAAAAACCTATTTTTAGCAATTTTTTTGATTAATTTGTCCTTGCCTTTAGTATCAGCACCCACCAGCAAAATCTTTAACTTGAAGTTTGGCATTATGTTTTTTCCACTCCAATTATTGACAAAAACATCCAATTATTTATATTTATTATAAGAATAAGGAACAAGATATTATAATTTAATCCTTATATAATAATGAGTTACTATCCTAACGTTATTTTAAGTCGATTAAGCATTGTTATTATAAATTGGGACGTTTCTTTATGTATATACATAGTATCTCTCACGTAGTTTTGAAGTAACTCTTTCAATTCTAAATAATAAAGTTCTTTATCAAGAGCTTGGGGATCTTCCTTAATATTTACCTCGTTTAAATGAAGAGACGCCATTTCTTGAAAAATTAATTCCATAATTAATTCAATATAGGTTTTTTGTAAAAGTTTTTCGTCTTTCTCATTCAATTCGTAATACTGACTCACTGCTTTTTCTCGAATTCTAATTAGGTCTATTATATTCTCTTTTATTTCGTATGGTATGTATAATGCCCCAATTTTCGAGATTAGGGTGTTTAAACCAACAGAAATATCCAAGGAAGCAATATATTTCTCAATATAAGATAAGAATCTTATTAAAAACTTAAATGAATCAATCTGAGAATCAACTTTCCACGTTTTATACAAAAATCCCCAGTCTGGCAGAACTAAATCATCGAAAGCTTTTATTATCTTTTTTTTTAATCGTCCTATTAAATCTACATTATAATAGTGAGCTTCCCTATAGGGTTTATCAAGATTATAGAATTTATATTCATAGCTTTTTCCATTTTCTTTGAATTCTCGCAAATGAAAGATGGTTTTCGATTCTTGGTCTAAATGTTCCTTTTTCCCTAACTCAGCAGCAAATTTTATAATATATTTACACTCAGGACACGTTGTGACCCAAGATCGACTAACTATATTCTGAGGTTGAAACCCTCCATTTATTTTCTTATATTTAAATTTATTTACTATATGAACTGGAGCACTTACTTCATATTTCAATTTCTCGAGATGAAAAAATCTTGGAATGAACTCAAAACTACATAATGGACACTTAATTTTCTTCTTCATTCTACTCGTTTAAAGTATTTTAAATTCTTTTAACGCGTTTTCACTCTATATAATTTTAATTGAACATTTCTATTAAAATTGAATAATAATTTAGTAATAATTTATTTGGATCTCTAAATTTGAGAGTAAAGAAAGAATAGATCATCACTTCCTCAAATTGTAGCTGATAGAACACTCGCCGTAATGACTGCCGCACTTCTTTCATTGGCTGAAAGTGCCATTACATTAATAAAGAGCGGTGAATTTGAACAATTATATATAAAAGGAAACGATGGGTACCTTCTCGTTCTACCTGCAGGGCCAAAAGCTGTATTTTCAGTCTCTACAACTCAAGATGTAAGACTTGGACTAATTATCCTCGATTATAAACAAACTTCAGAAAAAATAGCAAGATTAATTTAATTTTTAATCATATATTATAATTCTACATAAAAAAACTAACTAAAATCTTATATTTTAGATTTGGAACATATTGAATATCTTTCTATTTTTAATTATTATGAATTTTTTAGTTTTGATAATATACTTCAGGATCATCCCAAAACCCTTTAATAAATAGAGAAATAAATAATATAAGAAGCGGTCTATGGATTATAATATATTTCCAATGCCCATTAGTTTCTTTCAATTCTATACATCTACCTATAGCTGATCCGTCAATTTTTTTGCGATTTGTAACAATTATTCCTTCATTTTGAAAAGCATGATCCATTAATTCTCTGAGATCGTTTAAATGAATTGAAGAATTGATATTATTTGGTTCTGAATGCTTAGCTTCAATCCTTATATCAGATTTTAGCAATAACATAAAATAATCCAATAGATTAATTGAATAAACATCAGTTCTTCCAGTACCACTTAATTTAATGCCAAATGAGGAAACTATTGTTCCTGAATATTTCTGTAAAAAAGACATACCCTCGTTATACTGGTCAGGATGTTCTCTTACATAGTTTAATATTTGAGTTATGAAATCTTCAAATTCCTGCCATAACATTGTATCTATAAAATTTTCCATAACGTTCTGTATTTTTTCTGAATCCACCAATGGAGTTGAGCTTTTAATAAAACTTAATATTTGGTCAGGGTTAATACTAAGAAAGTCAAACAACCAAATAACATTGGGAACTTCAATTTCAGCTAATACTATGTCACAATAAATATAGAGAGTGTCATCGCTGTAATAAAATTTACTTCTACATTCAACATTCTCGCACAAATCTAGAATACACAAAAAATGTTCTTTACCCTCCTCATCGGAAAAAATAATATGAGGATTATTATTAATTGATATTCTATCACTTCCAATTTTTTCACTCAAGGCACTAATTACAATATCATAATTTATTGAAATAGTATAAATTTTGAATCTTTCCTTATTTTCTAATACTAATTGTCGATTACAAATTTCGCATTCAGAAGATTCTTGATTACCGTTTATATATGATTTTCCTGAGCAATTTTTCTGATCTTCAGTCAAATCAAGAAAATCACTATCATTCCTATTTACACATTTTACAAAATAGTATTCACTAATTGAAATTAGACCTGAATTAATTAAATCCTGAATATCATGATTGATTTCTTCAAATTCATAGTTATTGCGAAATATCCGTCTAAAAACAGAAACTTTACGATCATTTAAAATTAACATGTTAAATCCCTGGAATAATTCTCAGATTAAATTTTTCTAACATTGATTTTTCAAATTCCTTCCTAAGATCAATTTGAATATTGCTATCCAAATAATGGATTGCTATACCATCATCTATTTGTTTAAATTTGATTTTTAATCTATGCTTATTAAAATAGACTTTGCATTCTGCTATAGTAGTGATATCTTTAAATAAATCCTTATTATTCTCTTTAAACCATTTTATTGTAGATTTTATTGATTTATTCTTTTTATCTGAAAGTGCTAACACTGGAGCTTCCTTAAACGGAGCAGGTTCAAATCTTATTTCTACTAATGGAAAACTTTTATCCGTTAATATAGTTTCAAAGAATTTCTTTACATTTTCTCTTGTATTTAATGCTTCAAATTCCTTCACTACCTCTTCCTCTGATGATACACTACCTTTTTGCCATCCACTAATCATGGTTGGAATAAATCTCTTAATATCTATATTAGACTCATAGCTTACTCTAACCTGATTGGATTCTATTGGTATTCTAAATATAATCCATTCGCAAACAGTATCAAATCTTGGAGCTTCTAATGTGAGAGCCATGGATCTTTTATACTCACGAATAAAATAGATATATACATCATCTTCAATATCAAACCATCCAATATATTTGCTTTTTTTATTATCACTAACTTTATCATCAAAAAATTTAAGATCCTTCTCGATATTTTCCGTAGAATCAAGTCTCTTTTTTAATTTATCAATATTCTCAATATTTATTATAAATGTCGGTTGACTTTTCCTGTTTATCTTTTCTAATAGTTGTATCTTAATTAAAAGATCGGGATCTTTTTGATAAAGTCGAATTATTCCAGCAAATTTATCATATTTAGTATATTCTTTAGATTTTTTATTTCCCTTTTTTGTAAGTTCATGTAATTGAGATTCTGGTAAATAAAGTTCCATAATTTTTCCTACTATATTCTGTAAAGTGCCATTTGTAAATTCTTCAATTAATAGAAATTCCTTTAATTTATCCTCATTTTTAAGTAGTCTCTTTAATAAAATTTCTCTGAGGTCAAAATCATTTAAATAAGTTGACAAGACTCTTTGTGAATATTTTTTATTATTATTAAGTTCTTCAATGGTTATACTCTCCGCTTTAGCAATAATATTTTCATAATCACATAATAAAGTATCTTTCCAATATTCTTCATCAAATGACATATTAATAAACCTGAATTTATGATTTTTATTTATGATTTTGTCAATTAGAAATTATATATATTTCTAATCAATATACTTTTTTTCAATTATTAAAATATTATTATAATGCCAATTTTAATCGAAGTATTTGTGTAAAAATAAATTTCAATATTTTCTATCGTATACTTATAGAAAGAATAAAAAATCAAGAATTGTAGTGTTATGAAATGTATAAAAAATTAACTTTTGCTATATAAAAGGCTAAATAAAAGGTCTATTTTATTAAATTCTTATTCTCCATAAATTTTATGCCAAAAATAGTTTTCTTTCTTTAATCTATTCCAACTTTTTATAAAATTTTCAACAAAATCATTAACTGTCTTATATCGACGAAAACTTATCAATTTCTTTATAGGGACGGAAGTAATTACATTATAATAATTTAAGAATTTCTGTTCATTGACACATAATTCAGGAAATTCAATTGTATTTTTCTTATTATTGAATAATCCTTCTGCAAGCTTTTTGATTTTTTCATTTGCATTAACAGGTCTGATTGAAACATTAATAATTTCATCATAATAAGTTTTTTCCTTTAATTTGACTCTGATATAATATTCTAAATACCTAATCGTGGCTAAAAATTCTTCTACAATCTCAAAATCTTTTGGATCAACTATCCAATATTCAAGGTATTTTAAAAATTTAATGTCATCAATAACCATCCCTAAAACTCCAGCATCATCATTTAAATGCCTTAATATCCTTCCTTTTAGCATTTGGGGCACCTTTCCTTCCCTTCCTCCTCTAATGTATTCCCAAACACTTTTGGAATCGCCTGATTTTCCTACATAAAATATAGAAATTTTATTAAGTTTAATAGGATGATATCCTATGAATCGATATACACCAGGATAATCTGGATTAAAATTGTCTAAAATCGAATTTAGATTTTTTGCCATAATTTTAATAAAAAATTTTTTTATATATCTATTTAATGCCAAATTAGAAATAAACTTTTGATCTTATTTATTGAATTTAATCGAAAAAAATTGGAAAAATGATTGCTTAAAGTAACTATAGGATTCTTTGAAAAGGCACACAAGTTTAATACTTGAAATCCTTAATATATTTGGAAAAATATAAATTTACGATAATATAAATCGTTATTAAAATGGAAATTGGCTTAGTAGCATGTACCAAGAGTAAAAAGACAAAACCATCAATTCCTAAAGAACTTTATATGAAATCTGATCTATTTTGTAAAAAGAGAAAATACTGTGAAAAATATCATCAAAAGTGGTATATATTATCAGCGAAATATTGTTTACTAGATCCCGATCATCCTGTAATCAATCCTTATGATGAAACTTTAAAAGGTGCAAGAAAAGGAGTAAAAGAAATTTGGAGCATAAAAGTTTTCAACCAATTGAAAGAAATGGGTTTATTAAATCATATATTGATTATTCATGCTGGAAAAGATTACTATGAATATTTAATTCCCTTATTAGAAAAAGTTGGTGTAAACTATAAGATCCCAACTGCTCATTTAGGGATTGGACAGCAAAAATCATGGTATAAAAATATGATTGAAAATAAGTTAGAATTAAATCCCAAGAATTATTAAATGATTAAAAAGCTCATATTAAACCTTATATATGTCAAATACTAATTATTGTTATATAGTTTTAAAGTATTAGACAGAAATATGAAAAAATTATCAGAACTATCTCAAAAAATTGAAGCTCTCTCAAAATCAATGGAAATGACTAGAGATATCTTCAATGATGATAGTTCTAAAAGAATTGAAATAAGTAAACAATTCTATTCTGATTTTTTCAATCAATTAATTTATGAATTTGATCCAAAAATTTTTCAAAATGAAATTTTAGGTGTATGGGCTTTATTTTTCGGTCAAAATATTGAGAAAATTAAATTTCTCGCGGTAGATGGAACATCCTTTAATGTTCAAGGTAAAAATTTTGTGACCTTTTATGGTGGAGCATTTGGTATTACAGGTAAAATTAGTAAAGATCTTGATATGAAGAAAATTGTATATCCGAATCCTTCAAAATTCGAAAAAGCTGAAGGGGTCATAGCTTATGCCCCTTTACCATATTCTAGGTTGGTTTATTATGATGATGGGACTCCAATAACCGTTGAAGAAGAAGAAAAAGTCAATTTATTAGGGATACATAATAAACTAATGACCTTTGCTGAATTTTATCTTATCTTTAAAGAAGTCTCTAAATCTGAAGATTATCCAAATTTTGTTTTATATGATGGATCGATTTCTAGTAAGCAAATGACTCTTACTAGATCCTATGATAATTATAATTTAAGTATGAAGCTATGCGATAATGGGAACAAAAATGAAATCACAAAGGATGATTATGAGCAAATTCTGTTGAGACCCTTCAATCCGAATCTAAGACATCCTTCAGAAATTAAAAAAATAGCAAGAAACTATTCTCAAATTAATCCCGATATTTGGGAAAGATGGGTATCCTTGATGATAGAAAAAGGGCAAAAACTTTTTGATAAAAATGATTGGAGTGCTCTCTACGAAGAATATGATAAAAAATATGTTTTTGAAGGCGAAAATGTAGATATTAAGGAACTCATTTGGCTATCTGGGGATGATTTAGACGTACTTTCTTTAGTTGCTCTCCTTAAAATAATCGAAATTTGTTGGGAAAAAAATATTTTATTTACAGGGGTTTCAAAAGATTCGGGGGTAACATATCTAACAAAGAGATACATAAAACAAATGAAAAACTTAAAAATTGAACCATATAAAGCTTTAGAAAAAATACCACCAATATTATATACAGATATTCTTTTTTTGGAGGCTATTTCACTTGATCTTCCTTATAAAATGTGGACAACAATTGAATATGATTCTTGCTATGCAACCTTAAACTGGGATGATGTGAATAAATCTCTAACTGGAATTAAAACTTTATATTGGTCTCCAGAGCATTTATTTCTAAAATCAATTTCATCGTTATATAAACATATTCAAGAGGATTTAGGTTTTGAATTACTTTCTATTGATAGACTAATCTATAAAATTGATTTAGAAAACGTAATTTCAGCAAATTTTGCCTATAAAAATATAAAACTAGAAGAAAAAATAGAATTAATCTGTTATAAGGATAATGCTCATACAAATAAAATTCAACTTCTTAATCTTTATTTACTTCTAAAGTGTTGTCGAAATAGGAATTTGGATGCGATTGGATACCCACATCCTTTATTCTTAGCCGATAAATATGCTAAAAACTACTTAGAGTTTATTAAACCAATAATGAATTCAGGAAATAAAATATTTTTTAGACATCCAAAATTCTGGACAAGAAGACAACATAGAAGTAAAACTGAAAGCGGTAGAAAAAAAACATAAAAAGATGATGTGAAATAAAAATATGAATCAATCTAATGAGAATAATTTAACAATTTTTAAAGAAGGCTTCACAGGAAAGTTATATTATTTAGAGGAAAAAGAAACTTTTCTAGCACGAATTAGATATGACTATGAAAAAATAGTAATGAAAGAATTACTTGAAGGTCATTTCATTTTTATTTTAAATTTTAATACAGATAATGTATACAATTCATATACAATGTTAAAAATTATAAGTTTATATCCTAAGCATTATGCTTTAGAAGCAGTTAAAGGTGTTGGATATCCTGGTTTTTTAAAGGACGTTATGAAAAATATTGAAGAAGACTGGGAATTAGAAGGCTCTGTAGAAACATATGTTGACTGTATTGCTATTCCAATGGGTTATGATATATTTACTGATAAAAGAGATTTAGATCTAAAAGTTGTTAAAAAAATTATTTCAAAACCAATTCCCGGAAAAGATATTAAAATGTTAGGTGATAAATATCTTCAGAAATTTTTTTCTTGGGGATTAGATATAAAAAACTCCATCAGTGTTGGAGAATATCTAGCGAATGAAAAAATTGAAATAAATATTGCACTCGACCGAATGGTAAGAAGACATTTTGGAGTTTTTGCGAGCACGGGAAGTGGTAAAAGTAATTTTATAGCCCAATTAATCCGGTTGACATCTCAAGAATATTTAACAAAAACAAATAGAGAGATAAAAATAATAATATTTGATGTGCAGGGAGAATATTCGGCACTTACTTCTGATATTCTTTATGAATCAGGATTATTAGTTTTAAGCGAAAGTGAATCTTCTAGTATTTTAGACAATTATTTTACTGGTAATACTGACTCTAACACAATTAATTCTTGTTCAGATATACTTTCCCGACAGATAAAAAAACCTGGAATTTTTGAAAATCAAAATGAACCATTTAAGAATGTATTCAAGAAGATGTTAAGTGAGAATAGAGTTAAAAAAATTTCTTCAGAAACCGGATTCATAGCAGCTCAAACAATAGAAGAATTTATAAAAATAATTGATCCAGGTTCATCAAGTGAATGGAAAGCTCGCGCATATAAAGTATTTACAAATAAAGTAGTAGAAGAACGGTTGACTGGAGATATTACAGTCGAAAGTATCACAAAAATAAAAGAAATTGTAGAACAAGTACAAGAAATGGAGATTTTTAGTTCAGGTTATGGTAAACAATATTCTAGCCCTTTCTTTTTTGACCTAAATTCCTATATTCAAACTCTTGAGTTATCATCTAGAAAAGGTCAAGCAAGTCAATTTACAGTTACTGATTTAATAAATAATTATATTTTAGACCAAGGAAATAAAGAATCAAATCCTAATTTAATAATAATCTCAATATCTGACCAAAATCAAATGTCAAATATTGCCACTAAAATAGTTGATACATGTCTATTCACTCGTAGAAAAAATCCAAATTTCGATTTTGATATTTTATTTGTCTTTGATGAAGCCCATGAATTTATATCAACTGCACCGCAAGAACAATCTGATAATGTTAAAAATTCTCGCCGTTCATTATTGCGGTTAGCGAGGCAAGGGAGAAAGTATGGACTTGGGTTATGTATTGCAACTCAAAGAACACGATATTTGGACACAACAATTATGGGTCAAATGCATACACTTTTTGCAGGATTTTTACCCAGAAAGACTGATAGAGAACCACTAATCGATGCTTTTAATATTGAAGAGGATGTTATTAGAGAGTCAAAGAATTTTGGTCCAGGACAATGGCTAATTTGTTCTGCAACTGCTACAGGTATTTTTCAAAGTGTTCCGATATCATTTCAAGCTGTCAATAGTGAAAAGAAATTAAAAGATTTTTTCTCTTATAAAGGTTGGATAAAATAAGAAAATGATTATGAGATGACCATTGAATTCTTCCTTCCTTTTGAATTTGACAATATTCCTCAAGATTGGGATCCCTGGAATGATACTTGGAGAAATGATAAAAAAAAGTATATTTGGGAATGTTTTGATAAACCTCCATTTGATGGTTTGTTAATATCTAAAGCAAGATTAGACCTACACTTGAATTATTTTAAGAATTTGACTGATAACAAAGATTTGAAAAATTTACTCAATTTAGCATCTAGTATTAAATTATTTGGAGATTGTGGAGCATTCCAATACAGAAATGAGAAAAAACCTCCTTATTCGGTGGAAGAAGTATTGGATTATTATCAGGATTATGGATTCGATATGGGATGTTCTATAGACCATATAATTACTAATAAGAAAGATATTGATCTTCGAACAAAAAGATACAATCTCACTAAACGTTTAGCTAAAGAATGTTTAAAGCATTATTCATCTAAATCTTATACATTTGAATTATTTGGTGTCGCACAAGGTTGGGACATCGAATCTTATAAATCCTCTGTAATCTACTTGAAAAATATAGGATATGAAAATATATGTATTGGGGGATTAGTTGGTGTTTATAAACAAATAAGTAGAACTTCTAATGATCTAACTTTGGTTAATTTGATCAAACAACTTGCTCCTATCCTTAAAAAATTTAAGAAAGTTCATATTTTTGGAAGAGGAAATTTAGATTTAATCAAATTATATATTGAATCGGGAATAACTCAATTTGATTATAATCTAATGAGAAAATCATGGACTGATGAGAAAAGATCTTATCAAATCTTTAATAAAACCAAAAAGAAGTCGGAATTTTACACCTCAATTCGAATTCGGCTAATCAAAAGAAAGATGGGTATTACTCCTGAAGAGATTGGAGTATTTGATAAACTCCAAGATTTTGAAAATAAAATTATATCTAGTGAGGAACTCATCTCTACTTTAAAAGAATATAATAACTTTTATAGAACATTCAAATTAAAAGAACTTTCAAAACAAATAAAAACTTCAAATAAAACGAAATTGATTGAAAAATATAATTACTACAAAAAAAATCACTTATCATTAAATATAGATTTGATTCATGATTTACTTGAGGATAAACCATGGAATATCTGCGATTGCGAATTGTGTAGGGAAGCAGGTATTCATATCTGTGTTTTTCGCAGAAGAATAAGAAATTTGAGACGAGCCTTTCATAATGTATATAATTACTTTTTAGCGCTAGATCATATTAAAAATAATCAGTAATCCCAAAAAGGATTACTATACATATCTTAATATCTAATGGGTGCGATCAAGACCAGTTCATTTAAGTTTTGACAAATAAGAAGGCCCTCTTCAATACTCTGAAAAATTCTAAAAGAAAAATCAAATAATATGGCGATTTCCTGCAAGTTTTCTATACGATATTCAAATTCATTTATAGCTATAATATTCTTATTAGACTCTTTCAATAGAAATTTATTGAAACATTGTTTATCTAAAATTTCTAATAATTCTTGTATTTTCATTGAGTTAATTAATTTTTCATAATTTGATAAATCACTCAAAACCATAAATCCATCCTTACTTATAAAACAATTGTTGTCCTCTATAAATTTCCAGTTCTCATTTAGATGATCCTTCAATATCAAACTGTTTTTTTTAATAATTCGGTTTTTAACTATTTTTTCAAGCTGCTTCTGAGATTCTATCTGAACTTCTTTACTATTTTTTATAGGTTTCCCCTTTTGAGTGTTGATACCGCAGAAGTCTAATAAGTAGGTTTGAAATGGGTCGTTAATTTTTTTTCTCGAATGCTTCATATTAAAAAAGATTAATGAAATTAAATTTCAGTATCGTTATAGCTAATTAAAAATCAACTCTCAATCTCTTTTTTAAATTATTATTAATGATTGATTAAAGAAGGCTTTTATGGTAAGGAACGTATTAATAAGTAAAATTTTTCTTTATAAGGGTAAAATTCAATTTTAACAGTAAGATTAAATATGATAATCAAAAAAACAGAAGTTGGGGATCGTGGACCATTAATTGATGAACTAAAGAAATTACTTGGTAAGAAGTTTCATGTTGAGGAGGAGTGTTCTATTAAACATCAGGAACATTTTATCAAATATAAAGGCAGAGATCAACCGGATATTCTAATTTTTTATCGGGATTTAATAAAAATCAAAGAGAAGACTATTGAGTATGAAGATAAGAGAGCTGTGGTAGCTGTAATCGATACAAAGAAAGCTGGTGAAGACATCACTAAAAGATCACATTTTGGACAGTTAATCCAATATCTATTTGATATAAAAGCAAAACATGGATTTTTAACTAATCTGAAGGATGTAGCAAGTCACCATCTGGAGATTGAAAAATTAAGAAGAAAGACATCTTTTTCTGACATAAAAGATTTGGCTTTCTGGATAGTTGAATGCATTACTGAGCATTATGGTCACCTTCCAATTCCGATTTCAATTGAACGCATTATAAATACTTTAGATAATTCGATGGAGAATTTAATTTTTTATGTAAAATCTGAAAGTGTCGATGTTTGGGAGGAAATCCTAAAAATTCGCGATTTAGAAGATGAAATGCTCTATAAAACTGAAGAAGAAAAGATTGCTGCAAGATATCGTGGTGCAGCTTTTATCGCATTATCACAATTACTATTTTATATAGTCTTAAGAGCTTCTCGTGTAATTCATGAGCAAAATTTCGATCCCATATTACGACGTTTAATTATATCTAATGGTGTGCCTAACCAGATACAGAGTCTATTAAATGATGTTAAAGAAGATATTAATTATAAGGCAATTTACGATTACGAGGTTTTCCCCCATCTTCCAGATAGTGCTAATGAAACTTTAAAAAAAATAATTGAAAATTTAGAAGGATTATCTAATGAATTAGTTATTCAGCATGATCTAATTGGATTGCTATTTCAACGGTTAATTCCATTTGAATTAAGAAAAAAATTAGCTGCTTATTATACAAAACCACTAGCAGCTGAGTTATTAGCAAGGTTAACTTTTGAAACTGGGGATGAAATTGTTCTGGATCCAGCTTGTGGTTCAGGAACTCTATTAGTACATTCATATCTTCAAAAAAGGCGACTAAAAGGATTAAATGCAAAACATCATGTTCTAATAAGTGAAATTATGGGCTCTGATATCTCAGTTTTTGCTAGTATTTTAGCCAGTGTCAATTTAGCGATTCAAGATCCTGGTAAGTGGACAAATAAAGTAAATATTTTCAATGAAAACGCGTTTAATTTGCCCAAAGCTAGGATAGAACGTTTTTTGCCTAAATCAGTATTAGAGATCATAAAAAAACTCAAGGCACAAACCTCCGATGGCACAGAAATTGTTGAACGTCCAGGGCTTATCTCAGATGTGGTAATAATGAATCCTCCTTTTACAAGGGGAAGTCGCTTAACACCTCAAGAACGAGATATATTATTGAATGTATCAAAAATCTATAATCTAAAACACGGGTGGAGAGATTGGAATTTATATTCATCATTTATCCTCTTGGCACCTGAGTTTTTAAAATTGGAAGAAAAAGGAAAAATAAGTTTAGTACTTCCATATGCTGCAATATCTACAAAATATATGGAGAAAGTCTGGGAGAAATTGTTTAAACAGACTAAACTAGGTGTTAAATATATCATAAATGCATCATTAACAGAAATAAGTTTTTCAGATTCTTCAGAACAAGAAATGCTCATGGTACTTGAAAGGGGATACCTTAAACCTTGTAAACTTATACAATTAACTCAAAAATTAGAAAATTATGATATTGAAGAATTATCAAAAATAATAATCAATCTTGAAGAATCCGGTAATTTTCCAACCGATTCAACTTATTTTGAAGGACATCAAATTGTTCAAAATGAGTTTAAAGCAATGAAAAGTAGAGAATGGAGTTTTTCACCTCCTGGGATTCTTGAACTCTTACAAAGAGATTTTGTTTCTTCCAAAGAATTAGATTTCGTCGTCATTGGAGGTGGAAATAGTTCTAAACCAGTGGATTATTTTTGGATCCCCAACAAATATTGGGAATTAGATTATGAAGCTGATACTGAGATTATTTTTAAGCAGACTCTTGAAACTCATAAATTAATACAAAATATTAACCTTTTAAAAAATACCTTCCCAAATAAACAGATTTATGATTTTTATGGGAACATTCCTAATTCTTTTTCTGAAGATTTAAAGAAAGAGCTGGAAATTATTTCTGAAAACATATGGATATTGTTTAGCAAAATTTCACAGAAAAAAGTTGAGAGTATGCTCTCTAAAATTCCTGAAACCATAACAATTCCTAAAAAGTATTTGGTTAAGAGTCTCCCTAGAAAATTAAGAATTTTAGAAAATCAACCCCCAATATTTAATGATAATTATCCATACATATTTTTTTTAAATTACACTGAACTGTGCAAAGATACAAGTGAAAAATATTTTATATGGGGAGAACTTCTCAGAGGAACTTTAGCAAGTTGGGTTTGTGCTCCTCCTCGCTCAGCATCACTCTTCTTTCCTGTTAAGATTAGGTTAAATAGTATGAAAACAATAGCACTTTATTCTCCAGATTTACTAGATAGCGCACGAGTCGCTGGCGTCATATTCATACCAGCAAATTCATCTTTGCAGACAAAAGAAAGTATGGAGGTACTCTTTGCATACCTTACTAGTTCAATTTTTTTATATGATTATATTCAAAAAGGACGTGTTGTATCTGGTGCATTAAGGCAGTTATTTTCAACTGATTTACATTCTTTAATGAAATTTCCCAATATCAGAATGATTTCAGAAGAAGATAAAGAAATAATTCTAAAAGAATCAAAAGAACATAATAGCAAAGTCACTTTAAAGAATCGTCCAATTTTTTCGAGTATGATTTCAAATGCTCTAAATAATAGGGAAAGCTCTAAATTACGGAGATTAGATGAGGCAATTTTTAAAGCTTTAAATATACCATCCGCTATTCTTGACACATTATATAAAGAAATTTTAAAAGAACTTAACCCAGATAGAATAAAATGATGTGGACAGAACAAAATATTCGTAAAATAACCGCATTAATCATACATTATTTTTATGTATAATAATCAAAATTTTTATATATCTTTTTAATTTTCTCTATGGAGTTGCCCTTTCAACATTAATTAAAGATAAAATACAATAATTTTTTTAATAACAGGATATGCTATTATTTTCAGTTTTTTTTCTAATATTAGGATTTTTTGGGTTGTATTATGGCGCTAAATTTGTGATCATTAGTCTTGAAAATATTGCAGATCGCTTAAATATTAGTCATATAATGGTAGGGCTAACAATTTTATCGATTGGGACTAGTTTACCTGAAATTGCGGTAAGTATAATGGGGGGTATTGATAAGATTTTGGGTATTGATCCTAACATTGATGGAATAGTTATAGGGAATAAAGTTGGTTCTTTTTTGACTCAAATTACTATAATTATTGGAATTTTATCAGTAACCCAACCGATTTTCGTTAGTAAATGGGAATTGAGAAGAGAAGGACCTATGCTTTTTTTTTCAGTATTTATTTTTCTTATTTTCTCCTTGGATGGAATTCTTAGTCGACATGAAGCACTTGTATTGATAATAATATATTTTATTTATCTAAGTTTTGTAATTTGGAGTGAGAAACGTTTACAAAAAGAAAAAATAAATTCTAAATATATGGAAAAAGAACGTTTAGATACTGTAAGTTTTAAACCCATTAGCAGTCCTCGTAAAAAATCCTCAACACCTAGAGACATAGGTATTTTTCTTCTTGGGCTTACTGTTTTAATAATCGCAGCAGAAGCCACGTTGTTTTCAGCGCACGATTTATCAAAAGAATTTCAAATTCCTGAAAATGTAATTGGAATAATATTAGTGGGATTTGGCACAAGTTTACCGGAACTTGTAGCTGATTTAACAGCAATTAGGAGAGGATCTTTCGGAATCGCAGTAGGAGATATTTTAGGTTCCAATATATGCGATATCTTATTAGCTACAGGTGCAGGTTCAATTATCGTTAATTTTAATGTTCCAATGATAATTATGGTTTTTGATATACCCGTTCTATTCTTGGCGTTAATTTTAGTTATTTATTTCTTATGGACTGAGAAAACACTTAAAAGATGGGAAGGAAGTCTATTAATCGCATTTTATAGCGTTTATGCAATTTTAAAAGTAGCATTGTTTCAAATTTAGATATTTGAATAAGATCGTGAAACGGTTACAGAACTGAAAGCTAGCCTTAGAGTGTCTTATGGCTGAAAAATAAGAGTTGAGTATTAAGCAATTGAATTCTTAGACTATTAGGATTCAAAAGATAGTTAATGTTAGAACATTTTTAAGGGATCAACGTGAAATAACCGTTTCGCGAAGAAATGTATTATGGAGTGATATATCCAAATATTATGGAAGCAATATATAAAACTAAGTGTATTAGATATGATTGAATGCAAGACGATAAAATCAGCATACTTATGTATTTTTTAAAGATGTCCCTTTTAATTATAGATCAGAATTAAATTAATTTAGATGTGTTTCTTATATCTAATTAATAATAATGACTCAAGTGAAATTGGATAAAGCTTTAGCAGAGGATTTAATTACTTCCAAATTAAGAATTCTAAAACAATATATCGATGAAATATTAGCACGATATGATGAGTCTTCTTCTAAAGAGTTCTTAGAGAAAGTACGTAAAGGAGGTTATAAGAATGCGGAAGACGATGCTGTTGAATTACGCCAACTACTATTAGATTATACAAAATTAAAAGAGATATTAAATAATCTATAATTCTTCCTTTTGAGATTTATTTATGGATACTAGAAAAACTCTTGAATTTGCTCGAAAGCTTATTATTAATGATTATAATGAATATATTAAAGATATTATCCTCGATAAAGATCGTCCAGTTTTAAAAATCATATTTCATAGAGAAATTTATCTTTATTTGCGTTATAATGATTATGGAGAATATTCATATACTACTATTTTTTCACCTAATCCAGATGATCAAATACGATTTGATAATTATGATGATATCTGGGAAGTAAACACACGTCCTCATCATTTTCACACTCGAGGATTGAAAAAAGTCATAGAAAGTCCGATGAAAGGAGAACCTGAGCATGATATCCCTATTCTATTAAAATATGCTTTAGAAAATATTAAGAAATAATATCCTTTTTAATTAAATTTCGGTTATTTTACGAAGATTAAATAAACCTTTAATTTCTGGCTATAAATCCTTAAAACCCTCTTAATAAAATTATGATATAAAGAAGAGTGCGTTAAATAATGAGCAAATGAAATTCCTATTCCGTAATATAAAACTCTAACTGTTTCACGAAGATAATCTAAATGATTCCCCGTGTAAAATTTTAAAAACTAATTATCAATATTTATTTCCATATTTTTCGGCTGATATGCTTGTTTTTTAAATAGATAAGCTTTAATTTGATCAGGAAATTTTAGAATTATGAGAATTAAAAAGACAGGAAATTTATAGTCTGGATCTCTCATTAACTCTCTCATTGAAATTAAATCAATATTGCTGTAATTACAATTACCATTTAGATGAGAATGCCATTCTCCTATATAATCTATATCATCCTCTGAGTTTTCAACTATAGCATTTACATATGGATAAACATTTTTAGTGTTCCTTGTAACACCAAATTTTGAAGGATCAATTGGTTTATTATCATGAATTATATTTGTCAAACTATATTTCTGTTTATTTAACTTCTTACCTATCAATACTCCACAGGATTCATTTGGTTTTCCCTTAAGAATATTAAAAATTTTGTTGATTTCACTCTTTGGAATACATAAGATATATCGTTCCGAGATTTTTTTAGATTTTCTTATACGTTGCATCACCGCTATTTAAGTTTTAATATTTGGTTTTTTTAATTTTTATTAGATCCACAAATACTGCAGTTCTCAACTCTTTTGAATGAATATGGAATGGCCGAAATTACTTCAGAACAATTATCGGTTGGTGAATTTTGCCAGATGTAATGATCCGCTAAAAATTTTTGATATTTAGAATTATTTATTAGAAGAGTTTCAATAGCCATTTTTGATATAAATAAAGCTATAAAATTAATATCTATACTTATTCCTGGAATCCCTGGTTGTCGATATCCTACAAATTGAGGCAATTCATGTCTTAAACTCTTAGGTTTGATTGTTGGATAAAATTCTGGTAATTTTTCAGTTTGAATATTAATACAATTATAGCATGGACTTTTGAAAGGAAAAACTCGAAATATCCTACCTTGATTTGCATTAGAACCACACCATCCATATAATACCGTTTTATTATATTTAATTGCCAGTTTGTTGAGGAACTGCTCAGAATAATAGTCTGCGGTAGTATTTATAATCAAGTCTGTAGATTGAAATTCATTCATAAATTCTTGAATAGTTTCATTGTTTAAGAAAGGACTTGTATTAAAAATACTAACTTTCGCAACTGAATTCTTATACAGAATTTTTTCTTCAAGAATTTCTGATTTATATCTACCTAAATCCATAATATCTCCAATATGTCTGCAAATGTTTACCGCTTGTAGAGAATCCATATCATATATAACAAAATTTTTAACTCCTGTTTGTACTAACTGTATAGTAATCATAGATCCTAAAGTTCCAGCTCCAATAATCATTACTTTCTTTTTAGTTATTTCTTCTACTACATTTTGCATTATTCCTTGAGTTCTTTGAAAGCACTCATCCGGTATATCAATTGAATGAACTTTAAAAATAGATATTTTATTGTGATTTTGATTATAATTTTTGATATCTAAGATGTATGAAATATGTGTGTCATACTCAGCAGGATTTCTTGTTTTACTATTAGGAATTATAGTATCATTAAAGATAAATAGTATAAAATGATATTTTTTTAGGTCAATCTCGTATATCTTTATAAAATCATCCATTAAAGGAAATTCCTTTATGAATTCTCTATATTCTTTTCTTGAGGTATTCAACTTTATAAATATACCATTGAATAGATCAGAATCAGTATTTAATTCAAATTTATTCCATGGAAATTCAGACGTAAGAATTTTTGAATCGGATAGAGTTAAAATCTTTAATGGCCTTTCATCTTTATACTGATATAATTTCAAATCACCACGATTACCTCTTGATATTATTGTTTCTAATTCAGAAATGGGTATAATAACTTCTTCTTTTTGCGGAATACCTAATACATAATGTTCAATCGATGTATGTTCATCAACATGCTTACCCTTATCTTCCATTTTAAGAAAATTTTTAAATCTCGATATTGCATCGACCATTAAGTTGTCAAAATGCCAACTATCTGGTCCACCATCATTAGTATATAAACAAATAGATTTATCACGATTTTGATGTGTGGTTTTAGAGTGGTTCTTAAATTTAAATCTTTTCTCGTCTGTTTCCCATAAATATGGTGGAGAAAAAGGATAAGTTTCAGGAAATTCAAGATATAAAAATCGTTTAGCCTTGAAAATTTCAATTTCTATATACACAATTACTATTTCCTCACTAGTGATTCGTATTTGTGCGTGAGGATAGTTTTTTTTTATAGCCCTTGCTTCTTCTAAATAACGATCCTTATCTTCCTTAAACCATGGTATTGTCATTTTGACTAATTTCCAAATCTAGGATTACGTCCTTCTGGAGGAAAATTTGTCTTTTTTTTCGATTTTGAACTTCCACTTATGCTTACAGATTGAAATATTGGCTTAGGAAAGGGAGAACCTAATATTTGATGCCATTGATCTATAGAATCTTGATGTAACCCTCTAGATTCTAACTCTATTGCTTTATTGACAAAATTCGCCATTTCACTAAAAAGTTTTGATAGTTTGATTTTCTCTTCAACTGATAAATAATCATCTAATTCTCCACTTATACCTATTGGGTCGATGCATTTTTCCATAATTTTAGTTGCAGCATTATTAAAAAAAATCTTTACACCGTCTTGAAAATTTCCAAATGGAGCGTTAAAAATATCCATGCAAAACACTTCTAAATGGAAAGATTTCAAATTAATTTTGTTAGTTTGCCTCCATTTCTTCAATATTTTTATTACTGGTATAAATTTCTGGTTTAAACGCGCATTAAAATTCGAGATCAGTTCTTGATGTCTTGGTGGAGATGTCCTTATAAATCTTGTAAATTTTCTATCTGGAATTTGATAAATTTGTTCTTCATAATTGATAATAAATGCAGGTACTACATCTACATTCGGTGCTTCGTTAAAGTCTAGACCAATTGAATGGGTTTGTGTTCTTATATCTGAATTAGGATAAACCTCTCTTAATTTTCTTTTAAGATAACTAAGGAAAAGTTGTGGTTTGTTTCCATATTTTACCCAATACTCGTCTCTATCAAACGTAACCATGATATCAATATCATTTATAGGTCTAATTTGTGTGTGTCTAGCATAAGATCCTGTAAGAAAATCTGGTTTTCGATTATCATTTTTTATTATTCCTCGCAAACTTTCTCTAATATATTGATGTCTCTTAATGATTTTTTCTTTTTCAGAATCATTTGGTTCAATTTCCTTTAAGAAATCATTAAATGCTTGATTAACAGTTGATGTCAAATTATTTCTCCTATTTTTTACTTTAAAATTACACTTTGAAAATATTTATTTGTAACGTTATCAAATTCATTTAAAAATATTGGGGGTAAAGCGTTAAAATAATAACCTAAAAATACAGCTAAACCTATTGGAATTGAATTAAAGATATAAATTTTCTGAATATTATTTTTCAAACTATCTGTGATTTTATCTAATATTATATTCAATAGTGTTTTAAGATCAAATTTGTTGATTAATCTATTTAGGCTAATTTCAATCAATATCTTCTTTTTTATATTTTCTGACTCCAGAAATCTTTCAGAAGGAGTATTCACATCTTTAGTTGTAAAATTTAACTTCAATACTAAGTTTTGACTGTTCACCTTGAATTTCTTTTTTCTAATTCTCATTTCTTTTAATAGCTTTTTTTCATTAATAACATGATTCTCTTCTTCTAAATTCCAAAACTCACCAAGTTGATTTACAATAATGTTATAACCAGTTGTCCTTCTAAATATGAAACCAAAAATAAATCCTAGTGATAAGTGAGCTTTAATATCTAAAAGGATTGTTTTGTTCTCATAATTATTTTCAAGTCTTTTTTTGAAATCACTAATCTTTAATAAAATTTGATTCCAGTTGACATTTTCTAATGATTTATTAAATTCATTCGTTAAATCGATTGTTTCATCATAATCGATTGGTTTTGGTACACCTAATTTTGAATACACTCCGATTTTTAAAGGTAATTTCAACATTACTTCATTCATATGATAAATTTTTAGCACATCATCATATCTTATTTTAAAATCTCCAGAAATACTTTCTTTCATGGCATTTTTTTTAACTAAATTATATATATTTTCTATAAATATCGGAGGGAAATATGGATTGATTTTCAATTCAGTTTTTGGATTTTCCTCATAAATAAACACAAGACTTCTAAGAAAATCTTCAAAATCATCTGGATCTCTTAGATTTTCCATAATTATTTCTCTCAGATTTAGCTTTTCTTCAATCCTAATTGTTCCTAAAATAAATGGTTCTTCAATATGACCATCATTTGGAATAATCACGCTTCTTAGAGAACCTGTTAAAGCTCTATTTGAAACAATAATTAAATTAAATTTTGCTTTACCATATTCTGCTTTAATTTTTTTATAGGAATCGTAAATTTTATTTATTGATAGTTTATCATCGTCATTAGTAAGGTTACTTTCATTTATTTGATCACCCAAAACATTTGATGTTGATTTTGCCTGATAAAAATGATATTCAGATCCAAAATACATCAAAATATCATCAAATATCCCATACCTTTTAACTCCAATCTCAACTTTTAGCCAGGGAGGATCTTTATATCCATCTTTAGGGCGATTTAGAATCCAAAGAGAAATCAATTTGATAGAATACCATAGATGATAATCATCTCCTACATATCTACCAATTCCTGGTTTATTGATTTCAATCATTTGATTTCATTTAATTTAAATTCATTTAAATATAAAATAGTAATGGATTATAATTGTTTAGACCTAAAGAATTATTTAAATTTCATTTAATTAAGAAAATCTAAATCCATATTTTCTTCTGAAATTATTTAAACAAGCTAAATGTAAATATAAATAAGTGACAAAAAAATCATTTAATATTCACAGGAATTTTATAGAATGGTTTTAGGTAAAATAGGGTTAAAACAACAAATTTCCATTTTAGAACAGGGATTACCTCAAAGATGGATCTATATTGAAAGAAAGATTCTCAATCCATTAAATTCAGATAATATTGAGGGAGTAAAGGCGAATGTCAAATTTCTAAATAAAGATTTATCATATATTTTTCACCAAGATTTATTAAACGTTAAAAATACTGGGATAGCAAAAATTAGACCAGTTATCGGCCCCAATGGAGTTGGGAAAACAACTCAACTAAAATTTCAAGTTAAAGATTATTTAAAAGAAATAGAACCGGAGTTATATATTTATTTATTTTTTGACTTTAAAAGAATGGCTGATAACCCAGATGAGTTTTGGGCAATTTTTGGAGAAAGATTGATTGAACAAATAAATAAACGAGAATATTTAGTAAAAATTATGAAAAGTCTTGATTCATTCGAACAAAATTCAATAATGTTAAAAAGTTTTAGAAACAAGCATTTAGTAGATAATTTGATCCAACTCTCATCTCCCGATCCTTACAAGCAACACGAAGCTGAAGAATTTTTTTATAGTGGTAAACTTAAATCAAAAGATATTTCAAATTTCTTTTTTGGATTTTTAAAATTAGCATTTGAAAATAATTTTACAGTCACAGTTATATTTGATGAGATTCAATACTTAGATGAAATTGACACATCGAATGTTTTGGTTAAAATATTTACAGAAAAGTTCATTCGGTCATTATTCGAACAATTTTCAACAAAGAAATTATATATTGTTATTTCTTGTTTACAAAATCCAGAGAGGCTTGAGTGGAATCTTTTAAAAAGTAGAAGTAAAAATTTCCAGAGTATTGTCGAAAGTAAGGAAGTTATTTTAGGAAACTTAACGCTCCAAGAGAGAGAAGAAATAGTGAAACAAGTAAGTGATAAGATAGGATTTCATGGAAATGACAGACAAAACTTTTTATCAAAGGTTAAAAGCTCATTAGATTATTATTTACCAAGATCTCTTTTACGGTGTATCGCAAACGTGTTAGATATGATGGAATATACGGCCTATACAGACTATGAAATTCGTAAATTATATGAGAAAGATGCAAGAAATTTTATATCACCCAAATTGAAAGAATTAGGCTTTAGTCATATTGAGCCTGATGTTAAAAAAATCGGAGGATACGATTTAGATATATATGCAACAGCACCCACTTCAAGAACTAAATATAGAAAGCAAGCTTTTGGAGAAGCAACGATAATGAGTAGATCAGGAATGTCTGGAAAATTAGAAAAATTTGTAGATTGGTTAAATCGGATGAAAAATGTGGAATTTAGGCCTGATAAAGGAGATTACCCATTTTTTATCTGCCCACCTAATAGAATAACTCAAAAATCGAAAGAGATTCTTAGTGATAATCAGATAACACTATATGAATATACTAGCTCAAATGTTAATGAGTTATTACAACTTTCTGAGAAAAAACCTTTAGTAATTGCGACACCAGAAAAGAAAATAGAAATAATGTCCAAAGAAGATTTTTTCATACTTAAGGAACCAAAATATTCCCTTGAAGATATAAAAGGAATTGGTAAAGCCACAGCTGACAAGCTTAGAAGAGTTGGTATAAGTACGATTAAAGAATTGATAAATTGTAATTCAAAAACTACCGCTAATGAAATAGACCGGATAGGAAAAACTAGTTTAGATAAATGGAAACAAATAGCAAAACAATTATTATATGGTTAAAATAAATATATATCAAAAAATCCTATTAAAGCCCAATTATAATACTTTTAAATATCATTTTACATTTTTGTTTTTTACACAATTATCCAAAATTTTATAAAAATCAAATTAAAAAGGTGGAATCAAATAGTAGAGAAACATAATATATCTTTTTTTGGAAAAGATCAAAGTCTTATAATCAATACTTCAAGCTATACAGATAGAATCCATTTAACTTTCATACAAAAAATTGATAATCAGTGGCAAAAAATGACTGAAGGGATACAAATTGCTCTAGGAATTAATGAAATTTGCGAGGTATCTGAATTCTTAGAAAAACGAGTAAATGACGTAAATATTATTCATTCAATGCCGTCCTCTCCAGATATTAAAAACTTTCTTTTTGAATTCAATGCTGAAAAAGATATTTTATTTGTTAAAGCAAAGTATGACAATAGACCCGATTATAAGAAGTTTTCTAAACCAATACAAAAAGGAGATTTAAGAGCATTAATAAAATTATGGGCTCATATGGAAAACGAAAAGATTGAAAATTATCATGCGTTAAATAAATAATAATAATGAAAAAATATAAAATACAAAGGAAAGATTTATTAGAAATTTATACTGATGGAGCAAGTCGTGGAAATATAGGTCCAGCTGCTTATGCTTATTTATATGTAAATAAAGGTAATATTATTCATAGTAAATCTGAATATATAGGAACTAAAACAAATAATACTGCAGAATATATGGCAATAATTAGCGCGTTAAAAGAAGCAGAGAGATTTCACAGGGGCAAAATAAAGATTTTTTCAGATAGTCAATTAGCAATAAATCAAATTAATAAAGAATATAGAATAACAAAAGAACATCTTTCAAAATTATGTAATGAGGTATATGATTTGACAAATAAATATGAGGATGTGAAATTTTTTCATGTGGGGAGAAATAATCCTTATATTGAAAAATGCGATATACTATGTAATGAATGCTTGGATGCTCAGGGTTTTAAAGAATGAACAAGGGTTCCTTATGTTTCCCTAGTACATATTTAATTGGAATAACAAAAAAATAAATTAAACGAGATACTCCCTAACTTTTTTCAAGATTCCTCCTTTTTATGAAAATTTTAAAAATTCGTCGGGATAATTAAGAGAATTGAAAACTAGTGGCGATCCTGAAAATTATAACGGAGAAATTGGTTCAATTGTCATAAAAGGATACTCTCTTTTCCCTAAACCACTTTGTGGGTCTCTAGAATTCTGAAATAATCTAATTTAAAAATCTGAAATTCCTCATCCTTTATATTTTTAAGGTAGAATTTATTTGTCCCACTTAGCGTGCCTTTAGATAAAAAACGTCTATTGTCGCTATGTCAGAGAATAGCCGCCCTAAAACCCCAAAATCTAAATGAAGAGGATACGCGGGGCATCCTAATTGATCCCATGTTGCAAGCATTAGGCTGAAATATCTTTAATGTAAACGAGATCTCACGGAATAGCAAAACAACCAGCGGGAAGTTTATAGATTATATTCTCAAGTTTAATGGGACGCAAATTTATCTGGAGGCAAAACCGTTAAGTAGCAATTTAACACAGAAATTTCAAGTTCAATAGACTTTCCTTGTCCATTTATAAAAAATTACCTAAATCTAAAAATAATATCAAGAATTTGAGAACCTAAATACAAAATAAAACTAAGTCTAAAATGATTGAAGCACATGATAAATCCATCGAAGAGTTATACAAAATTTTAAATA
>JAHPYZ010000062.1 GCA_019058425.1 Promethearchaeota archaeon
CATCACCCCCAATATTCGAAATTCCACATTCTTTCGGTTCCAAATAAAAATCCACTCCTCTTGAGTTCTTGGCTTCAATAACGGGTATGTTAATAAGAGGATTTTTTGATTTATAACTAGTAGGAATATCTAAAAGAACTTTAACTGTATTAATCGCCATATCGCTTTGATTACGGACGGCTACTTTAAAGTGTAATTGTCCCCCGACGAAATCATACTCGCGAACTACTTCAATCTTCCCACCATCAGTAGGTTTAGTAGCAGTTTTAGGTTTTGCATTAGATTGCGATTCCGTGGGTACACTATATGCAGTAAAAGATCTCTTGGACATGTCAATATACCCATCAATATCTCCACGTGAAATTATCTGTGCTAAATTTTCTTCAATACTTGCTTCTGTAACCCCCAATCGATTTGAAAGCTCTCTTAATGGCATTGTTCTATACGCTTTAGCGATTTCCTTTATTTTTTTCTCCATATATTTATTGGTCATGAATTCTCTTCTTTGAGTAAAGATACCTTTAATTTTACCAGTTTTAATTAATTCATGAAGGCTTTTCCGCGCTAATTCTACAGCTATTTTTAATCGAGACGCAAGTTTTGAAAGTTCAAATAGTCCCGTTTCTTTTGAGAAATCTTTAATATCCTTATAAATTTGATTGGCAGTGATAACTTCATTTCCACGATCTGCGAAAAAACCATTCACTGCTTTTGCTCTCATTAAATTGACACAAAAGGACTTAACCAGTTCCTTTGGAATATTAAATTTAGTAGCAAGCTCCTTTAATGAAGTTCTACCTTTATTTTTGATTTCTATAATTAAATTATCCATTATGTACTTTTGTGTATAATAAATCTCTTTATTTAATGAGAATGAACCTTTTATCTGAAATTGGTTAATCAATTTGTAAATCACTTTTATAGCAATTTCAGAGCTCATATCAAGCATCACTGCGAGATCAGAGACCTTAATGATACCTTCATCATGGAATTTTGCTAGTATTTTTTCTCGCATTTCTGAAGATATGTAATAAAACATCTGATTTTTCTGATCAATAATGCCATAGATTCGTTCCTCATCCATGTATTTATTTATAAATTTGATCATTTGTTCTGCTGAAATATTAAAAGAATTCATTATAGTAGAAAAGTTAGTAAGTGGAGCTCTTTTCAATAAATCTAAAAAACAGTTTGGACAGACTTCTTTTCCAATAATATGACGCAATTTTTTACTGCATAATGTTAACCTATTATTTTTAATAAGATTATATCTTATCGCTTCTCGTGCAAGTTTTTCCTTTGAAGGAAAGAATAATCCAGGGGTTTTTAAATATGAATTCCATGATTCCGGACAATTTGGATTAGTACATTCTAAATAATACTGTCCAGATGATAATCTTTCTAATCTTAAAAGGTGTTTACATACGGGACATTCACTAGTCTCTACAACTGTACATTTAAAATTTCTTTCAACCGCTTTTACTTTTGAGTAAAATAAATTATGCTTTTTACATTCATGTGTTTCAGTTGTAGCTATGTGATTAATACAGAAACTGGATTTACATTTTTCACATGTAAAATCTATTTTTTGGTTTTCACAGAATAAACATTTCATAGTATGAAATACAATTTTAATTATTGAACTTATAATATATTAAAAAAAACTCTTGCTTAATATTTTTTATATAGACCAATTTTGTTTTTTTAATATCAATGGAATTTACTATAGGATTTTAAATTTTTTGTTATAATTTTTTTTCCCTTTTCTAAAATTAACCTAAAATCTTACCTCTGGGAAAACCCGAATTCTCAGAAAAGATAAAATCATTACAATCGTATTAAATGCTATTATTATTAGTATCATGGCAATTAATATCCAATTTCTTCTTTTTTTATCAGATTTTATGATTTGAGAAGTCCCATGTTTTGCTAAAGCTAAAGGAAATAAACCAATAAACGTTCCTAATGAAAAATAGAATACAGTAAAAATACCATCAATAAAACCAAGCCCACCTCCCAATGAATATGTTAAACACTGAGAATAAATGATAAATTCAAAAATACAAGGAGCAAATCCTGCAACTATCCCAAAAAGATAGGGAGTTTTTTTTTTTTCCCAGTTGAATTGAAAGATTTCATCTCTATGTTTTGAATGAGGCATATATCCTTTTCTAGTTATGAAAAACAGAAGAATAAATCCAGCAAACATAGAACTTATAGCTCCAAAAAAGTTAATAGTAAAAATATCGAGAGTAATCCCTGGGAGTAAAACTCGCGGAATAAAACTAATCAGTATAGTCCCCGTGGCAATTAATAAATTCGACGACATCAACCCTAGTCCATAAAGCATTAAAATATAAACACTTCTTTTTGGAGTTTTAGAAATTCCAAATGACCAAAAGAAGAATATTGCCTTATCCTCACACGGAATTAGGGTATGAAGAATACCTAAAAGGAACGCTGGAGCAAAAATGAGTAATAATGGTGGTGGGTAAAATTCTAACATAGTAGTTTTGAAATCTGATGTATCTTCTATTTATAGGATTTTATTATCTGTTTATATATTTTCAATGATCGTATTTAGTATTTATTATTGTTAGTTTGTAAATCTTTTTTAAGACAAATTTTACATATTCCATAAAATAAAAGTAAAAGAAAGACAGTAGGTACAAAATTAAAGGGAAAAACATCTTCAAGAAGGAACCAGATTCCCATAAATGCTAAATCAAGAAAAGTTAAAAAGAAAAAAGCAGGTTTAATAAATTTTCCCGTTATTGGTGATTTTCGTGGTAAATTGAATACAATTATTATCAAAAGTGGTGTTAAAATTAAAAGATGGTGGTCCCAAGAATCAAAGTATCCGAGAAGCATTATTAATATTCCAAATGTGTATCCATATATCAAAGAGAAATTACTATATCTTCTTATTAAATAAAATACAAATCCTATTCCACCTATGACGAGAAGAATTGTCAAAAATATTGGTAATTGAAAACTACTTAGTTGCGAAAAGCTTATGATAATCAAAAAGTTTTGAATGAGTTTGGTTATGCTGAATGAATGATTTCTAATAATCGCATCATTTCCAGTAAAATTTACACTAATAAATCCTTCTAATAATTCTGGGTGTATCATAAACATAAAAATATTTAGTGATAATGGCAATATAAAACCAACTATACGAATTATTGATTTAAGAAATTGAACCTCAAATTTTTTTCTTTCTAGGTCAAAATTAATAATTATTATAAAGGGAATTAAAAATAAAGTAATTGGTTTAATAATCACACTAATTCCTAAAATAATACTAGTAATAAAGTTCCATTTTATAGTGTCATATTTAAGGTAAAAGTATAGTGAAAGTACCAACAAAAAAGTAATGTATAAATTAATTTGGCCTAATATGTAATTAAAAACCTGTGGTAGGCCCATCAAAAATAAACAAATGTAAAAAATGACTCTCTTATCATCTGATTCATGATCAATTCCTCTTACTACAAGGATTAATTTATATAGAATTATACAAATTAAGATGTTTAGAATTAGATTAACAATATTAAATATGATATAACCAAAGGTGAATCCTAAAAGGTAATAAGGAACAAACAAGAGTGCAGAAATTGGAAAATATCTAAAAGGCCAATTATAATCTGCGGTATAGAGATCAGTAATGTCATTGATAAACACATCACCAACTCTGTAATAGACTAAGAAATCATTTTGGTTTCTAAAAACAGTTAGAGTTAGAATTAATGAAATTATGAAATATATACCTTGCAGAATAACCGCAGATCTAAATATATCGTATTCCCAGAGCTTCTTGAATCGGATTTTTATTTTGTAATATATCTTTTTAATTTCCATTTGTATATCATCTTCTTACAATAGATTTTCTTTTTTTGATTATAAATATTAAAATACTGAGAATACAAACGCATAACAATCCAATTAATACAGGTATTACGTAAAATGGTAAAAAATCAAAAGACACATCTATAATGACTATATTTCCCTCAATATAGATTTTATAAGAATTAAGAATTCCATCATCATTATAGATCGCAATGATATTAATATCCTTAGAAGGAATACCGGGTGATATATCATTTGCTCTAATATCAACATTTAGTGTAGGTAAAACTCTATTATCAACATCATACCACTCATTCAAACTTAATTCTCCCATGTAATCTCCTACGGGAATAGGAAACCAAAATGGTGCAAAAAAGGAGTATAGGGTAAAATTTAATCCTTGAGAGTAGTGATCTGGATTGGAGAAGTACGTTATTCGAGAATCATTATCTTTCACACCCCATGAACTTTCACTTGTCCACTCCCAAATACTAAATTGTATTGTTAAAAATGTTTGATTAAATTGAACATCACTTATATTCCATTTCATCCTTTTTCCTTTGCTTAAATTATTAAAAATACCTGAATCATCCCAATTGGGACCAAAAATACTATCCATCTCATTTTTATTACAGATATTACATTTCCATACTAACTCCTGCCCACTCTTAACTCCAGTCTGATATTCGATAGCATTTGCATTTGAGATTAAATTGATTAATAATAATAGAAGAAATCCAAAATTTAATAAGAATAATTTACGTCTCAAAATTTTGAACCTCCACTTCTATTGGTTCTTCTTTTAGTAAAAAGAATTTACTTATTCTATAGAAAACAAAAAATAAAAAAATAGTTGGAACAAAATTATATGGAAATACCAAATATACTAAGAACCAAATACCTGAGAAAGCAAGACTAAAAAAACTAAAAAAATATAGACTATATGTTAACATACTTCTACTTTTCGAGTGTTTTGATGTATTTAAAATAGTGATAATTAAAATTGGGATGATGTTGAGTAAATGATGATCCCAAGAGTCAAAATATGCGAGTAGCATAATGGTAATCCCTATTAGGTAGCTATAAATTATAGAATTATCATTCAATCTTCGAAATATGAAGATTAAAAATCCAAAACCTCCAATGATACCTATAACTCCTACTAAAATAAAAATTTGATTGAATGCTATACTATTAAAAATAAAGAAATTTGTAATTAGTTGAGAAATACTGAAAGAAAAACTTAGAGCAATTGGATTTTCTCCTGTAAAATTAGTAACCAAAAATCCTTCCCATAAACTTGGATATAAGAAAAAGAAAATTAGATTGAAAATGGAAGGTCCTAAAACTCCGATTATCCTTATTAAACTCCTGGAAATTTCAAATTTTATTTTTTTTTCTTTAAAATTAACTTGAAAAATTATTAAAAATGGAATAAGGAGAAATGCTGTAGGTTTTATAATGAAACTTATTCCTAAAATAAAACTAGAGAGTAAATTCCATTTTAATTTTTCATGAGTTAAGAATAAATAAAGAGAGATTAAAAGTAAAAAAGTAACATACAGATTTACTTGCCCTAAAATATAATTATAAATGTGAGGTATTCCCATTAAGTAAATACATATGAAATATATGACATTTTTGTCTTTGTTCTCATGATCTTCTTTACTAACTAAAATCGCAATTTTATAAATAAGTAAGCATATGAAAACATTCAAAATTAAATTAAATAAATTAAAAATTATAAATCCTAAATCAAAACCCATTAAATAAAAAGGTACAAAAAATATTGCGGATATTGGTAAATATCTAAATGGGCAAGTAAAATCTAATGTGTATAGATTGTTGATATCATTAAGAAAAGCTTCACCTGCCATATAATAAACTCGAAAATCAGTTCTATATCTGAAAAAATTAAGTGTTAAAATAATTGATAGTAAAAAGTAGAGAGAATGAATTATAAATGCAACTCGGAAAATTTTGTTTTCCCAGAGATCTCTGAAAATATTTTTAATTTTTACACAGAAATTATTTAAATTCATCATCTATTAATTATAGTTTTATTTAGAATCTCTCCTAGTTTGTTTATTATTTTCCTTTCTTTGCTGTTTAATACAATATTTACTTATTGTATAGAATGTTAAAAGAAGAAACAGAGTGGATTCAAAATTATATGGAAATAATGGATAAATAAGATACCAGATACCTACAAAAGCAAGATCAAAAAGACTAAAGAAAAATAAACTCCATTTTATAGGTTCTGTTAATTTAGACTGTCGAGGTAAATTAAAAATAATAATAATTAAAATTGGTGTTAAATTGAGTAAATGATGGTCCCAGGAATCAAAATACACGAGTAACATAATGACAATTCCAAAACAATAACCATATATAATAGAATTTTTTTCAAATCTTCTCAATATGAATATTATAAATCCAGAACCGCCTATAATACAAATAATTCCAATTAATATGGATATTTGATTAAAAGGAATATTGAAGTAGTAGCAGAAGTTTAAAATAAGTTTTGTAATACTAAAGGAAAAGTTTAAAGCGATTGGATTACTCCCTGTAAAATTAGTATCTAAAAAACCTTCCCAAAGAGTGGGATATAACAAAAAGAGTATAAAATTCAACAAGATGGGTGTGATAACTCCTATAAAACGAATTAAACTTCTAGAAAAATCAAAATTCAATCTTTTATCCTTTATATCATAATTAATCAAGATTAGGAAAGGAATTAAGAAAAATGCAGTCGGTTTTATTATGATGCTTATCCCTAAAATGAAACTTCCGAGTAACTGCCATTTAAAATCTGAGAATTTAAGGAAAATATATAGAGATAATAAGATAAAAAGTGTAATATATAAATTAATTTGCCCATAGATGTAATTAAGCACATGAGGTAATCCCATTAAATAAATACATATATATACAATAACTCTTTTATCACTCTTTTCATGGTCAATATTTCTAATTAGAATTATGATTTTATAAAGAACAATGCATATCAGGATATTGAGAATCATATTGAAAATGTTAAAGAATACAAATGCTACCTCAAAACTTAAAATGGAGAATGGAATAAAAAACAGCGCAGATAATGGAAAATATCTAAAATCCCATAAATAATAGGTTTGAGTGTAAAGATTTTCAATATCATTAAGAAAGAGGTTTCCTACATTGTAAAATATGATAAAATCATTTTTATCTCGATAAACTACGAAGAATAAAACCATTGATAATATAAAATAGAAACTGTGAACAACTACAGCATATCGAACTATTTTATGTTTCCATAGCTCTTTAACTCTCAATATAAATTTGAAATGTAATTCCATTGAATAGCAATCTTTTCTTTTGAGTTATTTATAATATAAAATTATCTTCAAAATTTATCGTGTTAGAATCTAATGCTATTAATAAAATTTATTAATCTTTTTAGTGTAATTTTTTTTAAGTTAATATATATTAAAATAATATTTCATGAATAAAAAATGAAGTCTAATAATGTAAGCAGAGCATTTATGATAATTTTAATCATTTTGCTTTCAAATATTTCAATCATAACCTTCAATATCTATATTGGTTCAAATAAACACTCTACTGTTGCCCTTGAAAAAATTCCCACTGCAGCAGATTCTTATTGGGATCCATACATTACAATGCTTGCGGGAGCTAATCCTAATGATATTTTCATTGGGGATGCTGATAATGATGGAGATAATGATATGGTAACTGCAAATTGGGGTGATAGCACCATTTCAATCATCCTATGGAACGAGACTACCGGGAATTGGGATGTTTCAATAAATAAAGCGGCAGGTGGAATGATGTTTTGTGTCGTTATTAGTGATGCTAACAATGATGGGTACAACGATATCGTAGCTTCAGGATATTCAGATGAAAATCTCTACGTTTTCCTATGGAACTCAACTTCTAGAGATTGGGATACACCAATTACTTTAGCCGCTTTAGATGATCCCTATGCTGTAGCAATGGGGGATGTCGATAATGATGGCGATATAGATATCGTATCTGCGGGTGATGATACTTATAGTATGTCCATCTTCCTTTGGAATGCTTCTGCTGATGATTGGCAGACTACTATAAATAAAACAGTTGGTGCTTCTTCTCGAGGTATTTCAATTGGTGATGCTAATAATGATGGGTATAATGATATTGTTGTTGATGCTAATGGTATTACCATTTTTCTTTGGAATTCAACAGCAATGGATTGGGATGCACCAAATACTCTAAGTTCTACGGGTGCTTGGCGTATAACAATTGGTGATGCTGATAATGACGGAGATAATGATATAGCAGCTTCAATTCGAGGTGCTGGTGAACTTGACATAATTCTTTGGAATGAAACCGTAGGAACCTGGGATCCAGCAATAACTAGGTCGACAGGAGGACTACCAAGGTGTGTGTTTATTGGTGATGCCAATAATAATGGTTTTAACGACATAGTAACTGCTAATGGTTTTGGTGATAGCATTTCTATTTTCCTCTGGAATATAACTTCAGAGGATTGGGACCCAAAAATTACTGAAGCGGCACCTTTAAGTCCTAGAGGTGTATTTATTGGTGATGCAAATAATGATGGGTACAACGATATTGCATCTGCAAATTTTGGTTCCAGTAATATCTCAGTTTTTTTGGGAATTCCACTAAATTCAACAATTTTAGATCCAATTATACCCAATATAGATGTAGATGGAATTATTCACCTAAATTGGAGTGATATTTTTGTGGCATCTGTCTATTATATTTATCGAGAAATTTCGCAGATTACAACGATAGATACATTAACACCTATAGCAGCGGTTTCAGACAGTAATTATACTGATATTATCACTTTTAATGGAATTTACTATTATGGAATTGTTGCTGGAAATGCAGGTGGAAATAGCTCAATTTCAAATATAGAAAGCGTAACTGTTGCAATTCCAATAACGGCGCCCATATTAAATTCTATAGATCCTCCCTTTGATGAAGATGGCATTATTTACTTAGACTGGACTGACGTTCTTTCAGCCACTGCCTATTATATTTATCGAGATAATCTAAAAATCGAATCTGTAGATAGTTTAACTCCTATTGCAAAAGTGACAGATAGTAATTTTACTGATTTTATTACATCTAATGGATACTATTTTTATGCGATTATCGCAGAAAATAATTTAGGAAATAGTAGTGTTTCCAACTGGGATGTTGTTGTTGTTGAAGTTGAAGTCTCCCAACCTGGAAATGATTATTTATTAGAGATAATAATTATTAGTGGATGTTCTGTAATTGCAGTAGCTGTTGTAATAAATGGAATTTTGCGATATAAAACGCGTAAACATTTAACCGAGAAAATTCCTTCTGAATTACCAACAAATCGGGGTTCTAAGGAACCTGAAAAATAATTTAATTTTCAGCAATTTTGTTTAAATTTTTTTCTCTTTAAAAAGGAAGCTTGGAGATATCGACCGATAATAGTGTACAATAATTGACAAAACTTTATTTCAGTTTTAAATTCTTAAATTAATGTATTAAAAATTATTTTTTTAAAATTTCACATTGAGAGATTTAAAATGTCTTTTATTAATATCAAATCAGAACAAATGACATTTGGAATAATAGTCGGAAATAGAGATGTTTTTCCTAGTGATTTAGCTAAACAAGGAAGGATTGAAATTATTGATGTGATGAGGGAGTTAGGCTATGATTATGTAATAATAGGAGAAAATGACACTCAATTTGGAGTTGTTGAGACTTATGATGATTCTAAAAAATGTGCTGAGTTGTTTAAAGCTAATCGTGAAAAAATTGATGGTATTCTTGTCATCTTACCAAATTTTGGAGATGAAAAAGGAATAGCTAATACCCTAAAAATGGCTAATCTTAATGTTCCCGTTTTGATTCATGCATCTTCAGATGAAATTAACAAAATGAATAGAGCAAATCGAAGAGATGCTTTTTGTGGAAAAATTTCTGTCACAAGTGTATTATATCAATATGGTATTCCCTTTACATTAACTAAATATCATACATGTCCTATAAAATCAGATATTTTTAAGGAAGATCTGAAAAGATTTGAAAAAATCTGTAAAATTGTGAACAAATTACGAAGAGCAAGATTAGGGCAAATAGGCACAAGACCCAATGCTTTTGAAACTGTGAGATACAGCGAAAAAATTTTGGAATTCAATGGAATAAGCATAGAACCCATAGATCTATCTGAAATTTTTGGATTTATTAATCAATTGAATGTCGATGACCCAAAAGTTCAAGAAAAGATTGAATTCATAAAAAATTATACAAAAACGACAACTTTTCCTCAAGAAAGCTTGGTTAAATTAGCAAAATTAGCGGTAGTAATTGAAAATTGGATAATAGAAAAGGATTTAGGTGGATTTGCATTTCAGTGTTGGCCAAGTATTGTTTCTAATTTTGGGATTGTTCCATGCGCTGTTATGAGTATGTTTAGTGAAGGTTTGGTACCTGCTGCATGCGAGGTTGACATTTCAGGGCTGATAGGAATGTACATTCTGCAATTGGCATCAGGAACTCCGTCAGCAATAGTGGATTGGAATAACAATTATGGTGATGACCCAAATAAGATGGTACTTTTCCATTGTAGCAATTTTCCGAAATCTTTCTTTCAAGACTCAAGAATGACAGTACATCCTATAATGTCAGAATTTGACGGCGAAGAAAATACATTCGGAGCAATCCAAGGAAGAGTTAAAACAAAACCTTGTACAATGCTCAGAATAGAAACTGATGATATTTTTGGAGAAATAAAAGCAATTGTTGTAGAAGGAAAATATACTAACGATCCTCTAGATACATACGGTGGGTATGGTGTTGTAGAGATTGCAAATCTGCAGAAGCTATTAAAGAAACTATGCCGAGGTGGGTTTGCTCATCATGTTGCTGTTTCTTTAAATGAAGTTGGAGATATAATAAATGAAGCTCTATCTAATTACTTAGGATGGAATGTTCATACTCTTCTATAAAGTAAATTCAGGTTCTAACACTCGTTTAATCCCTTTTTGATCGATTATAACTCTAAACTTTTTGAAACTAATTTTTTTTACCTTTTTACCTTTAAATGACGTTAACTTAAGAATAAGATTTAAATGATATACTTTTGAAACTTGAATATTTTCAATCATATTTTTATCGACATTCCATTTAGAGAGAGATTGATTGGGATCATCAGCATATCTTAAAAATCCTCTGATATTAAAACGTATAACATCAGAAATATCTTTTCTTCTTGTATGGAATTGTTTTATTTTCTTATTAAATAAAGTAATTTTTTTCTCATATACAATAACCTCCTCTGGTTTACCTCTTTCTTCTATCGAACTAATATTGCTCGATCTCCTTATTTTTAAAATTTCCCGTGGAATCTTATCTTTACTTTTGAAATTTACAATTTCTTTACTTTTTCCAATCTTTTCTTTATTAAATCCATCAACAATATCAATACGTCGATCGGGGAACAATGATCCTACTGCTTTCTGTGAAATTCCACGAATATTATCCTTAATTCGGTCTTTCAACATATAAATTACAACAGAACCAAGTATAAAAGGAATAGAATACATAGGAAAGAATGAAAGGATGAAGAAACCAAAAAATAGTGAAAAGAACATTGCTACTCCAGCCGCTACAGAATAAAATATTTCCAATGATTGGGATTTTGGATCTTTTTTCTTTTTTTCTAAATATAAGACACTTTGCACATACTTTTTCATAATCCCTTCTTGGTAAGAAAAATTCTCATTATTGGCATTTTCAAATATAACTAATGAGCTCTTTAAATATTCACGGTGTTTTTGTTCTTTTTCGATTAATTCAATCATATTAGATTTGTTCTCTTGATTAATTTTTTCTTCAAAAACTTTTAGAAAACTTGTAAGCCATTTTTCAATCTGTAAACTAATATATTCATCAGCAAATTGAAACGAATCACGTAATTTAATAGGAATCTGGGTTAAATAGATTCTATTTCCTATCATTTCCAATTTTAATTGTAGTCTTTTTATTGATTCGAGATATTCACTAACCAAATCTTGTATTTGATACTGCTCTTTTATTTCATTATAATTACTCTGAATATGATTAAATCGATCTCTTAGAGAGACTTTTATTATATCTGCAAGTAAGCACAATTCTCTTTGAATTTTTGTTAGATTACCTATATTAAAATTTCCGTGTTCAATTTTTTTTAATGATTTCAGGATTGTATTCATTGGAGAAAGTTCGTTCCGCTTATTTAATATTTCTTTTATAGACATTTTAGGAGTTTTAAACCTTATTCTATTGTTGAGATCTGAAAAAAATTGATCCTTATTGTATGAATCCTTATTTATCAGTAGAGAACTTGGAATAAAGAAGTATGTTGTAATAAGATATAATGTTTTCTTTTTTTCGGTCAGCTCTAATTCATAATCTATTTTTGACTCAAAGTTATAAAGATCATGACGTTTTATTGACGACTCTTTCCATTCTTTGATTTTTTCACCATCTGTAGGTTTTAAAATTGGCATTATATCATCACTTTACGTTGCTTTTTACATAAAAGGATGAAAGAGTGTAATAACTTTCATTCTCTTATGAAGTAACAATAAAAGCAAATCTAAAAATTTACTTCTTCCTTTTTATTGAAAACTCTTTTTGAAAAAATCCTGATTCGATTATACTCCTTCTTTCTGTGTTAAGATTTGTTAGAATTTCAAATGGGTAATAATTTTGGGTTTGCTTTTGATAATTTAATATCCGATTTCTTGTTAAATAAATCGAATATTCTGAAATGTCACAACCTACCCATCTCCTCTTTAATTTTTCAGCCATCAATAAGGATGTTCCAGAACCACAAAAAAAGTCAGCAACTATATCTCCTTCATTGCTCCCTATTTTTATAATCCGTTCTAATAATTCATGGTGCTTTTGAGTTGGAAAGCCAACCCATTCTTTCGAAGCGGGTTGCATACAAGGTATTTTCCATACATCATCCAATTTCTTATCAGAAACTATACGATATATTACATGACCATGCTCATCTTTAACATTCTTTAACACACCATTTACCATTTCTCTCTTTAATTGTTTTCTCGGCTTCTTACGAGGTATTCTTAATTCATTAAAAGTATAATTTTTAGTTTTAGAATAAACTAAAATTGTATCATGAGCCCTCGGAAGATTTTTCTTGCCAGCTGAATATTTATTATAGTAATACCAAATGATATTATTGACAAACCTATTTTCCCCGAATATTTCATCTATAATTAGTCTTATATAGTGATTTGCATGCCAATCAGCATGGATAAAAATCAAACCAGTATTTGAAAGTAGATCCTTGATAATTTTTATCCTTTCATATAACATTTGCAAATAAGAATCCAGATCTCTGTTCCAATGATCATAATATGCAATTGAATCGTAGCTTTTGTCATGTTCCTCTATTTTTATTTTATAATTAACTCCAGAAAAAAAGGGGGGATCTATATAGATTAAGTCTATTTTATTGTCAAAATTATTTAATAAATAATATAAAACGTCTAAATTATCTCCCCAATATAACTTATTATTCCAATGATCAGAGTTTTGATATTTTTCTTGGACTTTATTTGCTCTAAATGAATATATTTCAAACTGTTTAAAAACATCAAGATTATACTTCTTAAGATCTTGAGGATTAGGATCTTTTTTGTTGGTCCAAGTTAGTTTTACCATATGAATAATAAAAAGAATTTGAGTTACTAAACTTCTTTATTTTCTAATAAAGCATCAAACTCCCTATCACTTAAGAAACCCTTAGTAATCATAATATCTTTGATACTTTCGATGAGTTGGGGTGCTCCTTCAGCTTCACCAATTGTTTCTTCAAGTGAAGTAATTTTTTGATTTAACGCATTGATGTTATCTTCTTTTGCATTGACCTCTTCCTTTAAACTTTCAATTTCTACATATTTATCTGATGTTAATTTTTGTAGTTCTTTTTTGAGATCTTCGATTTCATTTTCCTTTTGTTGAAGATTATCTTTAATATTATCTTTTTCTTTTTCTAGTGTGGTCCTAAAGCCATTTTGGCTCCCCTCTAAAGTCTCGATTTTAATAGTTGATTCTTTTAATTTATTCTCTAACTCCGTAATCATAGAATTGGATTCAGATACTTTTGTTTCTAAGTTTGTTTTTGCCGTCCTTAGTTTATTGATTTCAGCATCTGCATAAAGTTTCTCATCTTTTATCCTATCAAAATCTTTACGTGAAGTAGAAAATTTATCATTTACATTTGTTAGCTTTTTAGTAGTTTCAGCGAGATTTTCTTTAGTTGTCTTTAAATCTTCTGAAGTTTTTTCTAAATCTTTTGTTTTTTGACTTAATTGTTTCTCCAAACTATTGATCTTAGACCTGAGATCTAATAAAACTTTTCCTTCAACAGATAATTTTTTATCTGGTCGTTCTTCGGCTTTTGCCCAATCAATTGACATCTTGTAAACCTCAATTAAATTTTTTATAAACTTTTATTTTTATAACGCTATATATTTATGTTTTTAAAATTGATTATTTATAAATTTTACATTAAAATAAAACACTTTAGTTTTTAATCACCTATCTCATCAAGTAGGGATTCAAGTTCTTTATCAGATAAGAAACCTTTAAGCTCTAATATTTGCTTAATTTTTTCAATTACTTTTGTAGCGTTTATTGTCTCAGACATTTTAGTTTCAAACACTTTAAATTTATTAATTTGTTTATTAGTATATTCTATTTCGTTGTCTAATTTATTCTTCAGATCTTCTATTTGACTTCTAAGATCCTGGATTGTTTCATCTTTATTTAATAATTCTTTTACTTTATTTAATAATTCTTCTTCTTTTTTTTGTAATTCTTTGTCCTTATCTAAAACTATCTGTTCAAATCCAGAGGTTTTTTCAATATTGAGATTCAATTGAGATTCCAGGTGTGTAATTTTTTCTATAGCATCATTGAGATCTTCTTCTAACTTTGATTTATCAGTTGTTAATTTAGCATGTTCAATATCTATTTGCAATTTCTCTTGTTTAACTTCATCCAATGACCTTCTAGCTAAGGATTTTCTTTCAGTTAGTTCTGTTAAACTTTTTTCTCGACCAGCTAACTTTTTTCTTGTTATATCTAATTCATTTTTGGTCTTTTCCAATTGTCTTTGATTAGTATTTAAGTCATTTTCTAATTTTTTAATGTTAGCTCGAAGTTCGAGTAATGCTTTTCCTTCAACAGATAATTTTTTATCTGGTCGTTCTTCGGCTTTTACCCAATCAATACTGATATTGCTTCACCATCTAATCGAAAATTTGTTTTAGTTTATAGTAAAAATAATAAAGTATAATAATTAATTATTTCACTTGATTATTTTTAATTTCCCTATATTTTTATTCTTCCTATATCATATACAAATCTTCAGTCTCTTTTCTTTTAAATCTGATACGCTCCTTCATTATAATAGGAATGAAGCTGACAGAACAAATCCAATTAAAAAACACTCCTCAACTATCTTATCTATGTCATTTAACCAAAAATCTATATAATCTATCCAATTATTATGTGAGACAAGAATATTTTTATCTAGGAAATTGGTTGAGATATTACGATTTATGGTATATGTTAAAAGAGAAAGAACCGTATAAAAAACTCCCGTCACAAACAGCTCAACAAACTTTAAAACTCGTGGATAAAAACTGGAAATCATTTTTCAAAGCAATTAAATCATATAAAAAACATCCGGAGAAGTTTTTAGGGCCTCCAAGACCTCCCCGATATAAAAAGAAAAATGGAGAGTGTATAATTGTTTTCACGAATCAACAATGCAAGATTAAGAAAGGATATCTTTATTTTCCGAAAAAAACTCAATTATGTCCTGTTAAAACACGTATAAGAACTAAATTATATCACGTCAGAATTTTATACTTCAAAATGTAGCTTCTTAGATAATGAATCAATTGAAAAGCATGAAAAATATCAAGGAAGGCGCACTTGTAGAGGTTTATATCGTAGCCATAAAGGTATAATTATCAATGCGGATGTGAACGGAGCATATAATATCCTTAAAAAAGGAGTCCCAAAAGCCATCTCCGCGGATGGGATAGAGGGTGTAGGGTTACACCCATACTCTATTGCGATTTCATAGTTGAAATAGATGATAGAGGAAAATTTTAATTATATGAGGGGAAATTAAAAATAACCTTTCAGTTTAAGAAAATATTGATTCATAAAAATTGCATAATGATCAGCTTTCTTTAAATGGTAATAATTACTCTTGGAACTGCTGGTTGGGATTATAAGGATTGGATTGGTCCTTTTTATCCAAAAAAGTTAGATAAAGCCCACCATTTAGAATTTTTTTCAAAATACTTTAGTATAGTAGAAATTAACTCAACTTTTTATAATTTACCCTCAGAAGATATGGTAATTAACTGGAATAATCGCGTACCTAAACCTTTTCGTTTTATTGTTAAGATATGGCAAAAAATAACTCATGAACTTAATAGTTCTGAATTAGAAAACAGAATTTTTGAATTTTTTAGTAGAATTAGACCATTAAATGAAAAAATTTTTGGTTTTCTTCTACAATTTCCTCCTTGGTTTAAATTTACAGAAGATCATTTAGAGCAACTAATTTATTTAATCAAAAAAATACCTTCTAAATATAAGTATATTGTTGAACTACGAGATAATTCATGGTTTAATCCAGAAATACTTTCAAAATTCATTAATGGAGAAAATATAATACTTGGAACCACATATATGCCTGGAATTGTACCCTATTATAAAGAAAATCAACAGTATTATTATATTAGACTAATTGGAGATAGAGAATTAAATATTTTTAACCGAATTCGAAGAGATCAAAAAGAAGCAATGCTTAACCTTGATGAGAATATTCAAAAACTAATGAACATCCCAAATATCTATGAAATATTTATTATAGTAAATAATCACTTTCAAGGTTTTGCTCCGGAAAGTATAAATAATCTGAAAAAGAAATTCGGATTACCCTATCGGAGTTTTACTAATCAAAAAAGTTTAACTGACTTTATATTATAACCTATTTAAAATTCTATTATTAAATAAGAAAATTTTAAATAGATTTAATTTAACTATTTTTTTATGGATTTTATCAATAATTTAAAGAAATTAGGCAAGAATTGGCGGTTATTAGCTATCGTAATTTGGCTATTAATAGGTGTCGCTTTAATTCCGAATCCTCATCCTATAGTTTCTTTGATTGGTATAATATCTTTTTTTCCATTTCTGGTTTTTTTAATGTTCCTATTTTTACTCTCTCTTATTTCTAAGAAAAGCGTTTTCGAGTGTCCTCCCTGGAAGATAATTCTCTTTTTATTGATCTCCTTACCTATAATGGCTGTGATTTCAATCGTTCTTATACTTCTATTTATCATTTCAGTTATTACATATTTCATCTTTACATCATGGTTTATCTTATATGGATGTTTTTTAATTGGGAAAAGAGTAGATAAGCAAGCATTAAAAACAGTTAAAGCAAAAGCATTCCTAAGAACATTTTTTTTTATAGGGGGAGTAGCTGCAGCCATCGCTTTCTTATACCTTTTCATTATAGCACCCACATTATTTGATTTTTCAGTTATTACTGAAGATCCCTTCGTAATGCCTTGGTATTTAAATGGAGTGTACATACTTGTTGGAGCAATTATTATTGGACTAGCAATAACAGTTGTAATATATAAGTTTCATAGAGTTTTTAATGGATGGTTTGGAATTTTTGCAATTTTAGTTTCCTTCTATACACTATTTCTGGTCATAAAGATCTATCTTGGATTTACTCCTACCAAAACATATGGATTTGGTCCAATTTGGGCTTACTCTAATAATTCCAGATCTACTCATCATTTTTTATTCTTTAAGTACTCTTATGGGTTCACAAGCAGAATTCTTAAGTAAAAGGCTTAAAAGATTCGAGTTAGATACAGTAATAATTTGGTTAATTCTCTCAAAAGTAACCTATGAATTCATACATTACTTTCCATATGAGCTTTTGAGTGGTATTCAAATTCCTTTGATTCAATGGTTTGCTACTAATTTAGATAATAATATTATTAATAATGCAAAAAATATTGCGGTGTTAGGATTTTTTGTACTCCTACTTATAATAATAGGTTTATATGAAATCATGAAATACTCTGAGGAGAAGTTAAAACCAAAAGAAGAAGAGAATAAATTTGAAGAAGTTTTAGTTCCCGAATCCATCGTTAAAGAACCTGAAAAAATATCTGAAGAAATTAAAGAATTTGAAACTACAGATACATTAATTTCCAATGATGAAAAATTAGATGATCAAAATAATTTTAGCGTAGATAATGATTCAAATTATTAAATAAAATAAATTTTAAGAGTTTTATTAAACTCCCTTTTTTTAAATTTAAATCAATTATCCAAAAAAAATTACAAATTTCTCATAGATTAATAGTTTAATAATTAGTTTTATTAAACACCTATTCAAAAAGTGTCATACTTAAATTCTAATAGTGGTTGATTTGAGTAATTTTGGATCCAATACCGAAGAAATCTTTCTAAAGAAATTTGAAAAATTGTCGTTAAAGATCGAACAGTTGACTGAAGAAATTTCAAAAATGAAAACTAAGTTAGATAAGAATTATAAGGTTAATCGTACATTTGGCTTGAAAACAGTAAGAAACTCTGAACCCCTCAACTTCGCAAGGGATGTAATGGGAATAGGAAGTCCTACAAAAAGATATCTATTATCTCTAAGGGCAATCACTGAGGAATGGAAGGGAAGAAAAAATGATATTTTAATCACAATAAGACAACAAGAAAAAGAGACGCATATGGATTTAAAAGCTCTTGGCATTAGAATACCAATTAGTGATATTAAGAATATTCGTGTTTTAACTAAACAAATACTCTCATTATTATATATTTGCTGTGAATTGCGTGGGATTGCTATTAATGATATTTTAAGAGAGATAATAACCGAGATAAATAATGAAGGACAGAGGATGGTCCAAGAAATTAAACAGAAATTAGTTCTATAACTTCTTCTATGAATTTCCCAATTTGTAATTAATTTGAAAAATAAAAAAATTTAATTGATTCTATATTTTTCAACTCCAATAACAATCTTGATTGGTTTTCAATTTATGAATTTGGATAAGATTTACGAGGAAGTAGATAATTTAGATCCAGATAGTATTATGGAAATAATGAAAAAATTAATTAGTGTAGATACTACGGTCCCTCCCGGATGTACTTATCGTGATTATGTAGATATTATTTCCCCATATTTTGCTGAATTAGGATTTACTTTAGAAGAAGTTCTGGTTCCTGGAGAGTTAGTCAAGCAGATACCTTATCCCTTAGAAGGACCTCGGATTAATCTAGTTGCTAGCAAAAATTTTGGTATGGATAAGGATATAACCTTTTATGGTCATATGGATGTTGTACCCGTATCTGATAAGGGTGGAAAAAAATGGCGATTTCCTCCATTCGCGGCAACTATGACTGAGAGTGGCAAGATATTTGGACGTGGTACTGCTGATATGAAAGGAGCAATGGTGTGTTTAATTCTTGCTTTACAGTTAATCGAAAAATTAAATCTTAAACCAAAATACAATATCACAATTTTAAATTGCACTGATGAAGAAATAGGTGTTTGGCCGGGTGTTAGGTATTTAGCTGAACAAGGTTTTGTTAATGGAACCGTTTTTTGCATGGAGGGTATTGTTAATCCTCTTATTGTGATCGGAACTGCAGGTACTCTGGATGTAAAGGTTGAATCTATTGGAAAAAGTTGCCATTCTGGAATGAATTTTCTTGGAATTAATGCTTTAGAAGAATCAATCCCAATCTTAAATGAATTAATGGATTTGAAAAAAAAAGTTGAAGCCCGAGAGAGTAAAAAAATTCCTGGTTTGCCACAATTTGGAACTAGTGAAAAAAGAAATATGACTCCAATGTTCAATTTAGATATAATTCAATCTGGGAACAAATCCAACATCGTTCCAGATCTTTGTACATTGACAATTAATCGAAGAGTAATTCCAGATGAGAACATTGAGGATGTGAAGAAGGAAATTGCTGAAGCAATTGACAGAGGAAAAAGTAAAAGTAAACTACTGGATGTTAGAACTACATTTATTTATGATTATCCTCCAATGACAGTCGATCCTGATAATTCAGATATTGTTCGAATGATCAGGGTTATAATGGAGGTACAAAATGTTGCAAAAGAAGAAATTAAAATGTTTGGAGCATCAGGTTCTACAGATATGGGTTTTGTTTCTGAAATATTAAATAAAGACGATATCATTTTCTATGGTGTTGGAACACTCAGGTCAAATCTTCATGGAGTTAACGAATTTATTCGTTTAAAAGATATTCGATTATATATAAAAGAACTTATTATTTTCCTCTGCGTTGATTTTTAAATTCCCATTTTTAGTTAAAATTAAACAAAAATTGATCCTTCAGGATTACTATATCCGCTAAGTAAAAACTTTATGCTCATCAATTATTTCTACTTCCATAATGATGACATTTCTAATTTTTTTCTCTGTAAATTATTTCTTAAAGTTTTAACTTGATCGAGGGATGAACCTTCTAAAGATTCCAAGATTGTCTGTTTATATTCTTCCGATCTATAAGTACTATGAACTAAATATCTTAACTCTTCAATTAGTTTCTTTTTATAAATCTCATTATCCTCCATACAGATGCACACAAACTTACAAAAAAGTAAAATAAAAATATAAATATTTTGTCTATAACATCAAAACTACTATTTTATTAGGAAAAAATAGTCTTTTAAGAATAAACGAAATATCGTGAAACAAGAATTTCACGATCAAAATATCAAATTCATAAGGATTTCAATTTAAGAGTCATAAAAACCAAAAATAATAAATTTTGTTTAAATTAAGGATTAATCATTGAAAATTAAATTATTAAAAATTTAAGAGGGATAAAAATGGAGTATGAAGAAATAATTTTTGAAAAAAAAAATAGGATTGCTCGTATAACAATCAATCGTCCTCAACGTTATAATGCTTGCAATCTCCGTGCTGTTCATGAATTGATAGATGCTTTTGACCAATGTTGGGATGAAGAAATAGGTGTAGTAGTCTTTACTGGAATGGGAGAAAAAGCTTTTTGTACTGGTGGAGATCAAACAACACGTGAGAAAGGTGGGTATGAAGGAGAACTATTATTACCTCTTGAAGTTGGTTGGCAGCGAGTAACTCTTTTAATTCGTACACTTCCTAAACCTGTTATTGCTCGTGTAAATGGCTATGCTATTGGAGGTGGACATGTGTGGCATGTTAATTGTGATCTTAGTATCGCTGCTGAACATGCTCAACTAGGTCAAGCAGGACCTCGAGTAGGCTCATTTGATCCGGGGTATGGCACAGGAGATCTAATGCGTGCTGTAGGTATAAAACGTGCAAAAGAAATTTGGTATTTATGTCGTAGGTATACCGCTCAACAAGCCTTACAAATGGGACTTGTAAACGCTGTCGTTCCATATGAAAAACTAGATGAGGAGGTAGATAAATGGTGTCAGGAATTATTAGAGAAGAGCCCTACAGCTCTTAAAATGTTAAAATATGCTTTTCTAGCGGAAACTGATGGAGTTACCGGAATTACTCAACTAGGTGTTGGTGGATTATCTCTATACTACGGTACAGATGAAGCCTTAGAAGGTAAAAATGCATTTGTGGAGAAACGGAAAGCTGATTTTAATCAATACAGAAAATAATTTTTTCTTATTTTTTTACCAAAATAAGTGTATCTTCCTCAAGAACAATTTTATCTTTATTTAGAGGACTTATATTGTAAGTAATTTTCATAGTGTTTACTATAAGATTCCCTAGAAAGTTTAATTTTAAAGTACTAAACAGATCGTTAATCATTTGGAGATCCTCTGGAATAGATACTCCAAAAAATGGATTTAATAATAAATATAAAGCCGCACTAATAATTATGCCAATAATTATACTAAAAACATTATTAAATGGAAATATCAACATAATTAAAAGCATTATTACCAAGTTAGGGATTAATCTATAGATTCGAAATTTATACTTAATGTTAAGTTTCCGTTTAAGCTGAATTAAAATATATGGTAGAAGGAATAATGCTGATATCAACATTACAATACCAATCCCCAGAATTCCAAAAAAGAAAATCAAAATTGGAGAAGTCGTTAATATTAGTATAAGGGTGATTGAGAAGCCAATAGCCGCTAAGCTAACATTACCTGATCCTATGAGAGCATTTCCAAATAGGGTTGAGTATCCATATAGAAATTGGCCAATTATAATCATAATAAATAATATTTGAGCCATGACAAATAGATCATTATTAAAAACATTCCCTTCATAAAAGAAATCCCGATGTAAGTAAAATAGTATTTCTTCTGATAATGCTACCATTGCTGTCAAAAATCCTAACGCTAAAATACTCGAAATTCGTGTAGATGCATTTATTGCCTCTTCGATAGTTTCATGAGAATTTTTAACAGTTGCTTCCGCAATTTCAATATTTAAAGGAGCTGAATAGTACAGGATGACGGATTTTACAGCACCATATGCCATCAAGACAGTTAATAAACTCAAACCGAAACTTTGATATGAAGCGTCTGTGAAAATTGTTAAATATATTGTAGCAATAAAGAATAAGATATATTCAAAAAATTTTGAATTCTGAATATTTATTATCATAGAATACATAGAATTTTTCATATAAATCAACACTTGATGATTTTCAATAAGGTCTCTCACTTCAGGAGAAGCTCTTTTCCTCATATTTCTAGATCTTAGACTTGCTTTAAAAATATCCATAACTGAATAAGGAGTTAATCGATTAAAGTAATAAATTAATAAAATTATAGTTATTAAATTGAAAAATGGATAGAATGTGAACCAAAATGGATTTAAATTAAAGGACATAAAAATAATACCTGCTGGTAAAATGAAAACGCCATTAAAAATTGATGTAAAAGCAATTATATCATATCTATTTTTAATTTCTAGTCCAATTTGAAACATAAAAGTACCATAAATTAGAAAAGAAGAAAAACCTGAAGCAAAAATGCATTCTCTTAATAAAGTGTTCCTTATAAATGACCCAAAAATAAAAGGAGTAATTATCATTAGGATCCCTAATCCTACTCCAACAAGGAATAATAATTTCGAATAGGTTGTAGCTTTAATTCTTCCAAGTTCTTCATTTAAAACATACGCCGATTTAATTTCTGCTATGAAATATCTAGTAATTCCAATTCCAATTAAACTCAAAATCCCATTAAGTGCAGTAGTTAACCCAAAATAAGTTAAACCAGGCCAATCTGTTCCTATTATGATAAAAATCCAAATACAACCTGCATTGATTAATGAGAAAAACATATAAAGAGAACCAGAGGTAATTGCACGGGAACTGCCCTCTTTTTCAAAAAATTTACTATCCCTTTTGAATTCAAATTGGGATTTTTCTTTATCTTTTGAAATTACCATAAATTGCGAGGTTTCTCTAAATAAATTATAGATATTGAATTAAAGAATTATAAAAAACTTTTAGCTTAAAAGTAGACAATTTAAGAGAAAGGAGCTACCTTGATTTATTTATCATATAATAAAAGAAGTTTTTATAAATAATCACTTTCTAAGCAATATTATTTTGAAAAATTGGTATGATGATTAAAATGAGTAAAGAAGTAATTTGCGAAAATTGTGGTGAAAATACATTAGGAGACATTTACGAATGTGTCGATTGTTTTAACCCTGTATGTGATGAGTGTGCTAACATTTGTAAAAAATGTGGAGAATACCTATGTGATGGATGTTATCAGGATCATAAGAAAAATTGCAGGTAAATGAAGGGTTCTTACATCTTAGTTGTTTATATACAAAAGCACATTGAACTTCTTGTCGGTGCTCTTGGTAGAATTAAGTTTAAACAAGGTTTTTATTTGTATATAGGGTCAGCTATGGGAAATTCTGGCTCCACAACACTTATAAACAGAGTGAAAAGACATGTATCTCCTTCAGAAAGTAAGAAGATTCATTGGCACATCGATTATTTGCTTAATAACAAATTTGTTTTAGTTTATTGTATATATCTAATTCCTTCTCTTCAAAAAATGGAATGTTTAATAGTGAATGAATTATTAAACAAATCAGATGGCCATATTAATAAATTTGGATCTTCAGATTGTTTCTGTATTTCCCATTTGCTATATTTTAAAGAGTTTAAATCTTTAAAAAAATTATACCAATAATTAAAGCAAAATCTATCAAAATTTCTACTATAATTGCTTTCTTTTCATGGATCCAATTAGGAAGCCAAAAAAGGGTTTTTTCTCTGATTTTATATATAATCCTATGGAAAAAGTTATTCCGATAGTAATTTATTTTTCCATTTACATTTCTTCTCTTTTGGATTCGTCTTACAATAGCCCAGTCCCAAATATCTGGTAAATTGGCAAATATCATTCCTAAATAATAAGGATAAAAAGGAATTATTGCACTATAACCAACAACACGTATGCCAATATTCCAAGAAACCCAGAATTTATCATCCCAATGTGGTGCAGGAGTATGATATGTAATTTTTGAAAAAGCATCAACTATAAAATGGGATACAAAGGCAATGATTATGGTGAGTATAAAGTTAAATGGAAAAGAAAAAAATATAAAACATAAAATTTGAATGAACACACCAGTTAACACATGAGTAAACAAGTTCATAGTCTTTCCAGTTAAAACACTTATGATACTTTAGAAATATGATATTTAAAAAAATCTTTAAGTTTAGAAATAATTTTTTATTAGTACATATTATTTAGCACATAAAATTTTGAACTAAAAATATTAAAAATAAATTAAAAGAGTTAAAATTATTATGGGAATGTTAGATGGTAAAGTTGCTATTATTACTGGCGCTGGACGTGGTTTGGGTAGAGAAGAAGCCTTAGCTATGGCAAAGGAAGGCTGCAATTTAGTGATAAATGATTTAGGCGCAGGATTTGACGGTTCTGGTCAACCAACTAGAGTTGCTGACGAAGTTGTCGCTGAGGTAGAAAAATTAGGAGTTAAAGCAGTTGCCAATTATGATTCTGTTACAGATTTTAATAAAGCCAAAGCTATGGTTGATCAAGCTATTTCTGAATTTGGCAAGTTAGATATTTTGGTAAATAATGCGGGGATTCTTCGAGACCGTATGCTTGTGAATATGTCAGAAGAGGAATGGGATGCTGTTATTGCTGTCCATTTAAAAGGGACATTTAATATGACTCGTCATGCGAATGCATATTTTAGACAGCTAGTTAAAGATGATCCAAAACTCCAATTTCCAGGTCGGATTATTAATACCGCATCAGATGCTGGGCTTCTTGGTAATATGGGACAAACAAATTATGCGGCTGCTAAAGCGGGTATAGCAGCATTCACAGTAGTAGCGGCTATGGAAAATAAGAGAGGAAAATATTGTACAGTAAATTGTGTAGTACCTGTTGCTCGCACACGATTAACTACTGATGCAACTCCAAAATTTGCAGAGACTATGAGTAGACTTGATGAGAGAGGTTTTGATGTATTTGATCCAGCTAATTTTGCTCCTATGATTGTATTCCTTGCGTCAGATAAAGCAACTAAAATAACGGGCGAAGTGTTTAGAATTGCTGGTGATAGATGTTGGGTTTATCAAGGTTGGCATACTGTGAACGAAATCATTAATGATGGTAATCGTTGGACACCTCAAATCCTAGCTGAACGAGTTAAACAAGAATTATTAAAAGGGATGCCCAGAAAAGAATCTCTTATTGATGCCTTTAGTGCTTTGATAAAAATGTAGTTTTTCTTTAAAAATTACTCTTTTTTTTTTAAATTTTTTCTTTATTTTTTTTCTGTACAAAATAATTATTTGCCTATTTACTCTAACTTAATGGCAATTTCCTTGAAAATATGATAAATCATCATAGTTATAGTTTCAAAATCCTTCTCAGGTATTTCAATACTATTTTCTTTTAATTTATTTAAGAGGTAGTCCAATTTATCTAGTGCTGTTTTAAGATATAAGATTTCTTCTTTGTTCTTTACCCTCTTAAATCGTGTTTTTAAGAATATAATTTCACTTATCAGCATATTAATTAGTTTATCTTTTCTTGATTGAATAAAATCATCATAGTGCCATAAAATAGTTTTACTCATTTTATTCCTCTAAAATTATCATTTTACTTAATTAGATATAAAGGAAAATTAAATTAATGTCTTATAGAGTCCAATTTTTAAGTTTTAAGATTGATTCGGATTCAAAAATAAAGATATATTAAATTAGTTATTTCTTATTATCTTCAATTAAGTCTTTATAGAAATCATCATCAATACGATCCTCTCCTTCATCTCTGTCTCCCTTCAATTCAGTATACATGAAATAAGAGCTTATAATTCCACCGATTAATAAACCAATAACGATAGCAGTTATGAGGAGATAACCGAAAAAAGCGAAAAAGTCAATAATGATCCATAGAAATACTAGAGTAAATCCTAAAGATATTATAAATGCAGAAAGAACACCTCCAATAATTCCAACTATTAAACCACATTTCAAGTAGGTCTGATCATCTGTTTTTTTTCTTAATGCATAAATGACTCCAAAAAGTAATCCAAGGAAGAATTGAAGATCAGCTCCTAGTAAATAGCCAGAAATGAATTCAAAAGTAGTAAAATAAACAACAGGTGTAATTATAGCATATAAAAGTAAACCTATCTGAACATTTTTTTCTTTAAAATATTGACTAAATTGCAATGTGCTAACCATATGGTTTTACTTTTTAATTTAAAAGAATCAAGAAAAAGAAAAAACAATAATATAAGAAACTTATTATCAAATTTACTATCTGTCAGTACCTGGTATATCTTTTCCTTTTGTTATTGCTTTAGTTATTCCTTTTTTTACCAGTTTTGTTGGATCCACTAAGCTTTTTAATCCTTCTCCAGCTGCTTGGGCAGCAGAACCTAATACATCACCTGTTATAGAACCTCCACCAGCGATTTCCTGTGCTATTACACCTGCCGCAGGAGTTAGTACTGCAGAAACAATTGTAGTTACCGCAGCAACTGCCACAACCTTAGCAATTTTCTTTGCAATTGGACTAGAATCTCCCTTTTTTGCTTTTTCGTCGTCCTCAACTGCTTCTAAAGATCTTTTCAATCCTTTTATTAATCTATTTAACGCATCTTCCTTTTTTTCCTTTTTTCCTTTATAATACACTCCATTATCATAAGTAGTTTCTAAGAATTTAGTTAGAGATTTGTATTTTTTGAGTTTTTTATATCCATTCCAATCTTCATCTTTAAAATTTGTTAAGATTGTATTGCATGGTTTACCCTTATTTACCTCATATACAAAAATTTTAGGTTCTTTTTTATCACTTAAATAAATAGCTTCATAAATGGAATCACCCATTTCTTTTTTCTGACCTATTAATATTCTAAAATTAATCTTATCTGTTTTGCCAATTAAACCTTTAGAGAATTTAGCTAAGGCTACTTTACCTTTTTTAGCTTTCTTTTCTTCTTCCAAAACAGTGTCAGACCTTTTTTCTTCGAAATAATCACTAAGCACATCAAATGCATCTTTAAATACCTCCTTGGCTTTATCTACTTCTTTTCCCATAAAATCCTCTCCTTAAATGATAATTTTTTGGTTGAATCTTAGTTACAATAAATGTTGAAAATAGAATATTTATGTTTATGTCTTCTTAAGGAAAACCAAAACTTACATATGTTGGTACAAAAAGAGGTGCTTTAATTTGAGGGAACTCTAAATTTGCCTTCATTTCTTTAATCATTGTTACATTAGATTTGATTTTTAAGAAATTCATCTTAATAAAGGCATTATTCAAATCTTTATCTTTCAATGGTGATAAATACATTAAAACCGCTAAAAATCTCCGTGTTGCAGCTTTTATAATTTTATCTAATAAATAGATATAACTGAGAACCAGATTTCGAGAATTATCAAATATGCTCTTGTCTAGAAATATCTCATGTATTAACCCCATTCTTATCTTTATGCCAAATTTAAAAGAGTAAATATTCTGTGAGGTTATTACTGAACCTCCTATTATCTTTCCTTTTTTTCTAATAATTATATAAGTTGGCTTTTGTTTTACAACCGGGACTTTTATTCTTGCCCAGGTAAATTTCCTCTTAGTATATTCTGGAAATCCTTCATAATACTTTGGATAGATTTTATTTATCGCTTCCATGTATTCAAAATGCTTCTTATTGTGATTAATTTGATATGAATAATCTTTAAAAAGGCGATTATATTTGAGTTTTAACCTATTTAAAAATCTAGGTAAATAGGAAAAAGCCAAAAAAACTGGAAAAATAGGAGTAAGGGCATAAACATTTTTAATAAGTTGTATTACATTTGGGAATTGGATGAAAAGAACTCCGATGTCAACGTCAAAAAAACCAAATCTTTGATAAATCTTTTTTCTTGCAAAACCCTCATATCCTGCAGAAAGTATTGAAAAATCGCATTTTTTCATTTTCATATAATCAACTGACATTCCCATTAATTTTGTTGCGATTCCCCTACTTATGTAATCTGGATGAGTTGAAACATCATTGATATCCCCTATTAAATATTTTTTCTGGCCAATAGGTACCGTCTCTATTAAATTAACAATTATAGCCCCTACAATTTTCTGATTATCAATATCTTCAGCAATTTGACACATTTCTGGCTCAAATCCGGGAGATTGAACAAATCTCCAGTTCCAAGTATTAGGGGTCCTTATAAACCCACTACCATTTTGTTGGAAAGCTAAGTTAAATAAATCGGCTAACTGATAATCATCTCCCTTTCGATAATGGCGATATATTATCTTTTCCATCAGTCTATTTCTTTATTGTATTTACTTTTTTATAATAAAATAGGAAAAATTAGCTTTTTTAAGCAAGATTCCTATACTTAAATATAATTAAAACTTACATAATAA
>JAHPYZ010000126.1 GCA_019058425.1 Promethearchaeota archaeon
CAATTGAACATGTGATTCAACCTTCTTCTTATTTTTCAATTATCAAATCCTTGTAAATTATAATAATAATATCTAAAAATCTATTTTGATTTAATAAACCAATAAGTTTGATTTTAGAATTTAAATTTATGTATATTGAAATATTCTATGTTAACTAAAATTCCTGCTTCTGAGATTGTAATTAGACCTCCAGTCGAGGCTTATTCTGTCTTAATCCCTGTTACTGGTGGTTGTTCATGGAATAATTGTCGTTTTTGCGGAACTTATAAGGGTGTTTATGGGGTTACTCAAGATTATGCCATCCGTCCCTTAGAAGATGTAAAAAATGATATTGATAAATATGCTCAATCGAATTATCATGGTTTTCCTGTTTTTCTTGCAGGAGGAAATCCAACATCTGCACCAACTGAATATTTAGCCGAAATCATCAAATATGTAAGAGTTAAACTGAGAAATGTTCCTCGAGTAAGCTGTTATGCTAAAGCATTAGATGTATTAAGAAAATCTGATGAAGAATTAAAAATATTAGCCAGTGCAGGATTAGATATTGTGTATATGGGCTTAGAAAGTGGTTCAAATACAATATTAAGAATTATGAAAAAGGGAACAAACGCGGAATCTATGATTAAAGCTGGAAAGAAAATTTTGAATGCGGGAATTCAACTATCATTATACATTATATTAGGATTAGGCAGCCATAAGTTTTCGGAGGATCATGTAAAGGAGACAGCAAGAGTATTGACTGAAATAAATCCAACCATTTTTAGATTCCGAACATTGAATATTTTGCCTGGTACTCCTCTTTGGGATGAATGGAAGTCTGGAGAATTTCAATTATTAAACCCATTAGAAAATATAAAAGAAGAGAGGGATATTATTGCTAATTTAGGTGAAAATGTCTCTTCTCAAGTCTTTAATGACCATGTATCTAATTATTGTACAATAGACTCTTCAAATATAAAGGAAGATCGAGAGATGTTTATACAAACTTTAGATTCTCTTATTAATGACCCAAGAATTCAAAACTTACCAAGAAAAAATCTTATCAGAATGTAAACTTTTGAGGATAAAACCAATTTCTAGTTCTTTAAGTCTCAAGAACTTTATCGACCATATCAATAAAAATTTTGTATCTAGATATTATCTCTAGAAGGAATTCATTTATTTTATAAATTCTTGAATATCCATTTAATGACTTCAAATTTTTTTGATTGCTTTCCATTTCCCTTCTCATTTTCTCTAAATCATCTTCCCATTTTGCCATCCTACTGAATACGGCTCTAGAAAACTTTAGGAGGAGTTTTCCCGCAGATTCAGCACTATAAGTAATTTTACCTTTCGGTGAGACATCTGATTTCTCTATTAATCCATCTTCTAGGAGTGAATTTACTACCTCAGAAATCTTTCCAGCTGACAAACCTGTAACCCTTTGTAATCTCTTCTGTGTAAGGTATTTTCTTGTAATAAAATACCCGAAAATCCTAATGAACATTTGATCACGACTTGAAAACATTGGAGATGAGGTAAGTTGATTTAGCAAATCATCTTCTATTACATAAATTTCTGGATCAAAAGGAATTTTTCTCACTTCCTCTTCGCTCTTAATCAGATTGAAAGAATTTGAAGAAATCTCTTTCGTTGATTCATTGGTTGAAGTTTTTGCAAATAAAGGGAACAATACCTTATATACTTCAAAAATTTCAAGCAGTTCATCAATTCTATTTGTAAGATGTTGTGCTCCTTTTAGATTTAGTTCAATACTTTTTTCTAATTCTTTCCTTTTACTTTTTAAATATGTTTCCAGAGGATCAAAACTACTTAATGCGATTTCTACACCTTTGGTGGTAAGATCTTCAAGTTTACCTGAGTATGAATATCTAAATGTATGAGTATGAGGAATTCGTTCTTTTTGAAAAGCACCTGTACCTGTCATAACGGATAAAAAGGTAGAAATTGAGCCCATCGAGAATCCTGTTAACTCTTTTAAATCCTTTTGGGTTAACTTCCCATGAATCAGTAAATAAGAGGATATTGTGGATATTTTGGGATTGACGTGTTTACTTTCAGCAATATCCAAAAGAAATTTCACAATTTTATTCTCATATTTTCGTAGTTTATTGCTAAAAAGGTGATTTTTCAGTTCAGTATCTTCATCAATTGTCATTTCTTAATATATAATAGGATAAACGAATATTTAAAGGTTTTCATATTTCAAATTTTATGAAATAAGAACCTTTTTAATCATCCTCCTTATTTTGAGGTTTTAGATTTTTAAGGTAGGCATATGTCATTTTTAGCACCATATCATAGAACTGTCTATAATTTTGAAGTTTCCTGTAATGTAATTTTGAGTAATAAACTGGAAATTTTGAAAAATAAATTGGAAAAAGTATAGTCCAGCCCTCTAAAGCAGATTTTCGAAAAGAATTAAAAATTTTTTCATGCAATTTACTTCTTGTAAAAGTAAATCTGATTTTTATATTTCAAATTGTCAAAAAATTTTTTAGTTATATTTTATTTAAATTATTCAATCAAATTGTACGATGATAAATACTAATTTAATTTTTATATTTTAAAGTATTATAGAATTTATTACTAATCTTTAAATGGGAAAGCAGCTTGGGAGAGTGGATTCTTTTATTCGAAGCATCTCTTCAATGGCTTAGCCTGGTATAGCGCACGGCTGATAACCGTGAGGTCGGGGGTTCGAAGCCCCCCTTTCCCACTTATCAGGTATATACGTCGTATTTATCCTTTTATTTTTTACCTTTCGTTTCAGAAAAAGTAAAAAATTAGAGTTTTACAATATCCTATATTTACAATAAGGACTTGGATGTAATTTACTGATTTTTCAATCAAAATCAGGTTTGAAAATAAAATTGTTCTTTAAAGTATTTGTACTTCAAATGTAGTTCAATATTCTAAACTATAAATAAGTAGCTTTCCTTGTAAAACTTAATTTCTTAATCTTGAATCTTTATCAAACCCACTTAAGTGGGCGAAAATTAAGAATAATTAAACAGAATTAAATTTGCTTAGAATGGAAAAATGTCAAGAATAGAAGAAGCCTTATCATATTTTAAAGGTAATTTTAATTGTACTCAAGCTGTATTAAGTGCATACAGTACTAAATATGGATTAGATCGAGATAAAGCTTTAAAATTAGCTACTGGTTTTGGGGGTGGAATGGGAGGGCTTGGTCGAACATGTGGCGCTGTAACTGGAGGATATATGGTAATTGGTTTAAAATATGGTATGGGTACAAATGAGGTTATCGAAGCTAAAGGAAAAACAGCTCAAATCATAAGAGAATTTTCTCAGCGATTTGAAGATATCAATAAATCCGTAATATGTAAAGAATTACTTGACTGCGATCTTAATATATTAGGAACTAAGGGTTATTTCACGCAGAACGAATTACTTGAAAATAGATGCTTGAAATTTGTTAAAGATGTTGTAGAGATATTAGAAGAACTCCTAAAAAAGGATTAAATATAGAAAATATAAATTGGTTTATGTTTAGATTTGAAATATGAAAATTGGCTTTCAAGAAAAATTTTTTACTTTCTTTTTACTTAATTAAGTTATGATACGAATTGCAAGTATTCAAATTGCTCCTATTTTCCTTGATGCTCAAAGAACATGGAAAAAACTAGCAGAAAAAATTAATGAAGCGAAATCTAACGATGTTGATCTAGTTACTTGGGGCGAAACTTTAATTCCTGGTTATCCTCAGTGGGTGTCACCTTCAGGAGGAGCAAAGTTTAATGATGCAGACCAAAAGTTAGTATATGGAAAGTATTGGCAAGAAGCAATCAAATTAGATACTAGTGAAATTATCAAAGAGATGAAAAATTTAGCCAAAAAACTAAAGATAATGATGATGGGTGGCATTGCTGAAAAATTTGGAGGTTCAATATATTGTACTCTCTTAACAATTGGTCAAAATGGTGATATACTGGGTCGACATCGTAAAATTAAACCAACATATGAAGAAAGACTAGTTTGGGCTGATGGTGATAGAGTAGGACTAAAAACATATGATTTGAAAAATATCAAAGTAGGGGGGTTGAATTGCTGGGAAAATTGGCTCCCTTTAGCTCGTGCTGCTTTACATCTTCAAGAAGAAATCCTGCATGTTGCAGTATGGCCTGGCAGTATAAGCACAACTCAAGATATCACTCGTTTTATCGCTCTTGAAGGAAGATCATGGGTAACATCTACTTCGGGGCTATTAAGATCAACTGATTTTTCCCATTTGGATGAATCTGATTTCCCTATGATAAGTATTATGGAGAATCGTGCTGAAAGTTGGCAAAATGGTGGTTCAATGATTGTCGATCCAACTGGAAAGATTGTTGCTGGTCCTTTAATAGATAAAGAAGGAATTCTCTATGCTGACATAAATCCATTATTAGCAATCCAAGAACGCCAAAACTTAGATATTAGTGGACATTATTCTCGGTTTGATATTTTCAACAAACCTTAGTTATTATTAATCAAAAAAAAAAAATTAAGATTCAATAAATAAGTGGAATTAATTTTTTTGTTCGCTTCATATAATTCCTATAATCATCCCCAAATGTGCCTATCAAAGTTTCTTCTTCTATACTTATTCTTGCTTTCATGAGTGGGATGTATAAAAACACTATAGCTATCGATACAAACATACTCTTAAAAGCAATATATGGTCCTAGCATCATGAATGTAGCCCCAAAATACATAGGATGCCTCACAATTTTATATAATCCTTTAGTTACTAACTTATGCTTTTCTCCTGTATGAACTACTGGTGTTCCATATTTTCCAAGTTGGATTCTACTTGTTACCATGATGATCCCTCCAATAATCAAAAATGCGATCCCTATATATGCGACAATGGGGGAATTCCAAAAAGAAATAAATGGAGTAATTACGAATTTATTTTCAATATAAGCCAGAATTAGTAAAAATGGTGTTAATAAACCCATGATTGATATCACTTTCTCTACATTTGTAATTTTGATTTTATCGGGAAGAGGCCGTATCATAACATCTATAGTTCCTACTATATAATAAATGAATAATGCAGTAAGAGTAATAGGATTAGTAAAGACCTCCGGCAAAATAAACCAGAACATCAAATTATAATAAACCCACATTATAAGAACTACTGCAACAATCTTTCGAATTAAAATTGTGGTACTAATACGTTTAGGCTCGCTTATTTTAATCACCTCGATATTATTTGAGTCGACTCGACTCGATTTAAAAATTCATAATTAAAATATAATTTATATTATTTAAAGCTATCGATTCGACTCGACTCGAAAAGTATAAATAAAAGTTCAGTCATAATATAGATATAAGTCTAAATATTTTGTCTAATTATGAAGAGAGGTACAGCAAAAGAAAAAATAATCGAAATCGCAGTAACATTGTTTAAAGAAAAAGGTTTTGGTAATACATATGTTAATGAGATTGCATCCAAAGCTGAAGTAAGTATAGGAACATTATATTATCATTTTCCTCAAGGAAAATTATCAATTCTTAGGAAATTGGGTGAAGTATCAGTATCCGATTATAACGCAAAATTAAAAAAATATGGGTATTCTCTTGAATATGAATACGATACTATTACTGATGCGTTGAAAGCATTAATTCTTGCACTTGTTAAAATACACAGTGAGGAAAGAGACTTTATTCTTGCTTTACAAGTAGAATTCTTGTCAAAACTTGATGAATATATGAAGATAAAAGACCAAATAGCAACTAAGGAACAATTGAAAGCACAAACAGAACTTTTTTTGAAGCCACTTCGGAAATTACTCAAAAAATTTCCTAAAGAAGGACTAAGCCTTGATGGTAAAGAAACTCAAATGTTCAAAATAATAGATATTTTGATCCACAGACATACTTTCGTCGATGATACATTTGGAACAGAAGAGGATTTTGTTAAAATGATGACTAAAATTGTTCTAGCTCTTTTACAACCTGAAATTTGATTACAATTAAGTGGCTTCTTAAATGAATAAGATACTGTAATTTAATTTTTAAAATCTTTTTACTTGTAACTCTGATATTTTTAAATCACTTTAAATGGCTTTTTTATATTCTAAAATCTGAAGATTTTATTTCTCTATCTTTTTTCTTAATATAAACTAATCCTAAATACTATACATAAGTGAATAAAAATGCAAGAACCAAAAAAAGTAGGACATGCTCAACACATAAAAGCAGTTAATCACCCTATTCGACGGGAAATGTTGAAACTTTTAGACGAGAATGAAGATATCTTAGAAGATATTCTAATAAATCAATTGATTGAAAATAAAACATTAGAAAGTGAAAATATATTTAAATACCATATGGATTTTTTACTTCAAACCTTTTGTGTTGAGAAAATAGAAGATAATGGCAAGATCTTATACAAGATACTACAAGCTGGAAAAGTTATCGAAAATTTTTAGACAATGGATTAATCAAAACATAAAATAATGATATCTTTATTGAAAAAAAGTGGTGAAAAAGAATGGATCTTTTAACAAGAGATGAAATAAATAAATTACCTTCTCAATTTGAAACTGTTCCATATAGTACATTTTTCAAACTTTGGTATGCTTTACAGAAATCCCTCCCTCCCGATAAAAAAGGAGCAATCCTCACAAAAATAGGACGGACTATTGGGAAAGAATTTGATGATACAGGCATAGATAATTTGAATGATTTTTTAAATGGGTTACAACGATTTCTTGAACAAGAATGGGCAATAACGAATAATGCTGAAG
>JAHPYZ010000063.1 GCA_019058425.1 Promethearchaeota archaeon
GAACATCCCGCATATATTCTTTAGTATCTTCAGCAAACTCTTTTGTCATTTTATTCACCTGATACTCAAACATCCCAATTATGAACACAGCAGCACTATATGTCTTTTGATCACCTTTTTTCAATGACTTAATAGCCCCCTTTTTTGCTAAATTATCAAGATGATTCTCTAATTCATCTTTTGAATATGTAAGACCCTCTGAATTTAAACGTTCATAAATTTTATCAAAGGGCTCAAATTCATCAAACGAATGAGCAAATTTCAAATGTAAAGCTATTTTTGCTTCTTCGGGGGTAAAGAGTTTTTTTAAAAGACGTATTTCCACCCCCGATTCTGTCGGAGGATAACCTACAGGGAAAGTATCAAAATGTTGTTGTAATTCTCTATATATATTAACATCTGGATTTGACATTCTTAAACACTTTTATAATAATTTGAAATAATATAATTTCGGTTTTTCTAAATAAATAGTTTATTTCTGATTTCATTAAAGTATAATTTTTATTTTTTAACTACAGTTAGTCTAAAATTCTGAACATTCTTTAAAATTGAATTTTTTCTTTTAAAAATCTTTGGTTTTAGATGCTAGTTTTGTTCAATAAAAGGGCAATTCCATAAAGATTTGTTCACTTTTTCCTTTTTTTTGCAATCTTCTTTTTTGTCGTGACGTCATTTACATATGTGGGAAAATTATGGGGAAAGTTTTAAATAGTTAAAATAGATATTATAATTAATAAACAAATAAATAATTGATAATTCGTTCAGATAATTAAAAATTAATCTGGAGGTTTGTTCAAAAAAAAAATTTTGGTGAAAAATTTGGAAAAATTTACATGTGGTGTGAAGCATAACTTTAACACTGGTGTTATTGTTGAAAGTGATGATCGAAAAATATATGAGTGGAATTGTTCCACTTGTGATATGCAAGGTAAAATAATAACAAAAGAAGAATTTGAAGTTTTTAAAACCAGTGGAAAAGTTGTTTGTCCGCTTCTGACCTATGAATAAGAAATTTTAATTAGGATATAATTATTTTATTCTCTTTATTTAAGACTCTTTTTTAGTTTAGAAAATGGGACCTATTGGAAAATCCTTTAATTTATTATTTCACTTAAGAAAACTATAATTTAATGGTTTATTAAGTCTTAAGATCATCTAATGAAGAGAATAAAGAGTATAGATACAATTCGCGGAGCCTGCATTGTTTTAATGGTCTTAGCGCATATGCTTTCGTGGTGGGTTAGACCTGAAGATTATTGGTTAACATCGTTTATTCATTCAATACTTGGGGATATAGCTGCAGGTGGATTTTTATTTGTTTCAGGATTAAGTGCTGTAATATTTTTCAGAAGTAGGCTTACTAAAGCTGAAACTCATAATAAAAAAAAGCTAGCTAAAAAAGAATACTTAATTCGGGCTTTACTCATTTTATTTGCTGCGTTGTTCTATAATAGTGCCACAGCAATTGGGACATTAGATCCTTCAAACATTTGGAAATGGTTTGTGCCACTTACGATAGCAGCATCAATGTTTTTAATTTATCCTCTCTTTAAAACTCCAAAGCTATTCAGATTAATATTTGCTCTAGTTGTTTGGATTGCACACTATTTTATTCTTTCATTTCTCACATATTATGAAGGTCACTTCAACATTTTTGGAATTCTTTATTTCATTTTATATAATGAGGTAGGTTTGCATCCCATTCTTAACTATTTTAGCTTCTTTTTAATCGGAACAGTAATAGGAGATGTTATATATGAAATATCTCTAAGTAATGATAAAAATGAAAGACTTTTAGGGTTTAAAAATAAATTGTGGCTTCCGTCATTAATTATTGGGTCAATTTTAATAATATTTGGAGCTTCTTTTTCCTTTCCTTCTTTCTTAAGCCATGGAACCTTTTCATCAATGATTTATTCTTTAGGTATTCTATTGACTATATTTTCAATACTATTAATTATCGAAGAATTTGAGGTTTTTAAACTTGAAAAAAGCTATAGATTTTTCTACTTCTATTCATTTTATTCATTAACAATTTATTTCTCTCATAACGTCATTTATTTTATCTTTTTAGATAGATTAAATGCGATAACCATCTGGTTTGCGGTACTAGGAACATATATTTCATTATCGTTGTTATTTAGATTTATTTATAAAGAATATAATATAAAAGCTTCCTTAAAAGCACAAATTGGTAGAATTTCATTATTATTAATAAAAAAGATTGAAACTAGAAAAGAAGAAGCCATATCTTCACATTAACAAAGCCTTAAAGAATTTAGGACTTAAAGTTATTTTTGAAAGAGCAGGAAGCTTTCCAAACCATTTTTCCCCTACATATTTGTCATTACTTGTATTATGTGTAGAAAGGTCTTGGTTTATATATGCTTCATAAATGTATTTTCTCGCTAATTTATTTTCTTTAAGTAACTCTGTATATAAACGCCACAATGACTTGACATGGGAACCTTCGTTGTAAATAAGATATTCAAGGGCATTTCCATTCTTGAAATAGGTAAAGAGAACTCTCTTCACTTCCTGATCATATTTGTTTAGCTCTAATCGGCTAAAATTGCAATCATCTTCCAATAACTGCTTTATTGTTTTTGCTGCAATATCACCACTCGCTACTCCGGGTAACATACCTTCATAAAAAAAGGCAGTAACTAATCCCGCTGCCTCACCAAGAACAAGCACTCTATCCTTCGATAAACTTTTAATGGGATGTTTTGATATTTCTCCTACAACAGCCGAAGATAAGTCGTATTTCAAGCTATTAACAAAAGGTTGAATAGGTTTATAATTTTTTAAAATTCTATCAAGTTTAGACAGTATTTCTTCCTTAGATTCATTTATTTTCCCTAGAAATCCAGTCGCTATTCTCCCTTTACCTTTATTAAAATAAAAAGGTCCATTTGTCGAAATCTTGGGATTTATGTGAAAAACATAATTATATTCTAAATTTTCATTTATTTTATCTTCAGGTCCAAATAAATGGATTAATGCCCCAGTATAATGGTCCGGAGTTTCAAATCCTAAGGAACGTTGCAAATCGAATCCACGTGAACCTGTGGCAAGTGCTAATAAATTTGTATTATATGATTCACCTTTATCATTAATTATTTCTAAAGAATCACTTTTTCTATTAATTTTTGAAATTCTTTCACTTGAATTGAATGTGCCTCCTTGTTGTTCAAACTGATTGATCAGTTCTATGATTATATTTTCAGTATGACAGATGTTTCCCAAAGGTATTCCAAACTCATTTGCATCAATAACACCATTAAACTCATCACTCATATAATTAGTCTTAGTATGAAGGCAAGGAAAGATATTTTTATTATCCCAATCGATTTCTTCCTTGATAAAAGGTCGATTGTGTTCGGGAAATACGTTAGTTCTTATCGGAATTTCTTTTCGGTAATCTTGAGCCTCAATTAAGAGTGTTTTTGCATATTTTGAAATTTTCGCGGCAAAAGTTGCGCCAGCGATTCCTGCTCCAATGATAATGACATCATACACGTTAAGTCAATTCTTGAAAGTGAATATAATTTATTTGTTATAATCTATCTAATGATTTTAATTTTTAGTTAAAAAGTTTTTATAGGTGTGTCTTCGTACAATAACATGAACAAAACTTTTTATAAAATCTAAAAAAAATAATTTAACGAAATTTAAAGGTGGTATATTATAGGATTAAGATTAGCTTCAGGACTTGCCATGACTTCCTTATTTGCTTTGATGTATGCTGTTGTGTTTGTGATAGGCGTCTGGTTTTTACCATCATCCATCTTCGGCTTAATTATCATGATTGCAATCACAGTTGGTATGTTATTATTTCAATATGGAATTTCTCCCCTAATAGTAGGTTGGCTTTATAGAATAGATTGGATTCCATATGAACAATTTGCAGCAGAATTTCCCCATCTCGCAGATTCACTTGATAAAGTAGTTGCATTTCGTGGCATAAAGATGCCTAGGTTAGGTATAATTCATGATCTCAACCCCAATGCTTTCACATTCGGATGGAGTAAAAATTCTGCTAGAGTCGTACTTACGGACGGAATTTTAAAATATTTAAATAAGAAGGAACAAAATGCTGTGTTTTCCCATGAATTAGGACATGTAGTTCATTCAGATTTCATTTTAATGACTATTGTATTTGCAATACCATTACTTCTATTAACAATTGCCCGATGGGCATATTATGCCAGTTATTTCTCAAGGGGCAGTAGAAGTGATAGTGATGAGGCTTCATATCTTCGACTTGCATTAATTGCTATTGCTGTTTTGTCATTTATAAGTTACTATTTAAGCTATTTAATATCCCTGATAATCAGTAGGATTCGTGAATATTATGCCGATGAGCATAGTGCGGAAGTTTTAGAAGATCCAAACGCACTAGCAACTGGGCTTGTTAAAATAGCGTATGGATTATTAGTTGATGGCAATCTCGAAGAGAGAAAGAAATCACGAGTACGAGCACTTAGAGGATTAGGTATTTTTGATCCGAGCGCTGCAAAGGGATTAGGTATTATCAGCGTTGGAACTACACAATCATTCTCAATGGAAGCGATTCAAAAAGCTGCTGCTTGGGATTTATACAATCCATGGGCTAAATATTATCAAATGTTTTCAACTCATCCATTACCAGCAAAAAGGATTATGCGGTTGAATATGTTATGTGATATCTATGGAATTCAACCAGAGATTAATTTCTCTGATGCAAAACGATTAAAAGAAGAACAAGCTGGCAAATCAATGTGGGATGAATTTCTATGGGATATTTTTATGAAAGCACTTCCTACCCTTGTGTTCATAGCCTTACTAGGAATAACTATTGTATGGATATTTGATCTTGTAGGGTTTTACACTCTTACTCTTCTCTCCCCTATTTATGCAAATATGTGGCTTGTATGGGCTGTTGGATTTTATATTATAGGTTTTATGTCTATAATAAAAACGAGATATATGTATAAAGGTGGTTTTGAAGATAAAAAAGTGTTAGATCTTGTTACCAACGTGAAGGTCAGCCCTATACGTACAATTCCAGCTTTTATAGAGGGAAAAATTGTTGGGAAAGGGATTCCAGGATATTATTTCAGTGAAGATATGTACTTCCAAGACGACACAGGTTTGATGTATGTAGATTATAGATTTGGTATTGGAATAGCAGACCTTATATTCTCCCTTAGAACGGTTAATAAGTTAATTGGTCAAAGAGTAAGAATTAAAGGGTGGTACCGGAGAGGACCAAGTCCATATATTCAAGTAGATACGATCTGGTCTGAATCAGGAACGCGACACAGAAATTATTCAAAAGCATTTAGGTACTTTTGGGCAGTTCTGGCTTTCATTATAGGTATAGGATGCTTGTATTTCTACTTTATAGGTTAAAATTTTATTTTTTTCTCTTTATTTCTTTTTTTATTAGTTGTTTTATATTATATTAGTAATTCTTTTTGCTAATCTAGTTAAATTTAATTCTGCCATTCCTAAGGGTACCGTTTTATCATAAAGGACCACAACTAATAGAGGATCTAATTTCCAAGGAATATCTACTATTCTGGAAAATACTTTTTGTCCAGTCTCAAGCCCATAGTACATTTCAGGAAGGTTTAAAGCACCAATCATAAACCTAATCTCTAATTCTTTCAAAGAATTAACTAATATCTCATTAGGTAAAGAAGTATATATAGTATTACCCTTTGTAGTTAAAAGTGCAGCTCCAACAATCTCATTATCACTTATTAGTCCTTCAAAAACATCAATTACTTTCGTGTAAAAAGTCTGACTCAAATATATCTCATCTTCTCCCGCGACTATTGAATCAACTATTTTAGCGAATTTTGGGTTTTCAATTTGTTGATAATCCTTAATTTTTGTAGTATCCGGATATTCCTCTAAAAAAACATCAACTATTCTTTCTAAACGTGTAGTAACAAATAAAAGACTCATAGTCGAATCTGATAAAATTGAAAAGATTAAATCTCGATGAACTTTGAAAACAAACCTCAATTCTCTCATTTCAAGAATTTCGGGAGTTTTTCTTGAGATAACATTTTCAGAAAACGAAAATATAGCTGAAAAGAAAGGAGTTACTAAATTAACTTCGATATTATCAAAATCATTTGTAAAATTCTTATGAAATATACATGCACCAGTTCTTTTTAGAATAAAAAGTGAATGAATCTTCATTGAGGTTGATACCTTACATATCCTATAAGTAAAATTATAAAAATACAGTCTTTTAAGTATTTTTAATATAGATAAGTTAGATATATAAATTAGTCTTTTTCTGTCCAATCTCTTAGAGCAACTTTAACCGAGCGACTCATTTCTTGTGAGAAAGCAGACCCCGTTTTCCGTAAGTAGTAATCTTGTCCAAGATTCTCTGCATTTTTAACTAAAGTTTCTTTTTCATAATTTTGAAACATCTTAGTGAAATCATCCTTATTAAATCTTTTATATATATTGGTGAAATGTATAAACTTTTTTGGAAATCGTTGTCTAATGATTCTTTTGGACACATCTTGTTTAGGGTATCCAAAACATAGCATGGTTATAGGAAACACCCACTTTGGAAGATTGAACATTTCACGATGAATTTCAATATTTTCAATAATATCACCAATATAACAAGAGCCAATTCCCATTGATTCTGCTGCAATAACAGCATTTTGGGCAGCAATTAGAGCGTCACAACAAGCAAGTAGAAGATCAGATTCTTCTGGAGTTCGATAAATAAAGTTATGTTTATCGCACAATTCTGGTACATCTGATATTCTATAATAATCATACCAACGTTGCATATCTGCTAGGAAGATAAGAACTAATGGTGCTTTTGCGATATGAGGTTGATTATCACATGTCTTTACTAATCTATCCTTCATTTCTTGATTCTGAACTTCAAGAATAGAATAGAACATCATATTTCCTGCAGTGGGCGCACGCATGGCACCATGCAGAATCATATCTATCTCTTCTTGGGACAATGGACTTGGATCATATGCTCGGACGCTACATCTGTTATTTAATACTTTAATTACCTCATTGATATTTTCCTTATCATTCATGAAAACTCTCTTCTAAATTCTAAATTAATTATATTAAATTTTGTTATTTTCTTTATATTTTAAAAATTCCGTTCTAATATCGTGTAGTTTTTTCGTAATCCAGATGTTTAAATAAAATTTCTTATATCATAAGTATAAGAGTCAGCAGAAGGTTTTTTCACATTTTATAAGAATTCTTAAAGATACGATCGATAATATTGTCTGATGATAAATTTGAAAAAACAAGGCTAAGAAAAGCAGATGCGCTGTTAAAGTCTTATTCAATGCCTTTAGAAACCATTACCATTAATAATGAAGAAGAATTAGACAATATCCTAAAAAATTTCCCTAATGAGATATTAGTCATTGATTTCTGGGCTGCTTGGTGCGCCCCCTGTAAAATTTTCGCTCCAATTTTTGCGATGGCACAGCAAGAATACTCAAGAGATTTTATATTCGCAAAAATCAATGTTGATGAAACAACTGTGATAGCTCAACGATTTGGAATTAAAACAATTCCTACAACACTACTTATTAAGGGGGGGCAAATGTTAAGAAAATTCGGTGGTGTTGTAAAATATGATATTTTTAAACAAATCTTAGATAAGTTCAAGCGATAAAACTATCTTAAAATCTTTTTATAGTAATTCAATCAAATAGTATTATGAAAAATAAATTTCATAGATCATCTCTCATCTCAATTATTCTATTTATTGTAATCCTTTCTCTTGTCTATTCTGTTCAAAATATGATTTCCCCTAATCTGGAGATTATATCTTATTATTTTGGATTTGGTGGAGCAACAGCTCAATTGGGAGTCTTGACATCTACCTTTACCATTCTGTCAGGTATTTCTATTGTTATTTTTGGATATCTATCTGATAAAATCACGAGAAAATGGATTGTTCTTGGGGGTACTTTACTCTACTCTATTTTTTCAATGTTGATTATTCTTGTTACACCAAACTTAAATGGATTTAATCTCTTTTTTTTCTTTACTTCTTTGAATGGATTTGGATTTGGCGCCATAATTCCTAGTGTCTTTTCTCTAATGGGTGATTTAATTTCCAAAGATAATAGATCTAAAGGATTCTCATTTTTTTCTATTGCATCTCTCCTAGGAATGGCTTTAGGATTAATAACTGCTACTATAACTGGACCAATAGATTGGAGATTATCTTATTTTATAATAGGAATTTTGGGATTTGTTATTGCTCTAATGGTTCTTTTTCTTCAAGAACCATCCCGTATTGGAAAAGATTATATGCTTTTAGAGGAAAGTGATACTGTAGAGTATACTTATAGGATAAAGAAATCCGATTTAAAAGAAATTTTTAAGAAAAAGTCGAACATTTGGTTAATTGTTAATTTTGTAGATACAATACCTACAGGCATAATATTATTTTTGATCTTCTATTATATGAGTGATTTTCATAATGTGCCTGAAGATATATCCTTAATATTCTTAGGAACTATACTGATAAGTACTCTTATTGGTACTTTAGCATTTGGAGTTATTGGTGATAAGTTGTTTAAAAAAGGCAAAAGAAATGCTCGAGTATTACTAGCTCTACTGGGAAATGTAATACCAATACCCTTAATTTTCATTGCGTTAATAATTCCTTTTAATGCACCAGATAATATAGCGATAGGTGAACTTTTCGCAATTCCAGAAGCTGCAATCATGTTAATCTTAATGATAATTGGTATGTTTGTCAATGGGGCGGTAAACGGAAGCTGGTATGCAACTGTAGTAGATCTAAATCTTCCAGAACATAGAGGAACTACACTTGCGACAGCCAATTTTTTCGATATAATCGGTAGGTCGGTAGGTCCTTTAATCGGATCATTTATAAGAGATGCATTTGGATCAGTTTATGGTATGATGATGTCAATTGTTTTTTGGATTGTACTCCCATTCTTTTGGATACCAGTTCTTAAAAATGTGATATCAGAAATGGATGCAACTGCAAAAATCTTTTCAGAAAGATTAAAAGAATTAGAAAAATCCTAAACTTTTTTTTTATTTCCAAGCCCAGTGGTTCAATATTGCTTTAAATGGACATGCACGTTGACACGTTCCGCACTCAATACATTCGCCAATCTTTTCAGCATGAACTTTACCATTTATAACTTTATAAACTCCTACGGGACATTTACTTGCACAATCTCCTAATCCCATACATCGATCTAGATCTATTTCAACCCAATGATTATCCTCGTCCCATCTCTTTATATTTGTCATAATCTAAGCTATTTAATTTTCAATGTTTAGAAAACCGTTATTATATAAATTATAATAATAAAAATAAATAGCTTCAGTATATAATTCATAATTGTGATTAATATGGAACTTGATACTCTTTTTACACCAGAAAAAATTGGTAATGTTCAAATTAAAAACCGAATAGTGCGATCAGCAACCCACATGCGAAGTACAGAAAAGTATGGGTACGTTGGTGACAAACTTATTAATATTTACGAAGATTTAGCACGTGGAGGTACGGGATTAATAATATCAGGCTTTACAGCTGTAGATCCAGGGGGTACTGCTAATCCTCAGCAAGCATGTTTATATGATGACTCATTTATACCTGGTCAAAAGAAATTAGTAGAAGCTGTTCATGAATATGCGGGAGTTAAAATTGCTATTCAAATAGCACATACAGGTCGTCTAGGATACCATCCTAAATATGAAACAGTAGCACCGTCTCCAGTTTATTCTAAAACAACCGATATAACACCCCGAGAATTAAAAATTGATGAAATAAAAGAATTTGTACAAAAATTTATTGACACAGCAAAAAGAGCTTATGAGTGCGGTTATGATATGGTTCAACTCCATGCTGCACATGGTTATTTTTTGAGTAATTTTCTATCTCCATACACTAATAAGAGAAATGATGAATATGGTGGAGATACTCAAAAGAGAGCTAGGATCTTGATTGATATATATAATGGTTTAAGAGATGAATTAGGTAACAATTTTCCTATTACTATCAAACTACAAACTGAGGATTTCATTCCAAATGGACTAATTTTGGAAGAAGGTATTGAATATGCAAAAATTCTCTCAGCAATTGGTTATGATGCCATTGAACCAAGTGGAGGTGGAGGAGATTCTCTATCAGGCAAAACAACATATCCAAGTCTAAATATTAAATCATCTGAAGAAGAAAATTATTTCTTACAACACAATAAAAGGATCAAACCATTTTTGAGTAACTGTAAATTAATTGCAATGGGGGGAATTAAAAATCCTATTTCTGCTGAAAGGATCATTAAGGAAAACATCGCTGACTTTATTTCGCTGAGTAGACCACTAATTTATGAACCAGATCTCCCGAACCGTTGGCAAAAAGGGGATCTTTCGCCTGCAAAATGTATAAGTTGTAACGGCTGTTATATGACTATGATGCAAGGTCCTGTTTATTGTGTAACTAAGAAAAAAAGAGAAGAAAGAATGAGAAAATGAATCAAAAGTCTAGTAAGAGTGTGTATTTTGATCATCTGTTTCAATTCCGGTCAGTAGAAAAAAGGAAACTCATTTTATCTTTAATAATTACTTTAATTGTAATGATACTAGAAATTATAGGAGGGTTAATAACCAATAGCATTGCTTTAGTTAGCGATGCTGGCCATATGTTCACTCATGCATTCGCAATATCAATTAGTTTATTCGCAATTATTATTTCTCGAAAACCACCTTGCCATCACAAAACATTTGGTTTATATAGAGTAGAAGTTCTAGCAGCATTTATTAATGGTCTTTTTCTAATTCCCATTGTAGGATTTATTATCTATGAAGCAATTTTGAGATTTCTACATCCACAAGAGATTTTTGGATTTTATATGTTAATTGTGGCTTTTATTGGTTTAGGTGTTAATATCACAAGTGTTATAATACTTCAAGGCAGTCAAAATTCTAGCTTAAACGTAAAAAGTGTATTTTATCATATGATTGCTGATGCAGCTTCTTCAATTGGGATCGTAATTGCTGGTTTTATCATAATGTCAACAGGATTAGTAATTCTTGATCCTATTGTGAGTATTGGTATATCTCTTGTAATTCTTTATTGGGCATGGGGTATCTTGAGAGATTCTGTACGTGTATTACTTGAAATGGCGCCAAAAGGAATGAATATAAAGAATATCGCAGAGGAATTAAAGATTTCCTTTCCTGAAATTATTGAATTATATGATGCTCACCTTTGGACAATAATCCCAAACATTCTAATTTATTCTGCTCATATTCACCTAAATAATGATGTAGTAAAAACTAATCAAGAAGATTTGATAGCAAATATTAATAAATTTTTATCTAAGAATTACAATATTATTGAATCCACAATACAAATTATGTCTGAAGACAGAGTAAAAGCGTGTAATATCGAATCTTAGGTATTTTACAAATATAAAATAAACATTTAAATAATCCTACATCCCAAGATCATTATTACAAAATAAATTTACTAATTATTTCAAGAGGAAATTAAAATGTCATCTGAAAGAAACGTAGATGTATTTGCTGCATTGGTGCTAGTACTTAGTATTATCGGGATAATTTTAATGGCAACTCAATATTTTGCTAGCTTTTATTTGGGTGCTGGTAGTTATCGGCACTCCTGTTTGGATTGTGGGTATGCTACAGCTGGTGACCTATTTGCTCAAATCGTTATGATAATATTATTAGTATTACAAATTATAATAGCTTTAAACGATCTGGTTCCAAATAGATTTATAAAAATGGATTTAGATAAAATTGGCTTAATGTTTGCGGGAACAACAGTCTTATTAGCAATTATAGGTTTAGCAACATTTGGTATTGTATATGCAGAATTTGAGTGGTGGCCTGACGCAGGTTTTTATGGTGGTATAATAGCAGGTCTTATCAATACGATCTTATTCTTCTTAAAATGGAGAAATAAATAATAAATTTTTTTCTCATCTATTTTTTCTTTTTTGAATATATAGACTAACAATTCAGTTTATACTTGACTTTTTAAAATTAAATACTTTCATATATTTCATAATAGATATGAACTCAAATTATGGAAAGAAATTATAAATCAAATATTATAAAAATCTATATTTTTTCGTTTATCTTAGGTATACACACAGTTAGAGGTGTATATATACCTTTCATGACGATCTGGGGAGGTCTTTCTTTTTTTCAAATAATGATTTTACAGAGTTATTTTACCGCGATGATAGTTCTTCTTGAAATTCCTTCTGGAGCAATAGCCGATTTTTTAGGTCGTAAGATAGCATTATTATTATCAGCTGCTTCAGTAGCATGTGCAGCATTGACTTATAGTATTATTCCCAATTTTATCATGTTCATGTTAGCAGAAACTTTATGGGCTTTCGGAGCAGCTTTATCGTCTGGAACGAATGATACTTTTGTATACTTTTCTTTAAAATCCTACAATAATGAAAAAAATCTCTCAAATGTATTGGGGAGATCCCGAACGTTGAATTTGGTAGCCTTAACAATATCAGCACCAATCGGATCAATTATTGCATATTTTATTTCTTTACAGTTTGCAATGACGTCTTTAGCGTTTATATACGTAGGGGCATTTTTAGTAGCGTTAACTTTTAGAGAACCAAAAATTTCTTCTAATAACTATCAACAGGAAAGTTATTGGAGGATAATAATATCTGGCTTTAACGAATTACGCAAAAATAAGATATTAAGAATTCTTGCTTTTGATTGGATTCCTATTAATGTATTAATATTTTTTTTATTCTGGACTTATCAAGTCTATTTAGATGCTATTCTTATCCCACAATTATGGTTCGGATTCATATTAGCAGGTATGAATATTGTTAACGCTATTTTTACTAGTACAATACCTTTCTTATTAAAAAAGTCTAAAGATAAAAAGCGATTTCTAATCTCGATCAATTTGATAAATGGAGTCGCATTCTTGCTTTTAGGAGTAACTACAATAATCCCATTAGGTATTGCTATTATTCTAACAATAATTGCGTTTGGTTATACGAGGTATTTGATTTTTGTAGATGGAATAAATTCACAAATTGAATCTGAAAATAGAGCTACAGTGCTTAGTACTATAAATATGTTTGGGAGTTTAATAAGAGCTCTTATATATCCAATCGTGGGACTACTCGTGGAATGGAACGTTTATAGTGTTTTTATTATGACAGGTGTTTTGATTATTCTTTTTACTATTTTCACCCACTCCAAAAGTGAATATTTGTAGAAAGATGAAATTATTCTTTTTCGGCTTTTTCTCTTAATTTTCTACGAAAAATTTTACCTACAGTTGTCCTGGGTAATACAGTTACAAATTCTACTAATCGCGGATATTTATATGATGCCATTTTTTCTTTTGACCATTCAATAATATCTCTTTCTGTTATTTTTCCTTGATATTCTGGCTTAATGGCTATATATGCTTTAATAGTTTCACCTATAGTTGGATCTGGGGCAGAAACTACTCCTGCTTCCAAAATTGCAGGGTGTTCATATAACTTTTCTTCTATTTCTTTTGGCATGACTTTATATCCCTTGTATTTAATCATATCTTTGGTCCTTCCTTCAATATAAAAGAACCCTCGCTCATCCATTCGAGCCAAATCACCTGTTCTGAGCCAGTCTCCTACAAAAATAGCGGCGGTTGCTTCAGGATCTTTCCAATATCCTTTCATAACCTGAGGGCCTTTAAGTAGTAATTCTCCTATTTCTCCAGGTGGGAGTTCATCGAGAGTATCAGGATTTACGATTTTTGCATCGGTATCAACAATTGGTACACCAATACTTTCTGGTATTGTTTCATTTAACCATTTTGGTTGATTATGTGTGACTGGAGATGTTTCAGTTAGACCAAATCCTTGACCTACTTTGAATCCCACCACATTCTCCCATTTTTTATTTATTTCTGCAGCTAGTGTCGCTGAACCAGAAGTAGCCGATTCAAGACTTGAAAGATCTCGTTCTGTGAAATCGGGAGAGTTGACTATCATCTGAAACATTACAGGTACGCCAACAAACTCTTTGCATTTATAATATTCTATTGCTTCAAGAACTTCAGATGCATTAAAAGATTGAAACATAATTAACATTGAGGCGATTACTGAAGTAATAATTAAGACTTGAAATCCAAAGCTATGGCAAATAGGGAGAACTGTTACACTTGCCCGTTTACCATAAATATCAGGATCTTCTTCTCTGGATTCCCTATAATTTTGCAATACGCATATTGTATTAGAGACTAAATTATGATGAGTTAACATTACTCCTTTAGGTAAGCCTGTAGTACCTCCTGTATATAATAAAGCTGCAATATCATTCATTGGATCAATATCAACATTGGGTTGCTTTGCTGCTTTTTCATTAATAAATTCTTCTAAAGTAATTGTATCTGGTTTTGCTGTCTCAGCTTGAAGTAGAATGATATTTTTTAAGGAACTTTTATTTTTTACCTTTTTCATTGTTCTGTAATTGTTTTTATGGACAAAAACGGTATTAATATTCCCAGCATCTCTAATTATATGGGCTACATCTGTCTCCTTGAGAAGAGAATTTATTGGTACAACAGTGGCACCTGTCTCCAAGATTCCTACGCAACAGAATAAAAATTCTGGACAATTACCTGTCATAATGCCCACGGCATCCCCCCTTTTTATACCTTCTTCATACAAAGCATTAGCTATTTTATCTGATATATAATTCAGTTCACGATATGTATACTTTTTGTCTGCTGGCTTATAATAAACACAAACGTTATTAGGAAATTCAGAAGCTACTTTTTTAATATATTCATGAACCGGAATAGGCTCAAATTTTACAGTCTTAGGTATATAATCTGGTCTGAGTTTTAGCCATGGACGGTTTGGATTTTCGATATAAGGAGATTCATTTTCGTAATCTGGGAATGATTCCCACTCTGAATAATCTTTCATAAATATTTCCCTAATATTTTAAATAATAATCCTTCAATTTTCAATTGAAAATTATATTAATTTAAAATTAAACCTCACTATTTAAAAGTCTTTACTTACGAACGAGATGGAATTAAATGTTAAAATATACTTACATCCATGATACTATCTTTTGCGTAGATACTAATATATCTACTAGATCATCATATTCTATTCCTTTTACCTGATTAATTAAAGCATTAGGATCCATCCCTCTAGCCTTAATATCCGGTATTATAGCATAAACACTAACAGGTAAATTTAATAATTTTTTTAAGGATTCTGGGCTAGTTCCTTTTTTTAATATACCAATCACACCATCATGTATCATTACAATAATTATTTCAATTTTTTGTTTTAATTGTTCTTTTAATATATTTAACATAGTTTCTAATTTCTTTTCAAAGGTAGGGCTAAAACCATACAAATAAACAATAGAATCGGACATTTTCAAGTCAACCTCACTAATTAGTATTTGAAACTCATATCCGCTTCTGAAATAAGCCGAGATATTTCTTGTAATCCAACAATTTTTGTATTTTCTTCTAAAATAATATCGGTAATTTCAATACCTGCGGTTTTCAAGGCGTCATCATGTAAATAAATTTCTAATTCAGAAAGCTCAATTAACCTGAATATATTTGTAAAGTTATCCACGTTTAAAGCCTCCGGATTTAATGTCTTACTCAAAAAGTAAACAGCATCTTTAAGTAAAATGACTTTACACACTTCAATATCGCCCACTGCAAGAATTCCAGCAGCCATTCGTATTGATTCCACCACAGAATTTTTACCAAATGGTGAGTCTTCACAAATAATTACTACCGATTTTACTATTCTTCTCACCCTCCGGGACCAAAAAATATAACTTTATCAGATCTAGCAATTAAATCAGAAAGCCCTCCTAATCCTTCTCTTGCTGCTCCTTCAATAAATTCCTCAACCTTAATTCCAGTAAAACTAATCCATGTGCTACAAGCGATTGATTCTATTTCGTTTCTATTACAAAATTCTTTAAGCCGATTTGACAAATTGCGTACTGATGCGTCTTTTAAGGTTCTTTCTTTAATATTATAGACTCCACTGCCATACAGAAAAACTCCTAAAATTGTGTGCCCTTTTTTAACAACGGCCTCCCCTAAATTAATCATAGTATCGACTGCTTCATACTTATATGGTTCCGCACAACAAACAAAAGAAAACGACACCATTTTTTATCTCCATTTAAAAATTAGTGATGTAATTTATACTTTAAAAGATAGATGATTTAAATATTAAATCCAACAAAAATTTTGTTGGATTTTACATTTCTAATTTTCAATTAGTAATGATTTTCTCTTTTTATTTCATTATAGAGATTCTCAATGAACTCATGGAAATTCTCTTTAGAGTATTTCACAGTCAATAAATGTCCGAGCATTACAGGCACATCATCTTCATTCTCATAAATGGGAATTATTTTGAGTAGCTCTTTTTTCCTTAGTTGAAATGCTGCTTGCTATTCATCTTCTACGGATTTTGATTTTGCTGCATTTTCCGAACAGAATAATACAAATACATTTGTTGTCTTCAATGTTCTCTCCATATAATTGATTATATTCTCACCACTATCTTTCTCCCAGAATAGAACTTTATCAATACGAGGATATTTCTTTAAACGTTCAGATAATTCAGGTATTTGAAAAAATTCTGAATCTTTCGTCGAGTAACTCAAAAAAACATTAATTTTACCATTTGGGTTATTTTTTTTCCCTTCTTTCTCAGATGTTGCATCAGCTTTTATTTTTGCTATCTCAACTTCTTTTTCTCCCTTTGCTTTAATTTTAGCAACTTCTCCCGCGACTTTTGCTTTTGTTCTTTTTCTAATATTTCTACATCCACAATTTTTTCTAGTTTACTTGCTTCGACAAGATATTTTTCTTCTTCTAATTTCGCTTTTGCGTCTAATTCAGCTTGTTTCCGTTCAAAAACTTTCTTAGAAGCTTCAAATTCCATTTTTTGAGCTTCTAATTCTTGTTTTTTCTTTAGGAGTTCAATCTCACCAGCCATTAATGATTTTTCTCTATCAGTTCTATATAATGATTCTGCACCTTCTGGTACTTGTATACCAATTAGATTAAAGGTTTCAAGTTCTAATCCATATCTGATAAATTCATCTGTAATTTTTGATATAATTAAATTTATAACACGTTCCCTTTCTTCTAAAATTACATTCTTAGCATCATATTTCTTAAAGATATCTCTCATCGAGGTTTGTAATAGACTTGTAATCCAATTCCGTAAATCTTTTATAACCCAAGTCTTTTTCCCAGCAATTATGTCAGAATAAAATGTTTTAACTTCATTAATTCTTAACTTCAAATCACCATGTAGTCCAATTATATGTCCATCTTTAGTAGGGATACCATTTGATTGTGGTACACCCCATGTAATTTCTAGAATAGAAGTATCTATCCATACGATTTCTGTACCTTTAATTTTTGCTTTCTTATCAATCTCAAAGATTCCGCCCCCCAATACACCCAACATTTTACCTTTACTATAAAATAAAGCCCTCTCATAATCTTTCACAGCAAAATATTTCTTTTGCTTTATATCATCTCCTGGTTGAGGATAAATGTATATTAAAGGTGTTTCATTTCCCATATCCCTTCTTTCCCAAGAAATAATCTTAGGATCCAAATCCTTATATTTATCATCACTTAACTTCTTATACATTTTCTTTTCACCTTATTTTCTCTTTATACAATAATCTTATTATATCTTTTTTTTTATTGATAATTTTATTAGGAGGTTTTTTCGGAAACAATATACCATTGTTCTCCGTGTAAAAATGAATCAGAATGTTTCAAAATGCCTATATCTGAAAGGTGTTCTAATATCTGTTTAACTTTATTAATTGACCAATTTGTTTCGGAAACTACATCGGCTAAAGTGAATTTTTGCAATTTGACTGCTAAAGAAATCAATTTAATTTCTTCTTCGTTAATGTCATAAGACTTTAATTGAACAATCTTAAGGTATTGACCTTCAATTCCTTCAATTGACCTTATACTAGGAATAAAACCTTTATCTGCCATAGAATTTATTGTTTTTTCAAGTTGTTCAATCGTAAAACTAAGTTGCGGTTTCTCATCTAAAATTAATTGATATAGTTCATATAATGGTATACTATCCATGATTTCATAATTATGGTCCTTTAGTTTTCTTTCTCCTTTATTATATAGTGCAATAATTTCTAAAACTGCTTCTTCAATACCCTTAACCTTACTTTCATCGTCCATAGGTATTTCTACAATATCATCTATCAGATCTGTTGCCAATTCATTCCTAGCTATCTTTTTTAATTGGTTATCAGTAAAGACATGAAAATCAATTTTGATTGAATCTCTTAAATTTATAAACTTTGTAATTAATCTTAGCTCTTCTCTTAAATCTCTGGTTATTGAAAAAGCGTTAGAAATCGCATCATTTTCTATTAATTGTGATAATCTGGTTAAATAATTTGAAATTCTCTTTAATTGATTCGTAATAATAGAATTTATAAATACAATTTCCGCATAAATTTGTTTAACTTCTATTTTTGAAAGCTTCTTTTTCTTTTCATCAATTTCTTTAACTTCTTTATGGAGCCCAAGAGGAGTTTCAGGCATATTGTTCATGAAACTCCTGAGATATTTCACACGTTTCATAATAAAACTTAATAAGTCTTCAAAAATGGGATTATTCAAATTCATGACAGGTCCTAAGACTTTACTTAATTTTGCTTGTACTTGGCCTAATTCTGATATAATTTTTTCCTGAATTGATTTTATTGTACCTTTTAAATCTTCAAACTTAGCAGGTATTCTTATGTTGTGTAATAACTCCTCTTCAACACTTAGGAATTTAATCTCGTCTTCAATGCCATTTGCTTTCTTAACTACTTTTCGTCCGAATTTTGTTATTTGCCATTTTGGCATTACTTTGTTTTCTTCGACTACCCTCTCAACTTGTCCAAATTTCTCTAACTGCAAAAGTATATTCTTTACAACACGCATTGAAACATCTGTATTTTCACTAATACTGCGTATGCTTGATAATTTTTTTGATTGACTTAAAAAGCGTAATATTTTTTCAATTCCTTGCAGACTAATGGGCATATCTCTTGAATATTCACTCATATATTATTACACGGGTATATTCTATTTTTTTCACTTTAAATTATATTAGACTATGATAATATTTAAATATTTTGCCATATGGAAAAGTTTTGATCATATGGAAATATTTAAATAATTGGAAAACATTATTTTGTATAAATATGTATACTTTGTTAAATTAAAAAAAAAAACTAATATAAAAATAAGATAGAAAGTAAATTAACCAAAATTAAAATTAGAATTTAATTTTTCCACTGATGCAAACCTATAAGTTAATTCCCCAACTTAGAGAAAATTGTATAATTCAAGGGCAAAAGGATAATTTATTAAAATATAAAGAAGGAGATACAGTTTTCCTAATTTCTGATTTACCTACTAAAAAATATTCAATAATCTCAAGAATAGAAGCTATTAAATATGCAGAAGACTCAAAGATTTTTATAGATAACAGAAATTTAGGGAATTTCGGAGAGGAAGATGATGTCTATGTTTTAAAATACAACATGGCTGAAGCTTTAGAGGTTCATATAAATATTTCAAATGAACATACAATAATTACTAAAGGTGATTGGACTTCTAATATCAAACCATCACTGATTAACAAACTTATTGATTATGGACAAGAAGTTCCATTTTTAATCCCATGGGAAGGTGGAGCTCCTATTGTTGCTACTGGAATTATAAACTCCACGCTTCCAAATCCACCAGTATATATTGGAGAAAGAACCAAAATTTTTCTTGGGAAGAGTTCGAACGAAGAGCTATCGAGAATTAAGAGAGAAAAGATGTTGATTCAAGAAGATCGAGTTGATATTTTAAAAAGACAAATAAAACAGAAAACGATAAAGTCAATTAGACAGATAAAACAGAATAATTATCCAAATCAAGGTCAAAAATATAAATTTAAAGCAACAAATCCAAAGCAATTATTTAAATTGATTCTTAATGTTTTTAGAGGATTAGATCCTATAGAAGATCCTATAGAAGAATCGTTTGATGAGAAGGAACAAGATTATCTTGCATCAGCTGTATTTTTGATTAGGCAGAAATCAGATTCCTTACAATTAATAGATATACAAATTATGGCTTCTGGATATTCAGGAACACTTATTATATGGGTTACAGGTGAAAATGAATCAGTAATTTCAGAAATATTAAAAAACTATGATACTAAAATTACTGAATTGCATCAAGAGATAGAACAGAAAATTCAAATATTAAGTGCTCAATGCCCCGAATGTGGAGGGAATCTCCCCATTAATAAAGTAGATATAAATGGTGTAGTAGAATGTGTATATTGTAATAGAATTTCAAAGATACCAAAGGCATTAAGATATTAAGGAACTATTAATAATGACTAAGGATAGATATACAAGGTTAAAAGCAATTAAAGAGTTTGGTTATGATATTAATTGGGATGATCTTAAAAAACTTCATACGGGAATCGTTGGCATTGGTGGCCTAGGTTGTGTTTCAGCTGAAATGGCAGTGAGATGTGGAATAGGTAAATTATCTTTATTCGATTTTGACAATGTAGATATCGTTAATTTAAACCGAAATATGTTTAAAGAAGGAGATATTGGGCAACCAAAAGTTGATGTTGCTTCACAAATTTTGAAAGAAATTAATCCTGATGTAGAAATACAATGTTTTAATACTGATATTATGGCTCCTGGCTTTGAATCTAAATTTGAATATGAAATTAAACAGATGGATGTTATTTTGACTGGACTGGATAATATACCTGCCCGAGAATATTTAAATGCTAAGTGTGTTTTATTCAAGATTCCATATATAGATGCAGGGGCTTCTAGAAGTGGATTATCTGGCTATGTTCATCCAATTATCCCATATAAAACTGCATGTGCAAAATGTCTGAGTAGTATTACTATTGATCTTCCTGATGAGAAAGGCGAGTCATGTGTTGCATCCTTACCATCGACAATGGCAATTTTAGCAAGTATACAAATCCAAGAAATGCTAAAGTATCTCTTAAAATTCGGAAAAATGGTTGATTATGTCATGTATCATATGATTACGGGACAATTTTTAAATTACACCACCTTACGAGATGTTAATTGTCCAATTTGTGGAAATAAAACTCAAAGGGATAAAAAAGATGTAAAACCTAAAGTAACTCAAAAAGAACTGGAAGATATAATCGAAAAATCAAATAAAAATGGGTGATACCATATTAACACTTTTCAAATTCCTGAAATATTCATTCAAGTTATAAAAAATCAAGCTTTACAGAGTGAAAATGAAATATATGGTTGGTTAATAGGATACCAAAAAGATAGTATTCCAATCATTTTAGCTATCATTGAATGTAAGCGATTTGAACAACAATCACTTATAAGTGCTACTCCTCGTGCTGAAGAATTTCAGGAAATAAGCTCTATAATGCCTCAAGGAATAGGACCAATTGGAATATATCATTCCCACCCTTTTTCTAGTAAGATTTTTCATAGTCATACTGATGATTCTACCCTAATTAGCTTAAGTAAGCAATTTTCTAATAGTACCTCAATAGTCACTAATGGAAAGGAAATCAATTACTATCGTATAGGTAAAAATGAAAAAGCTAAAGAAATTTCAGCTGAGTTTTCATCCCCAAAAATGATAAAATTCTTTAACATATCTTTTAATGAAGTTTTTCAGCTTAAAATTGATAATAATATTCTAAAGAGTAAAGAAGATAGGAAACAACTTAATGTTAAATTATTTAATATTTTGAGTACTTACCTGGATAAAATCTGGGATGAATTGGAATATTTTGATTATGGTAAATCGGTTGTAAAAAATACAAATATCAAACCATATTTAACTAGAAATATAAGCAGTAAATCAATCAGAATAAGAATTCCAGAAAGATTTAAAGAGATTAGTGGTGTAAAATTACAATTAAATAAAGAAAGGGAAGGAAATAACAACTATTCTCAATTTAAATTAAAAGTAAAAGTAAAAATCCCGATTTACTCTGCTAATGAAAGTGAAACTTTATCAAACTTTAATAACATGATTAAAACAGAGTTATTGAGTAATAATATTATTCAAAAAATATATAATTGTGTAATAGATGATACAAAAGGAAGAATTATTTTACCTGACGACCGATATCTTAATTTTTTTGGTTATTTTATAAGATTATCGTCTTATAATCAACAAATATTAAATAGAAATAAATTGTCTTCAAAAAATTTTCAAATCATTATGAAATTAGTCTCTTTATTTGAAAATTTTAAAAAAATGAAACTAAATTACACAATGAAACGACATCTTTTATTATCAATTAGTGATATAAAGAAATTTTCTAAGAAATTTGAATGGGAAGACAGTATTAATAAAGAGATAAATAAATTAAAAAAATATTTTAATTTTATTTAATAATTAAGTTCTGTATCCAAAAATAATAGAACAGATAAGGCGAGTATAAGATAAAAATTTGAAGGTGTATAAAAATGGCAGCAGAATTAAATACTATCTATTTTGTTAATAAGTTTGGCTCAGAAAAAAAACAGATACCTTTTCCTATAGCCCCGAATATTAAATTAATGGATGTAATACCAGAAATTTCAAAAAAGTTTGGAATTTCATCTCAAAATATTTGTATAGCTAATATGGGAGGCCAAGTTTTAACCTCTACAGATCTATTAAGCTCAATAAGAGATTTAGTTGAAAAATTCGGAAACACATTTGATATTATCGATCGAGGTATTGTTGGTTGAGTGATATTGATTATCGTTGGCAAAGGTCTATTTTGGATGAAATAATTCAGGAATTTCCTCTTAATTGGATTGATGTCAGTCCAAAACATCCTGCTTGGAAGGATCGTGTTAAACTAGAGATTGAAAAAATAATGCATTATATTAATTTTCTAAGAAATACTAAAAACAGACCTTGGTTTAGACTATTTCCTGAGAAAAATCCACGCTATAACTACTTAGTATGGACAGGAAATCTACTAGTTCCAGAACGCCCTGAAATCAATTTTGAAATTAAGGTTCTTTTAACTTCTGAATATCCAAAAGTATGTCCACGATGTTTTGCTGAAGAAAAAATTGTAGAATATTGTGGAAAAATATTTCTGAAGAATATTTGGGAACAAGATGGTAAAAAATACGTAATGATATGTCATGAGCATATGTCCAATACGCAAGCTTGGAAAGACAGCCTTGGAATTGCTCATTTTTTTATAAGACAAGTCTGGGTCTGGTGGGCGGCCCAGCAGAATGTGATCATAACAGAATTTGATAAAAAAGGATAAAAAAATGAATTAATACGATTTGATTAAGGTATAGAAATTAGACATGTATTTTAATTAGAAAATGCGAGTAAAGAATTAGGAAAAATAAATTACAAGGGATTATAAGTAAAAAGTATTTATCAAATGAAATTGATAAAATTAGAAATATTAAAAAGTTATTGTTAGAAATGGTATAAAATTTACACGAGTAGAATTAACTGAAATTATAGAACAGACGGGGATAAGTAACAAAAAGCTACTTACTCAAACAATTAGGAATATGATAAACAATAAAGAAATATATGCTCAATATTTTTCTAGTAGTAAAGCATTAGTATTTGATCAACAAGCAAATATTAATGAGATTGATTAGCTATTAAAAATTTTTAGGACCTGTGAAGATGATGAATTTAGTAAAAAAGATTGAAATTTTTACGCTGATTTCTTTTCCTCTTTTTCCTGTTCCCAATTTTCATATTTAGAAATGAGTTGATCGATATACTCTGTTTCTACCTTCACTTCAAAATCAAGCACTAGATTGTTTGTATCATAATGAAATCCAATTTCCTTATTTTGAATCAACTCTTCAATGATTTTTATGATGTTTTGAACATCTACATTACATCGGTAGGATAAATCCTTGATAGTTACTTTTTTAAATTTAGAACTAAGATCTAGTATTTTATTTTTCACCTCATTTCTCTCAATAATCAAATTTTCTCCTGATTTCAATATTAATAATGAGAAATTAATGAGTAGAATAATTATTAAAAATGAAATGGATGTCTGATATAAGAGACTTCCAATATAATAGTCTAATGGATATTCAGAAAGGAAGCTTATAAAAACCAAAGTTGCAATATCCCCAGATATACCTAAAAAAATAGCTCGTTTTATCTTAGATTTAAAAAGATAAATCAATGAAACAAAGTGGAATAATAAAGAAACTATAAAAATGAATAAAATGAAATAAAAACTGGATTCAGGTAAAAGAATTAATTCATCATTAAATAAATTCGAAAGCTCTAGACTAACATAAATCGTTCCTATAATAGTAACTAAACAAAAAGAAGCTAAGTACAGAATTTGTGCAATTCGTAATATTCTTCGATTCATAAGTTTTATCAATCTATGCAATTTTTTTTATTTTTAATTCTTCCCATTCCTTGTAAAGTGCCATTAATTTATCAATCTCTTCCAAGTTTTCTTTTACATTTAATTGTAATGTTCTTGTTGCTTTAAAGTATTCCCCATTGATTTGTTTGTTTTTAAGAATATCTTTAATTACTCTTACTACGGTTATATCATATAAATCTGATAATATACAAAGTTCTTTTATGGATATTTGTTCTTTCTTTGTACTTTGGTCTAAGATTAATTTTCTTAATCTAAGTTCATTTTTTGGATATTTCTGCCTAAAATAAATATAGATAAAGATCAAATTATACATGACTATTATAATCCAAAGTCCAAAATTGACAAAGAAATTTAGAGAATACCTAAACGTGTGATAACCATTAATGTTATCCTGGTATTCATTATAGTATAAGAGAATATAATTTATCCCTAACGCTATTGAACTAATCACACTCATGGTTAAAAATCTTAAGAACTTGTATTTAGAAATATAATAATTAGAGATAAATAATAAAACCATTCCGAAATAACCTCCCGGAATAAATGCAGTAAAATTGATTAAAGGCCAATCCCAACCAGTAAGTTCATAATCTGTAACAAATGGGATAAACAGGGTTACAATATAGATTATCAATAAAATTAAATATCCTATAGAACTAATTAGGTTTGTCCTCTTCTTCCTATCTTCAAGCATATATGATCAAATTAATATTTTTAGTTATAATATAATTTTACTCTTCAAGAATATGAGTTTTAATATATCTTGATAAAATATAACCTGAAATTCCTAGAAATGCACTTAAAAAATAAACAGAAATTATCGGAGTAATTTCAACCGAATATAAGTTAACATTTCTTAAATGATTTACAACAGTATAAATTTGTGTTCTGTAATCTATAATTAAATAGAAAATAATTCCCATAAGCATAAGTAACCCTCCAAAAAGCCAGTAATTACTGTAAATATCTTGTTTTTTTTTGTTAAAAGCGAAATTTATGCTAGGGAAAATTAAAAATAAGATCGAAAAACTTAGAAGTAAAGTAAAAACCAAACCTATAATAACCATAGATTCCGGGAGCATTAATCTCCCGCCTAGATCGATCTTTAAACCAAATAGCCAAATATAACTCATAACGGAATTATCAAAACTTACAGTAAAAATGGGGTTAAAAAGTCCTACAACTATTAACAGACCACCTGTGAAAGGGAATATCCAAATATAGTTTAAAATTTGGGCAAGTTTTTCTCCCTTATTTGATTTTGCTAAAAGACTTTTATTCATTTCAAAAATTATAAATTGATTATAAACCCATATAATATGTAAATTTAAATAATTTTGGATAGGATTTTTCTATTGACCTTAAAATGAAATTGAAAATATAATATTGTGAATCACTAAAGTGATACTTATCTTCAATATAAAGATTTTATTAGAACACAAAAAAATTAAAAAAAAAAGTTTAATTTTAATTAAAAGGCTTTATGGCTTTTACTTTAATACTAGTACTATCAATATCCAATTGATCTAATTCTTTAAATTTATCAATCTGATCTCCTAAAGCTTCTTTAATATTTTCATCGTTAAGAATGATTTCGGTTGTAGAGAATGTACTTTGATCCACGATATCGACATCCTGAAAACCTGCCTTCTGAATCGCTTCAATATATTTATCTTTCATGATCGCTCCACCAATGCAACCTACGTAAGCCTGTACATTTTCCCTTATAACGTCAGGGAGCTCCTTCAGTAATACAATATCAGAAACCATAATTCTTCCCCCTGGTTTCAGTACACGATAGGCTTCACGGAATACATTCTCCTTATTTGGAGCAAGGTTAATTACACAATTTGATATAATGAGATCAACTGAGTTGTCAGCTACAGGTAAATGTTCGATTTCTCCTAATCTGAACTCAACGTTATCATAATTACCATTTCTAGCATTTTCTCGTGCTCTGTCAATCATAGAGGGAGTCATATCTACACCAATGACTTTTCCCGTGTTCCCTACTTTCTTCGCTGCAATAAAGCAATCTAATCCCCCTCCTGAACCAAGATCTAAGACTGTTTCACCTTCCTTTATTGAAGCATGAGCTGTGGGGTTACCACATCCGAGAGCTAAATTGGATCCATCTGGAATGCTATTCAGGTCATCTTTAGTATAACCCAATTTATTACTATATTTTTCTAGAAAATCATCCATCATATCAGCAGGAATCCTAATTGCGCCACCACAACTTTCAGAACTGCAAGGACCCTGAATAGTTTGACTAGAATCTGCTGATGGTCCACAACAGCTTGAAACTCTTCGACGACTTGCTACTTTACCATATTCCTCTCGTACTATTTTTCTGATATTTTCTTCATTGATAGTTTTTTCTTCAACCATGTTTATACCTCTATTATTTTTTTATTATATTATACTTTTAAATAGGCAGTAGCCACGTATTTCATTAAGAACTACTTCCCAAAATTTTTTTTGATTTTCAAGTGCTTTTGCTACACCATCTTGACCATATTCTTGAGTTGTTTTTTAATTGTTTCTTCTAATTCAGAACGAGTATATTTTCGATTATTGGTTTATATATTCCTTTCAATCTCATTACTCATCATTCTGATTTTCTTGTTCATTTTCTCTTCTTATCACAATTTCTAGAACAGGACCTAATGCATCTTGAACCATTGGCTCTAACATATTTGATTTCATCAAGATCAAACAACATTGTGTTCCTCCTGGGGCTACATTCACAATTGCAAATTTGTCTCCTTCTTTTATGTTTTCTTTTTCCCGAAGATCTTTTGGTAACAATATTTGGCCTTTCTTATCAACAGTGACCAGTGCTTCAACCTTGCAGCACTGTGAATCCATGGCTGATGGGCAACACGCATCTTGTTGGTTTTCATGTCCGGACATGATTATAATAAGATTATTTTTATTTATAAACTTTTTCCCCAATTTCAGATTTTTCCTAATTTTCCCACAATTCAAAATTTTATTTTAATGAAAATAACTACAACTATAATTTAAGAAGTAAAGAGAGTTGCAGTCTTAAACTACAACTATGGGCTAAATGAGAACTTAAGGATGAGAAAAAGTGTTCATTTCTTCTGAGGAGAATTTGTTAAGGCGATAATAAGGTCTCATTAACTTCTTTTACTATTCTAAATACTCTTCATTAATTATATAATAATTATCTCTATAAACTATTGTGAATAAAAAAGTCTATATATTCTCAATAGTAATGGAAGTTAAAGGTTCGATAAAAAAATGAAAAGTGATTATGAAATTTGTACCTGGAAAAACTCAGAAGTATGTGATGTTTGCTCCATAAAAGGCAAATTAATATGTCATTTCCGAACTAAATATTTGCTTAGTTTTTTAAGTTATTTTTTGGTTTATGTAATTACAACTTTTATTGGGATTATATTAGGAGGGTTTGGATGGTATTTATTAGGCTGGATTGGATATTGGCTTTTTTTCTTTGAAGTTTGGGAAATTCGAATACTTTGTAGCCATTGTCCTTATTATGCTGAAGAGGGAAATACTTTACATTGTATTGCTAATTATAGTAGCCTTAAGCTCTGGAAATATCATCCAGAACCAATGAATATGTCCGAAAAAATCCAATTATTCATTGGTTTTACCATTCTATTTGGATATCCTTTAATTTTTATGGTTCTTGATTCTCAATTCATCTTCTTGGTAGTTTCTATCATAGAAATTATGATTTTCTTTAGTTTTCTAATCATAAAAAGATGTGCTAAATGTCCAAATTTTTCATGTCCATTTAATCGTGTAAGAAAAGAAGTGGTTGATTCTTTTCTCAATAAAAATCCAGAAATGAAAAAAGCTTGGGAAGCATCAGGTTACAAAGTACTTAAAGAAATTTAGAGGTTGGGGAACCTCTATTTATTTAATGAGGAATCGTTATTTATTTCTTTTCGGGCCATTTCTTCGCATAACAGAGAACAGGATAATGATTTGGTACAGCTGCTAAACATCGATTACAGGAAATACAGGCAGCTTCTTCCTGCTTCCCTTCTTTAAAATTCCTTACGAGATATGGTTCTCTGATAAAGGGACGTGCCATTGAAATAAAGTCAGCAAAATGATTGTCTAAAATATTTGCCATATTAATTTTATTTCGCATTCCACCAACAAGAATTAAAGGCAAATCACCCATACATAATTTGATCACTTTTGCTGCTT
>JAHPYZ010000064.1:0-11190 GCA_019058425.1 Promethearchaeota archaeon
GGATATAATCAATATTCCAATTCCCATAATAATACCAACAGCGATCATTGCCCAACCATATGCATTATTACCAATTATATCATATGTTAACATTACAGTGCCCCAAATAAATGGACCTAAAGCTGAAGAAAGTTTTCCGCTTAATTTGGAAAATCCAAAAAATTCTCCGAATTTTTCTTTAGGGGCAAGTTCTACCACCATGATTCGTTGTGCTACCCACGTTCCTCCCAAAGCTGGACCTGCTACCACTCCCATGATGACGCTGAGTAGAAAGGGGAGATTTGCACCAAGAGCAATACCATCTGTTGAAAATATTAATATAATACCTATAATTAAAGAAATTCCCCATAAAGCTCCAACAAGGTAAAAAGTCTTTTTTGCTCCATATTTTTCACCAAACTTACCAACAGGATAAGTGAAGGCAACAGCAGAAAGTGTAGCAATTATTATAAAAAGGATCGCAAATAGAGTTCCCCCCGCAATTAGTAAACCATCAGTAACTATTAACGTCATTTGAAGGACTATCACATTAGCAATATCTGCAACAAAGAAATAACCAATTATGAATATAAACATGGATTTATGTTTTCTAATATCCTTAAATGTACTCCCTAACTGCTTAAAAGTACTGCCAATTAATTTTCCTACGGAAGGTCTTTTTCCTTTTTTCTGTTTTTCACGAACATATAGAAATGGAATAGCACAAACTAAAAATAGAAGCATAGGAATAAGAAATGTGAACCAATATCCTGTAAATCCATATGCTATATCTGGATCTGGTGGGACAGCAAGTGGATCGGGTGGAGTTGATACAATATCCCCTAGTATATATATTAATGGGTACATAATAATTAAAGCGAGAATAGTACCTAAATAGCCCCAAGCAACTCCAAATCCGGCAACCTTTCCAATATCATCTCGTTTAGCAATAAATGGTAACATAGCATCATAGAAAGCAAGACTGAATTGATAAGCAACATTTGCAATTATAAATAAAATTAAAACAGTAGTTATATCACGAAAGAAACCAAGTAAACTTGCAAAAAGAAGGATAATACCTGTTAAACTTATTACAAATGGTTTTCGTTTACCTACATTGTCACTTAATGCTCCTAAAATAGGAACACAAATAGCTACACCGATTTGCATAATGAAATTAATTGTACCAAAGAGGAAGCTAGCAGTACCATAAGACATAGAATGCTCTAATTGACCAACAACTAGCACATACTTACCAATAATCAAGCTTACAATTACCATAGAATATATCGTGTTTGCTAGGTCATACATAGCCCAAAAGAACACATTTCGTCTTGAAGTCGTGGTTTCATATTCTACTTCTACATCACTAAGAATTTCTGATGGAGTTTTTATATCATTGTCTTCTTTTGACATAAAATTCACTTTTATTTAGATTTAAATTATGAATATAAGTGAGATTTCATTGTTATAAAAGTTTTATGTAAAGTTATTAGGTACAAATTGCTTCTTTTTTGAGAATCATAAAAAATTACTTTAAAAAAAAAAAGTTATAAATTAGTTATTTTAATCTTAATTTTTTTGATAGGATTATTGCTGTTATCAGATTTGTTATGCCAATTATTAATCCAATCGATAATATAGGATATCCAGGTATCTGTGGACGAAATGTCTGGATTGGATATATCTCTCTTTGAACAGAATCATTTACATTATGATTACTGTAATCACAAACCATTATGTAATATTCTCCATCAAGTGGATGAGATGCAGGGAAACTCCATGAATAAGTACCAAGATTTGTAGTCCCATCTACAACAGTATATTCTAACGTTGCCATCGTTAAATCATAAATAAAGATTGATACTTGGCTAATATTGCCTGTATAAGTCCAATCCACAAAAAATTCATTTGTTTCTTGATTACAAGCGCTACATCCATGACTTGTGATATCTATGCTTTCTTGTGCCACTGTCAAAGGTATAACTGAAGAGGAATACAAAAGTACTGCTGCCACTATCAATAAGACTAATTTTGATTGTATTTTCTTCCTCATCTTTTAGCACTTTTATATATATTTTTATTAAAAATTGGATACTCTAGTCTATAATATATAATTGAATTATTAACATTTTTGTAATCCTTAACAATTTTTAGTATTTTTTTGTCTGGAACAAGGTTAAACGCATACTTTAGTTCATATTCAAGATTTTCTGTCTTATTAAAATATTTGAAATTATCTTAGTATCAATGCTTATTCTTTTTTGTATACTAACCTATATATTTGCTAATTTGCTTAAAAAATATGGCTAAGATGACTTATACAGACACTATTCGTGAAAAATCAACTAAAAATGAATTAATTATAAGTCCAACTAAAGAAATTCATTCATCAGATGGTAGTTTTCTTCAATTTGTGTTAATAACATTCGCATTCTCATGGCTATTATGGCTCCCAGGCTCGTTCTTCTCACTAAATTTGGGAGAAAATCTGTATTCACTTAATGGATTTATAGCTATAGGAGCCTTCGGACCATTCATAGCTAGTTTTTACTTAACTTATAAGCAAAGCGGGCAGTATGGAGTTACAACTTTATGGAAATCAGGATGGCACTGTGAAAAAAAAATATTTATAATAATTTCTGTATTTTTAATCCCCCTAATTTGTGGTCTAGCACTTTATATAACAAGTTTTAATGAAAGAATTAGTATAGATACCTATTTAACAGGATATAGATCACAATATGGTTATCTTGCTTTAGAGATTGTAGCAATCTTCCTTTTTTATGGTCCTCTTCAAGAAGAATTTGGCTGGAGGGGCTTTGCGCTAAAAAAACTCCAATCCAGGTGGAATGCATTAGAATCTAGTATAATTCTTGGAGGAATATGGAGTGTATGGCATTTTCCCTTATTTTATATACCTGGAACAATGTATTATAACCAATCTTTCTTTAATTTTACCAGTTCTATACTTGGTTTATCTATAATTTTCACTTGGATATATAATAACACGAATGGAAGCATTTTGGCTTCTATGTTATTTCATACATCTGTAAATACGACACAGGTATTGTTTATACAAAAATTTTCATTCTGGACTACAATATATTTTGTACTTATTTTAGATATTGTTATGCTTCTTATTTTGGGAATGTATGGCAAAGAAGAGTTAAAGTGGTCTAAGAATAGAGCAAAAGTCTATTCGAACTTCTTTAAACGTAGGTACTAAATCTCAGCTTTATAGAAGTTAAAAAGAAGGATATTTAACTATATTGGAAAAAATTTATTAATTAAAGAAGACACATTTTCAATAGTTTTTTATTTTAATTCCTAAATAATAATTAGACCACATGTGAGTGGCGAAGTAATTAATGCCTTCTAAAATAGATAAAGATTATTATATTAAAAAAAAAGTAAGATTGATGAAAGATTTTAGCAAATATATAGTTAGCATACCGAAATTACTAAAGGGACAATACGATGATGCTAAAATATATAAATATATTAAACAAATGACCGAGGAATTTGAGAACCTAATTCCCCAAATACCATATATCGGAGGAAACAAAAATTATTATACTCGTGTTTTAATCCAAATGATATCCAATCTCGCAATTTTTCGGATCCTAGAAAAAGAAGGATTCACTTATCGAGAAATCGGGGAATTGTTTTACGAATTCGTTGACATTCACCAGAGAATTAGAAAAGAGAAATATGAAAAAATGGGTAGGGATATGGCCAATTATCCATTTACTTCTCAATATGTTAATCAAGTGATATTCATAGCGGAAACTTCCCAAAAAAGAGCTTTTCCATATGATTGGGTATTAGAATTTGTTGAAGGTGATGGTATTACATTCGAATATGGTTTTGATATTATTGAATGTGGTGTCTATAAAATATTCAAAGAATTAGGTGCTGAAAAATATGTACCACTCCAATGTGTAAATAGAATCCGTGAAGCACAGATTTTTGGATATGGAGTATTCCGAACTCAAACTCTTGCAACAGGAGCTCCTTCATGTGATTATAGATACACAAAAACATTGAAAACACCTCATAAAATCACAGAAGAAGAAATAACTCATTATAGAGAAAAAAAGATATGTTTGGTATGCAAAGGTCATATTGAAGGGTTTAATAACTATATATGCCCAAAATGTGAGGTCTTGTATTGTGGACATTGTGCTCAATCTTTAATTGATTTAGAAAATACGTGTTGGGTATGTAATGCTCCATTGGATGTATCAGTGCCATCAAAACCTTTTGAAAGAAAGGATGATGAAAGTTCACTCAAAAAAAACATTGAAAACGCCGAAGAAAAGTGAAACTTAGATTTCTTTAAAAAGAAGGAAATCTTACAACTGGTCTATAAATTTTAAAATTATCATTTAAAAAATTAGCAAATTCTTGCCTGAAAATCATTTTATAATCAGGATCCCGTTCTTTAAACGGAATTTTCTCTGTTCCTGAATAAACATCTGGTACTTTATAGCTTCTAGTCAGTTTTGAGAAGGGAATTATGAGTTGTGAAATTTCAATCTCTTCCTCTGTGTTTCCTTCAAAGTAATTTTCCCTTATTTCTGGATGTTTTTTTTCAAGCCTTTCTGAACTCATGAATTATCATCTCATTATTCTTTGACTATTAATTTGCCTCTAATTCTGAGTTTTATTCCAAATTTTTCTAACTTGTTTTTATGCTCAAAAATAATATCTCTCAATATTTTCTTACTAATTTCAAGCTGTTCTGCTAATATATCAAATTCAATCTCATTAAAAAGTTCTGAATATTTAAGCAATTTCTGGATAGAATCCTGGATAACTTGATTATAATCAGTTATTTCAATTTCTCTTGTTATGTCATTTAAATCTATATCGTAATTGCTTTTTAATATATTTGGATTGCTTTCAATCCAGTTATGGATGAGATTTCGGACAGTTTCTGAACGAGATTGCTTTCTTTTTTCTGCCATCACATTAATTACCCTCTCATCAAATGCATCTAGACTAAATGTAATCCTAGATAAATCCGATGATTTTTTTGGTTCAGATGGCATTTTATTTGATCCCCGACAAAATTTTATTGTCTATAATTATCATTTTTTTTCCCATATTTAAATGTTCGTCTTTGATGATCATTTAATGCATCACTGAAGATGCATAGATTTATAAATGAAGAGGATCATATAATATTCATATACCATTAGTATGACATATGAATATTATAAGGTCATGTGTGTAAAATGTTAGAACTATATACCCCCCAATATGAACAAATCAACACGAAAGAACGTATCACCATCGATTTAATAAAAGATGGTCAAGATTTTTTACAACAATTTGATATTAGAGAAGAATTTTTGCTTGATACAATTTCTTTAGTCTACAAATATCTGAGAAATAATAGAAAAATACCTCATAACTTGTATAAATTCTTTGTAGCAGCATATTATATCATCTCAAGGCATCCATTTTCGTTTCCTGCTCATGAAACAAAGAAGGAATTTTGTCAAAAATTTAGTTTACCTTCTAGTTCATTAGATTATTGTGTTGAAAAAATAACAACTTCATTAAATTACATTAGGATTTTGGATGATATGAATTTTCCTTACTTTATTGACCCGAAGCGGGATATTAGCTTAAAATTCATAAAAAACATGATTAAATCTAAAGTAGAGAAAGCAATGATGAGTTTTCTGGTATGGAGTAAACCAATTAATTCGCAAATTCTTACCGAAGAACTAGTAAATGAGGCAATTTTTGACCAAAATGCTTTTCCTGAAGAACTGTTTAGGCAATTGTTTGAAATTGCCTATAAATATGTCGAAAACGAGTTTTTGGACTATAACGAATATGTGAAATTACAGAAAAGATATTTAATATAAATTCTACTTTCTTTTGAATAAAAGAATCCTCATTTTCTAGATCGCACTCAACATAATGGCAATTGTAGTCGAGTTTTATAAATTACTAAAAAGAACGAAAAAAGATGATTTGTGAAAAGCTGTAAGCTTCTAATCTCTCTGCAATATTACTTAATCTTTTTTGATTTGAATTTTAACCTCGACACCGAGATAATCACAATCCCTATCATCAAATAGGGATAGTATCCCCAAATTATTCTTTGAAGATCAATGCATTTATTATCACTTATGATATTCCCAAAACAATCGATTTCTAGTATACAGCGTAGATTATGTGAAATATAATTTCCAGTAATAATAGTATGATTACATGTATTTAGATATATTCCAATTTCTCCAGCTTTTCGAATATTATTATTTGTAATATTATTATAATTACAATCTTCTAAATGCATTCCGTATTCACTCATATCTTGGATTGAATTGCTATCTATAACGTTATAATTCGCATTACCTATCCGCATCCCCATTTCGGATTCATCTATGGTATTAAAAGATACATTATTGTTTGATCCTCCTAAATATAACCCCCATTGAGTACAATTTTTAATTATGTTATTAGAAAATACATGATTAGTTCCACTAGCAACTAATCCTATCCGAGAGTTATATATTTGATTATCAATCGAGCTGCAATTTGAGATATCTGAATTAAATTTCATTCCTATATCAAATCTAAATATAGTATTATTTATCAAATCAATATTTTTACATCCTTGCGTTTCTTGAACACTAATCCCATAAGAGTCACTTATATAAGTGTGACTATTAACAGATAGAAAATTTTCTTCTATAGTAATATTACTACTCTCATGAATCAAAAATCCATGAAGCTTGTAATAATAATCATCAATTGTATCATTTAAATGATTATTTCTCAAAATGATGTTGCTGCAATTAGTTATGGAGATCCCTATTGATTCACCAATTCCTACATAAAATGAATATCCAAAATAGATTCTATTATTGATTAAGTTTCCGCCTTTAGTTCTTAATAATTGAACACCTTCGCTTATTTGACAATTTCTAATTATGAAATTCTCAGTAGTATTTTCGATATGTATTCCGTTCTTTCCACTTACTCCTGTAATCGAGATATTCTCAATGATGTAATATCCATCTTTATAATCGCACCAATCATAGTCATTAGCAGTATCTGACCAGTTATTATTTATATATATATTTGAGAGGTTCCAGGAACTAGAACATCTTAATTCATTATAGATTCTAATGGGTTGCGGAGAACTCTTATCAGGTTTATACTTTACTATGTTAATGGGAGTAAAACTTTTAAAACTAATGCAAATTAGTAATGAGATAATTACTACTGAAATTTTTACAATTTTAGTGGATTTCATCTTTTTTTAAAGATATTTAGTATATCATAAATAGAATAGGGTATTTAAATCTTCCTATATAGGCGCTGACTGCAAATCCCATTCTTTGAGTGCGAGAACTATGTTTAAGAATTGTCTCTCTACATAACTGTTAAATAAAATTAACTATTCTTTACTAAATAATTACTGCAAATTAATAAAGGCAATCTAATGAGAATTTCCAAATCAAATCTATTCTTTATGGTTTTCATTGTTGGAACTTATATTGTGTGGTTTGTATTTTTTCAAGATGTGATCCAATTTATATTGAATCATGCAATAGACGCCGATACCGGAGAAAGAGATATAGTAACGGGGTGGATGGGTGTCATTATCTTGCCTGCACTTATCGCATTTTGTCTAATGGGTATAATTGCGGGGATTTATGAATTAATAAAAAGAATGAAGAAAAGTGAATGACCAAGAATTATCAAGCCGATAAAGCCATATAAGAAAAAAGTAATAGTAAAAAATGATAAAAAAACAAATTATGAATAAGAAATACCTCTTGCTCTATTTTTTTTGATATAGATTCATTTCTCTCAATAATTTATTAATCTTTGAGAAGACACCTAAAATAAGACTTAATTCTTTTTTTGATAATAAACTACGTCCAAAAATATTTCTAAACGCAAAAAATACATTTTCTTTTTTATGGGATCTTATTTTTAGTTTTTCTATTATTTCTTCTATGATTCTCAATAATATTGAACGATCTTCTTTATCAGCTATTAAAACGGGACTTACACCTCTCCCTATATTTAAGACATTAATTTTTTTAAATATCTCATATAAGATAATTCCACAAGCATGGGATAAATTTAAGGCAGAATAATCTCTACTTGTAGGAATTCGCAAGAGTATATCCGCAAGACCAATCTCTTCATTGGTCAATCCTCGTGATTCCTTTCCAAATAAGATCGCAATATTCAATGATCCTTTTGAGACTGGTAGATTAATATCCTCAGCAAAGATTGCTAATCTCCTAATATTTGAGGATGTTTTTCCTCGAGCCGTTGTTGCGATTATATAGTCAAACTTTTTTATAAATTGTTTGAATTCAGAAATATGGTTCTCCGGATTCTTCACATCTACAATTTTTGCATTAAAAAGGATATTTTTTCCATGCATGGCAAATCCTTGCGTTTCATAGCTTAAAATTTTGTCTACGTTCTCGATAGGATTAAAAATAACAAGATTTTTAAAATTAAAATTTTCCATGACACGAGCGACAGCTCCAATATTTCCCGAGTGTTCCGGTTGTACTAAGATAATAGTAAAAGATATATTTTCATATGCTTCAGCTCTATGAGTTTCTTGAAAAGCGGTAATTCCTCTATTATTCTTCTTTTTATCCATATTATTCTATCCCTGTCAAATAATTGAATATCATTTTAAGCGAAAATAATTCTTAACTTTCTAAAAAATCCAAAATAATTTTATTAACTTCAGGAGCTTTTGATAGTGTCATAAAATGACCAGCCTTGTCAACAGTTTTTAAAGTGCTATTTGGAATTCTTTCATGTATTTCAATCATGACTGATTTAGGTGTTAATCTATCATGAGAAGCAGCGATTAATAATGTTTTATTTCTAATTTGATCTAGTGTCTCTAAGGTATAATGTGTTTTCATAGCTTCAGCTTGATTTATAATATCCTGAGACCTTGAAGGATTAATTATACTTTCCTTTATTAAACTTTCGGCAGAAAAAATGTTAAAAAATATCTTTTTTGGATTATTTTTCAATTCCTTTTGAAAATTCTGATGAAAAATCCAACGTAATTTTTTCCAGAATGCTTTTTCAGGACTTATTTTGAGTAATTCAATCTCTTGAAGACGATTATTTTTAATGATCTCAACCCATTCGGTATCAGGTCTTCCAGAATTAGTCGCAATTAATATTAATTTATCCAATAGCTCAGGGTAAGTTAAAGCGAAATGTTGGGCAATCATACCTCCAAAACTTCGCCCTACTAAATGAATTTTATTAATCTGAAGAAAATCCATTAAGCCCTTTATATCATCTACAAACATTTTCATAGAGTAGGGATAATTAGGCCTGTCAGTTTTACCAGTTCCTCTTAAGTCAAATGCAATTACTTTGAATTTTTTGCTAAATTCTTTTATCTGAGGTTTCCAAATTTCTTTTTTCGAGCCAAAGCCGTGAATAAATATTATCGGATAACCAGTTCCTCTAACTTCATAAGAGATGTTAATTCCATTAACATTAGCAGAGCTCATGATACATTAATATTTTACAATCAATAATTACATTTTCTAGATTTTTTCTAAAAACTTTTTAATTTCTGAGTAAGTAATTATATTTCATAAATTTAATTTCTCAATCTTCAATTAACTTTCTAATGATTAGTCTTAATGAAAGATATAAATATTAGAAGTCTCATTAGTTAGATAGAGTAATTTTTTAATATTACTAAGAAGTTTAACTAATATGAATAAAAATTTACTATTTAGGAATTTAAATTATATTGGATGGATTTTATGACTGTATATAAAAATATCGGAGAATTCATTGATTTTGTCAATATAAGCAATGATAAATTCTCTCTTTTTGAGTGGAAACCACCAAGTTCTATGAGGAGATTCGATCTAGACCTAAATATTGTGAAAGAAAATCCTACAAGTGACATTTTTTTTCATAAAGACAAAGGGAATATGAAAATTGTATATATACGAAAACATGGGCTTATATATACCGTGGGAGCAAGTCCAAGGGTTCAATACCAATTACTGGAAGCTTTATTAGAATATGTAGATTTAAAATTTAATGAAATGTATGATGTAGACGTAATATTATCATATGGAGATTTCTCTCCAGGTCTTTTTAATGAATTTAATCAAAGAATGGAGGATATCATAAAAAATTTTGCAGATTTAGACTTAATTAAAAGAATCCATGTAGAATGTAAGGTATGTAACACTGTCCTCCCATTATTTGTAAAAAAAACCGTTATTGAAAATGCTGAATCCCATCCAGTTCCAATTGTTTACATTCACAAAGGACATGCCATTCTCTGTTTTATAGACAGAAATTTCCATCACAGAGGTGTTGAGTTAGTAAATATTACTGGTTAGGAAAAACCTAAATCCTTCTTGTTAAGATTCTCCTCTTAAATCCTCAATAAAATATTTTAAAAGTATAATAAAAATATTATATATATGGAAGAAAATCAGAATTCCGATGATCACTCTTTTTTTTTTGAAGAGATTGTAAAGAAAACAAAAACTGGAATCACTTTTCCAAAAAATTTAAGAGAGCTTTTATTTGAAGAAGATGCTGATGTTTTTTTCAGATTAGTTGTTCCTAATGAAAAAGATAAAATTATTTTAGAGTTTTTATCTGAAGAACAAGTTAAGGAGCTTTCTGAGAAATTAAAGGCAAAAAAACCGAAAACAGATAGAACTCCAGGTGAAAAAAGACCTACAAGAGTTAAGAAAACAGCAGGTCCAAGTCCCGCTTGGGGAGAATATTTTGTTTATGATTTTGAAGCCAAAGATAAAGTATTGCCAATTCTTGAGTCAGCATTTTATAAATTTGCAGAAAAGCCTCTTAATTTGGAAGATGCTATGGGACGTGTCAAATATGCTCTAGTATCCTTTCTTTCCTCAACGAAAACAGAAAATGCTAAACTTTATTTTGCTATTGAAAGATTCTTAATCGATATAGTTGAACATTTTAACCAACCAAATTTACTTGATTGGATTTTCGAAAAGATTATACCCAATATAGAGAGTAAATTTCTCTATGAGCAAGCTCTTTTAGAACTGGTGGAAGCGAGTTTAAAATTTAAAAGATGGGAAAAAGCGGAAATATACATTTTCTATGTTTTAAAAAATATTGATGAGTATTCAAAAACTGAAATGTATAATATTATGAATAGCTTTAAAC
>JAHPYZ010000064.1:11200-28070 GCA_019058425.1 Promethearchaeota archaeon
AATATGTTGAAAGATCAGATAAAATTGACATTTTGCTTAAAGAAAAATTAATGGAATATGGTCAGGAAGCAGAGGATGTAGATTATAAAATCCAAATAATCGAGTTCTTAGAAGATTTAAAGTATATCGAATTAGCATATGATTTAGCTAAGGATGTTCAAGTAAATTTACCTCCAGAAAGTATGAAGATTGAGGATATAAGGAAATTAGTACGAAGATTACATACTACTCCCATTGAGAGTAAACCAGAATCTAGTATGGATTTTGAAGAAGATGATGTCTCAGAAGAAGATGATGAAACGGGTTAATCTTTTTTATTTTGTTTCTCTTCTTCTTGAGTCTTTCTAAGCTCTTCTTCAACTCTTTTCATTTCTTCTTCTTGAATTTTCTGCTGTTTCTGTTCAATTGATTTTTTCTTTAATTCTAATTCGACTTGCGATAGCTCTTTTTCTCTTTCAATTAATTCTTCTTTTAACTTTAGCGCTTTTTCTCTCTCTAAAATCTCTTTTTCTTCTAGCTCCTTTTCCTTTTCTTCTATTTCAATTTTCTTCTTTTTGATTTCTAAGTCTTTCTTTTTTAATTCAATTTCTTTATCAATGATTTCTTCTTCTTTCTTTTTAAGTTTTTTTGGAAGTTTCTTTTCTTTAGTTTCTCCAATCTTACTTTCCTTTTCTAAAATTTCTTCTTTAAGTTTGAGAACTTCTTCTTTCTTTTGGATTACTTTTTCTTCAATTTCCTTCTCTTTTTCTTCTAATTCCAGTTTTCTTTTTTTTATCGCTAATTCCTTTTTCTTTAACTCAAATTCTTTATCTAAAATTTGTGATTCTTCCTTTTCTATAATTTCTTCTTTTTCTTCTTCAATAGTAGACTTAGTGGGTTCAATTTCCTCTACAACAGTATCTGGTTTAATATTCTCTTCCTCCACAATTTCTCCTATCTTATCAACAGAAACAATAGATTTTAAGATTTGATCAATTGAATTCTTAATTTCTTCATTTTCTGAGATATCCGAAATCTCTTTAGCATATTCAGTTAAAATTTTAGTCATTATTTTAGGACATCCTTCACCTATAGATTTTAAGGCTTGAATAGCTTTTTCTACAACAAAATCTTTTTCATCTTTCAATTTAATTAGTATTGTTCTAATTAGAGACTCATTTTCAATACATGCATCTCCACCAGCCATATAGATTAACATTTGTAATGCAGCTTCTCGAACATTGGGATCTTCTGATTTTATTAGTTTTTCACTATATGGAAGAAAAAGATCACTTTCTTCCTCACAAATAGTTTTTAATAATAATAAAAAAGTATATCGCAAAACAGAGTCTTTTTTTGATAAATTTTCTAATAAAGAGGGGATATCGATAACAAGATTCTCAATTAAGAATCTTAATACGGTCCGACCTCCATGCAAGGTTAAAAGTGTCTCAATTATATCTTCAAGTCTTTTAATATAATCATCTCCTGAAGAATCACCAATATAAAGGGCGATAATCTTTACAGCATCATCAAACCTTCCATCATTTACAAAATCCTTAATTTGATTAATTTCCACACCCACTTTCTCTTTATCATTCATTTAAACCACCACTTTAAACATTTAATCAACCCATATTATATAAAATTCATTATAAATTCGAGTTATGAAATTAAGTATTAATCGTAAATCTCTATATCTTAGTACTGATTTATCTCCTTCTTCAGTGTAAGTATTTGTTAAGAGATTTACATATAAAACTATTTCTAAATTTTGATTTTCATCTTCATTTAAATTAATTTGTTTACAATACTGTGTTAGAGCGTTAAGATCTTCCCAAAAAGTGTTCCAAAAATATTTATCTGCTTTAGAAGTATTTACAGAAGGTTCTTTTGAAATTTGAGTAAGTACATCGTAAGGGATTTTAAGTGCTATTTCTACTTGTTTTGAAGGTATATACTTTAGTTTAACTTCAGGAAAATAAATTCCCGCATAGAGTTTGCATACACCATTCAATAACTCAAGTGTTGCTATATTCTCCCTGCTAGCATTACAAAGCACATATTTTTCATTCATAAAAACAATATGAACTCGGTCTTCAAATTTGAATAAAAGACAATTATCCGTTTTAAGATAATCAAATTTTTCGTCCCTATTTTGTATCCTATCATCGAATATCTTAAATGCATCTTCCCATTTATTAAGAGAAATGAATTTATTTAACTTTCGGTAATCTCCATGAAAAAACACATCTAAAAAATCAATTAAATATAAATAACTATCATATGGTCGATAGATTACCGTCTTATTTCTGAAAAATCTTTCAACAACCCCCTTGTGGACACTGTAGCAGAATTTTGGTAAATCATCTATAGAAAGTCCACTTTTAATGCGGAGTTTTAACAAGTGTCTTCTCGAACATTTTGGTTGTAAAGTACATGCAATTCTATCTACTTGGCACTCCTCAAAGCATAACTTATCTATAGTATTCCGCAATAAATCAATTAATTCTGATTTATTCTTTGTATCTGAATCTCTGTTTAAATACTTTAGAATGTGATCTGGTTGGAGTGGCATTTCGATAATCTTTAATTTACAATTCTATCTATCTTAATCTATGATATTAAAATAATTAAAATCTAATATTTTTTATTATTTACATCAAAAATTATATAAGATGAGTAGATTAGACATATATTTAATTATAAAAAAATATTAATTAGCGTTTCTTCTATTCTTATAATAATAAACTTGTCCAATCATTAGGGTTAATAGAATATGTTAAGACAAATCCATATTTTTTTTTCTGGTGATCTTATATTTATCAAAGATTTTGCTATTGGTCTAGGAAGTGAAGAATTGAACAATGTGAAAACAATCATTCAGAAGTATATAGATATGCCAATGCCAGGAAAAACTTTTCAAAGGTCTGTTTCGAACTTTCAAATTTTTCATAGAGCCTCTGGTAATTTGTATTTTTTGTTTATTACAGATTTAATTGATTCCCTTCAATATATTGATGCAATATTGCTAAAAACAATTGAAAAATTCAAATTATTATTTCCAAATGCTCAAGAAATAAAGGAATCTATTCCCGAAAAAGAAGATTTTAATAACTTTTTAGATCAAATTCAAAGAGATCTTCACTCAAAAATTGCATTAATTGGGCCATCTAATTCAGGAAAAACTACATTGTTCAATATGCTAAAAAGTGGTGAGGAAAAAACCATTATGGAAGTTGCAAAAGCATCAACTTTTGAAATTGATGGTATAAGTTTTGATTTATGGGATTTCCAATTAAAAGATAATTTCTCACTATTATGGTCTAAATTCATAAAAGGCTCAGATTTGGTAATTCTACTTTTCAATTTAGCCAATTACAATTTAAAAATGATCAAACATTTCTTAAATCTCCAAATGAGGGAGAGTAATTACTCCAAATTATTAATTGTTGGAAACAAAAGGGATTTAGTCGAGGATTCTGATCTGAGAAGAATTAAGAATGAATTAAACATTCCTGATTTTAAAGAAATCTCTTTAAATAGTCTAGATGCTAAAACTCAAATTATTGAATATATTGTAGAAATTCTTGGTTTAAAAGAAAAAAGATCAGATAAGTTTACTCTCCTACTGAAAGAAGCAGACAATTTAGTTCTTGAAGGAAAAAATGTTCAAGCACTGGCAAAGTATAAAGAATTGATTACTTTAAGCGAATCCTATCACGACATCATATCTACAAAAAATATTGAAAAAAAAATAATCGACCTTGAAAGTAAAATCCAAAAACAAATTGAAAGAAGAAAAGAATCAGAAAAAAAAATGGATTTCGAGATTTCAAGACCTTTAATGTTTTCAAGAAAAATCACTGTAAAACCACTTCCTCTTGAAGGAACAGAAGCTGAATCTCCATCACTAGATCGAGAAAATCTTGATGAAGAATTACTATCTCCTCCCCCAAAACCTACTTCATTAGTTTCTTTTCAAAAATTAGATAAAGAAATTGATATGAAACCCCTGAAAATACCAAAACCTCCTTTAAAAATCATAAAGAAAGCGTCTATCCCACAGGAAGTAGAAAAGGAAATCTCCCCAATTAAATCGGAGAGTAAAGAAAAACCTAAAGCGAAAATGCCAATGGAGATATTTGGCGAACATGAAGACATAAAAAAAGAAATGGAGAAACCGCTAGTCGTAGATTTTACAAAAGAATTACAAAAAATGATCGTTAGTAAAGGAAGTTCTCTTAGTCTAAATTTGTGTAAAAATTTAATTTTAGAATTAGAGAAATCTTTAGGTAGACCTATAACAATTGAGGATATAGAAATAGCAGCAGATTTCTTTGTCAAACAAGAACAATTAATCTAATTTTCTCTCATTTTAATATTAATTTTTAACTTTCACATAATTAGTTCAATCAAAGTTCATAATGTACTTCTTTTAAAATTATTCTATATTCACTTATGTAATAACAAACTTTTTTGTTAAAACTAAATTAAAATTTGAAATATACAATTATAATTTAAAATCTATGGTCTAAAAAATGAGTGTTATAAAAGAACTTCGTGATCACTTTGCCGAAATTATGAGCTTGAATTATGCTCGCGCAGCTTTGAATTGGGATCAGGAAGTAAATATGCGTAATTATAAATCCTTAGATGGTAAGGCAAAACAAATATCTCTACTTTCAAAATTAATACATCAGAGAGAAACCTCGGACAAAGTCGGAAAATTAATAAAACAAGCAGAAAAAATTTCTGATCTTAATGAGATCGACAGTGCTTTATTACGAGAGACTAAAAGGGAATATGATCTTGCTACTAAGTTACCCGAAAAACTAGTTACTGAAATAGCAGAAACTAGTATAAAAGCTTCTGGTATTTGGAGAGAAGCTTATACTAAAAGCGATTTTTCACTCTTTAAAGAAATACTGGAAAAAACTGTTGAATTACAAAAAGAAAAAGCAGAAAAATTAGCAACACATCCAGATATTTATTCCACATTAATAGATTTATATGAGCCTGGTGCAACTTTTGATTGGATTGCTAATATATTTAATCCAATAAAATCAAAAATAGTCGATGTTGTAAAGAAGTTGAATTCATCCTCAGATAAGCCTGACAATTCAATTTTGCATAAAAATTATGATATAAATAAACAATTCGAACTTAGTTTTGAGATAATTAAAAAATTCAATTATGATCTCGGATATGGTAGACAAGATAAATCGACTCATCCTTTTACAACAGCGCTTGCTTCCGAAGATGTACGTATAACTACAAGAACGAAGGAGGACTTTCTAAATGAATGTATTTTTGGGACTATCCATGAGTGTGGTCATGCTCTTTATGAAATGGGTATTAAGAAAGAACTCCATGATACGTTATTATGTGAGGGTACTTCAATGGGTATTCATGAGTCTCAATCAAGATTGTTGGAAAATATTGTTGGTAGAAGTAAAGAATTCTGGGCCTATTGGTATCCTACGTTCCAAAAATATTTTCCAGAGAACTTAAAGAATTATCCTATGGAGGAATTTCATCGGGCAGTGAACTGTGTCCAACCATCGTTTATTAGGGTTAATGCTGATGAAGTAACTTACGGTTTACATGTTATTCTAAGATTTGAAATCGAAAAAGACATGATTGAAGGGAAAGTTCATATAAATGAATTACCTGAACTATGGAACTCTAAAATGGAAGAATATCTTGGAATCATTCCACCAACAGACAAGGAAGGAGTATTACAAGATATGCATTGGGGTGGGGGGGCTATTGGATACTTCCCTACTTACTTTTTAGGAAGTCTTTATTCTGCTCAGATTTATTCAAAAGCTTTGGAAGCAAACCCAAATTTACCTGAAGATTATAAGAAGGGTGAGTTTTCTAACTTAATGAATTACTTAAGAGAAAATATTCATCAACATGGAAGTATATATCGAGCTAATGATTTGATAAAGAGGGTAACTGGAGAAGATTTGAATCCAAATTACTTTTTCGAATACGTAAGGAAAAAATTTTACCCTATCTATAAACTTTAATTCTTTTTTTTTATTTTACAAATTCCAAATAATTTATTAGAAATTTTAGTAAGATTTGGATTGATTGCCTATATATATAATATAAAATCTAAAAGTTGAGTTTTTTGAATATTTATCAAGGATATAAATTGACTCCAGTCGATTATAATTATATTAATAAATTAAGTGAAGTTATTGGCAATCCAATACCTCCCGTAAAATACATCAAACATGAATCATTTGGATTTATTTCAGAACAAGGGTACATAACAGCTTTGAGCTTATATGGGAAAGAATTAAGCAAGCTTCCTGATGGTTTGGATAAGTTGAAAAGGCTAAATACTTTAAATCTATGTAAAAATAATTTTTGTTTTTTGCCATCATCTATTTTAAATGTTAAAAATCTGAAGATCCTTATCGTAAGAAACAATAAATTAAAGTTAATACCAAAATCAATAGGATCAATAAATAAAATAACCTACTTAGATTTACAATCAAATTCTCTAGATTTTATTCCAACTTCAATCGGAGAATTAATGAAATGTGAATTATTAAATCTAAATTCCAATGCTTTACTTAAATTACCCCCTCAGATTGGAAATTTAATTAATTTAAAAACTTTAGAGGTACAACATAATTTGTTAAAGGAGATTCCAAAGGAAATTGGGGCTTTAGGGAATCTTGAGCGTCTTTGGTTAAGCAATAATAAAATAACAAATTTACCTCTGGAAATAGGAAATTTGAATAATTTGAAAGAACTTTGGCTAAGATCTAATCATCTTAGATTACTACCTTCAAGTATTTGTTTACTCGAGAATTTAATGGATCTAAGATTATTTGATAACCAAATAAGTATAATTCCTGAATGCATAGATAAACTCTCTCATCTGACCAGATTAAATTTAAATTCAAACAATCTTAAATTCTTACCATCAAATCTTGGATTTCTTAGGAATCTGGAAGAACTTATCCTTTATGAGAATAATATCACACATCTTCCTGATTCAATCATTGAGTTAAAAAGCTTAAAAAAAATAAATATTCGAAAAAATCCAATAGACAGAAATTCATCAATTCTCAAAGTATTAGAAAAGAATGGGTGTGAAATTATTTTTTAAACATTTTTGAAAAAACTTTATTTTTATATATTCTTAAGTTAAAGAAAGGATTGAAAGAAAAGAGATAAGAAGGATAATAACATGATATTACAAATTAAAAAATTTTCTGAAAAATTATTACTTCCTTTAGGTAGAAAATTAATAGGAATTCCTGCGAATTATTTTACATTATTTGGATTATTTAGTGCAATTATAACGTTTTTTGGCTTTATTTTTAATTTGTTAATAATAATAATTATTTTTCTATTTATTACTGAATTTTTTGATCAATTAGATGGAGTTGTGGCGCGTCTTCAAGGACCTACTATATTAGGAGGATTTTTAGATTCCACTTTAGATAGGATTGGAGATTTTTTCTTATTCATTGGAGTTATTCTTGGGGGATATACAACTATGGAAATTGGACTAATTGTTCTTATCGGAGCATTCCTAACATCATATACTAGAGCAAAAATAGAAGCATTGGGTGTGGATAATTTATATGGCGTGGGATTATTGGAAAGAACTGACCGCGTACCAATATTATTGATTGGAGCTATACTTCAAATATGGTTTCCATCTACTTTATGGTGGACGATGATAATTTTAGCAGTCGGAACGAATATAACTGCACTCCAAAGGATAATTTTTGCTTTTCGAAAGTTTTCGAAAAAGATTCAAACACAAAAAACAGAATAGTATTATTCTCTTCATAGAACCCTGTGTTTACAATATTAATTTGTACTAAAATTGCATTCGATTAAATTTAATTATATTTATACTCATTATACCAATTGTAAGTGTTATTCCTAAGGTTAAAGCCAACATTTCAGTGTTTAAATGTGGTATAAAGAAAGTAGGTAAGATTAAAAGAGAGGATAGTTGACTACCTAAATAAACAGATAGAATAGCTGCTACAGGTACAGATGAAACTAAGACACCAAATAAAATCCCTATTGAGCACGTAATTGCCATCGAAGAAATGCTAATAATCAAGGAATCTAATGTGATCTCTAAGAATCTTTCTGACAAGTCACCAGTAAAACCATCAATTATAAGGCCGACAACAAGAGAAATTGATACCGCTATAACTAAACATAGGTAAACAGCTAAAAATTTTGCTATAAGTAGGCTACTACGCCTTACAGGCCTAATTAGGAATAATTCGTACACATGACGACTTTTTTCACTAACTATTGAAGTACTTAACATTATTACAGAAAGCGTGCCTCCTATGCTTGAAACGACAATAGCCACCAAAAATGAAATAGGCATTCCTTCCAATTCATTAGGATTAATAAATTGGATTAGAAAAGACAATAAAGGCAAGCCAAACCACAACACAATCATTACTCTTGATTTTGCATATCCTTTTAATTCATCGAAGAAAAGTAATAATAAACTCAATTAGATTCCCCTCCCACATATTTTAAATACACTTCTTCTAAACTTGGTTTTACAAGATTAAAAGATCGTATTTTACATTTTTGCTCTTTTAAAAGATTGATTATTTGATAAATTATTAAATCTATATCAATACCAGATTTCAAATGAATTAATTGTTTATTTGACTTTATTTTTTTAACATATTCAACCTCAGTTAAGTCTTCTAATCTATTAGATAAAGGAGTATTTTCAGCTACTTCAAGTTCAATTAAATTTCCAATCTGGAACTTCTTCTGGAGTCCTATTGGAGATCCAATATCTTTAATTTGACCCTGATTTAAAATTCCAATTTTATCAGCAATATCTTGAACATCACTTAAAATATGGGAAGAAAATATAACTGTAATGCCATTTTTCGATAAATCTTTAATAATCTTCTTAAATTGATACCTCATTTGGGGATCTAATCCCGATAATGGCTCATCCAAAACTAATATTTGAGGTTTATGCAGAAGCGCTTGACCTAATCTTAATTTTTGGACCATTCCTCCAGAAAGATAAGTTATTTTTTTATATCTTACTTTTGAAAGATTCATTAATTCTAATATTTCTTGAGTTCTTTGATCAATCTGTATTGAATTTAATCCAGATAAACGCCCAAAGGTTTTAAACGCATGATCAACTGTACGCCATTCTTGGAAACCTGCTTCTTGCGGATGATAACCTATTAAATTATAAATATTCGTCCAGTTATTCTTAATATTTATTCGATTAACATAAACGTCTCCTTTATAATCTTTAATTAGACCTACTAAAATTTTAATTGTAGTAGTCTTACCTGCTCCATTTGGTCCTATATATCCAAATATTTCACCCTTTTGGATTTTAAAAGAAACATTATCTAGAGCTAATAATTCCTTATAATTTTTAGAGACATTACTGAATTCTATTAATCCATCTTTATTTGAACCATTATCACTTGGTGTTCTGGAACTTTCTTTTCCATTAGGATCCATGGTAATCATAATTATTCCTGAAAACTTATGTTAAAATTAATTATTTTTCATCTACATTAAATTTTTCGCGTTCGAAGAAAATGTATAGTAATGGCCCAATTAAATTTAAAATTAACACAATGAAAGTCCAACCAATTTTAACTTTTCTAGTTTTACGCTTACTTCCGAATAAATTATGTAAGCTATATCCAACTAAAGAAAAATGAATTATTATTAGTGGTATAGCAAATGCTATAATTTCAATTGGCATACACATTTTTTTTCATTTTATTATAATAGTCACTTCGATCTTAATAGAACAAAATTGATTACCATATATAAATGTTACTATAATAATAGAAGTATCGATTAGGATCAAAACATTTATTAATGTCTAAACCTATATTTCTAATAGAAATAACTTAAATAGATTAAAAATAAAGAAATAAAATGGCGATTAAATCTAGACTTGGTCCGTTAGAATTAACAATTATGAAATTAATGTGGGAAAATAAGCTCTCTACAGTAAGAGAGATTTATGAAGATCTTTCTAAAGAAAGAAAGATAGCGCTTACTACAATCAGTACTACAATGAATAGACTTTTCAAGAAAGGATTTTTAACTCGAGAAATTCAACCTGGTAAAGGTGGTCTTTTCTATAATTATAAAGTAAAAGAGACAAAAAGTGGTTTTGAAAATAAATCTTCAAAAAGTTTGGCGAATCAAATAATTCAATCTTATGGTAATATAGCTTCAATGAAGTTAATTCAAGAAATTTCAAAAAAATATAATGAAAAAGAATTAGATAAACTATTAGAAGAACTGGAGAAAATTAAACAACAAAAAAATGATACCAAAAATTCAAATTAGTCGAATAATAAAATATTTTATAATAGTGGGATATCTTTTTATAACAATTGGTGTTCCCTTAATATGCACAGCATTTAATGCTATCATTGTAATAATCACATTATATTCAACAATCTTTATTTTAGGAATCTTTTGGTATTGGAGAGGAGGAAATTCAATACTGAGAAAAAATAAAATTCATTTCTTAGAGGGAGAAAATTGTGAGGAATTACAAAACAACATAATCGATTGGAAAAAAAAAATTGGATTAAAAGCTAATATTAAAATTGGTATTCTTGATGAAGCTCTTCCTAATGCGTTCACATTATTTTTAGGTCTCCGAAAATATTCTATTATTTTATCAGTTGGTATATTTGAAAATTTGGATAATAGTGAAATTAAAGCTGTTATAACTCATGAATTATTCCATATTAAGAATAGGGATGTATGGGTAAAAGCACTTTTTATAATTAGTAGATTTATTTCTTTTCCAATGGGGCCTATTGTTGAATCATATGTATCTCGTTCAAGAGAAGTTCACGCAGATTTGGAGAGTTCTAGATTTACAAAAGATCCTTTATCACTTGCATCGGCTTTATTGAAAATGGTAAAATGTTATCATACAAATCCTGACTTAGAATTCAATATAAATAATGTTTCAAAAAGCTTTTGGATTATAAATAAAACCAATAAAAAACAAAAAAATATATTGAGAAGAATACTGTCAAGACACCCTTCAATAGAAAATAGAATAAAAACATTATTGATGTATAAAATCAAAGATTAAAGAGTTAACATAAATTTGATCCTAGCTGTTTCTGTAAAAGATTTATTGATTAATCTCTTAATCTAGGAGGAGGCACAAATACAGTTCTCCTTCCCTCTAATAAGGATATTGCATTTTCGGGACAAAAATGAGCACAAACACCACATCCTATGCACCAATCTGCGTTACGTTCAGCTTTATTATTATCATCACCTTCAATTGCATCTACAGGACATTTCTCCATGCATGTACCACATCCAATGCATTTCTCTTTATCAATATAAGATAAGTAGTTAGTTGAATTTATCATAGCTGTAGATCCCTGCCTCCACCAATCAAATATTCCACAACAACATTTACAACAATTACAAATACTAGTTTCTGCCTTAGAGATATCAGAATGAGGATGCCAAGCTTTATGAACTAACCCATCTTCCTCAGATTTTTTTAAAAGAATATTTGCTTCATCTTTAGATATCCTTCTTCCAAATCCTTGTTCTACAACATATCTAGCAGATTTTCCAAAAGTAAAACAATTTTCTCTAAGATTTGTCTGTTTACACGGATTTGATAATAGATCTTGATGATGTCTACAGAAACAATGGCCTACTGCAATCTCATCAAATTTTTCAATTAAATCTTTGACATTTTGAGTTGTTACTATTTTCTCTTCTGGGATTTCTAATTCTGTATTAATTGATATCTGGATTTCCTTACCTTCAATATTATTGGTTATGATTGGAATGGTACGATCAAAGGGAGGCATCCTTTGGAAGATTGGTAGAATGGTATCATAATTGGTTTGAATAAAATCTGATAATTCATCGAATAATTGGGCAAATAAATCTGCAATTTCTTTATTTTCTTCAGAAAATTGTAATTTTTTCATAAATGTGTATTCAAATGCCCCTACCATAATTAATGGCATTAATCTATATACCATTATTCCTTGTGAATTAGGTTGATTGAATAGAAAACCTTTCTTAGCTAGTTTTTTAACATTATTCTTTATTTCATCTTCAGACATCTTCGTATTTTTTTTTAATTCTTCCATTGTTTGAGAAGTTTTTCTCTTAAAACCCATAATAAAATCTAATTGTTCTTCATTAACCATTAATTTCAACAATTTTATCATTGTATCATTTATAGGTAATGGAAGAAAACCTGCTTTTACAATAGTTCTTGCTGCTTTTCTATACTTATCTTCTGACATTTTTATCAATACAAGTTATATAATAAATTATGTTTTAGAAATATTAATTCATATTTTAAGTTGAAGATTAGAGCACTTGATTTTTTACATGCAATAGAGATAAGGAAATCTTTTTATATATCATAGTTTCTATTATGAACTAATTAAATAATTGGTGAAAATAGCAATGGAAGAATTTATGAAAAAACCAGATTATTCAGAAGAGGAAGAAATTAATGATGCTATTGGGCGTATACTCTGGGGTGATAAAGCCAAACCATTTTCAATGCGTCGCTTAATTTTTGGATTCATGAAAAAAAAATTAGGAGGGAAGTAAGAAAATGGGAAGTAAAGAGGATCTATTGCAAGCAATAACAGAATTAAATGAAGATGAGGCTTACAAATTAGTTCAAAAACTAATTGATGAAGGAGTTAATCCTAACGATATTATTGAAATCCTTAGGAAGGGAGTAGAAGTAGTTGGAGATAAATTCAATAAAAAAGAGTATTTTTTAACTGAATTAGTGATGGCAGGAGAAATATTTTCTCAATCCACTGAAATTCTAGGACCATATATGAAAAAAGTTACTGAAAGTAGTGGTAATTTAGAAACAATAGTAGTTGGTACAGTAAAGGGGGATGTTCATGATATTGGAAAGAATATTTTTATTACTCTTTTAAAATCAGCTGGTTATAATGTTATTGATTTAGGAGTGGATATACCGCCAAATAAGTTCGTTAAAAAAGTGAAAGAAACAGGAGCCAAAGTTGTTGCTTATTCAGGGTTATTGACTGTCGCATTAGAGTCTATGAATGCAACAACTAAAGCACTAGAAGCTGCAGGTCTTAGGCAAAACCTGAAAATTATAATTGGAGGACTTCCTGTTGATGAACTTTGGATGAAAGAAGCAGGAGAAGACGCTTATACTGATAATGCATTTGAAGGAGTGAAGATTGTTAATAAATGGATAAGAGGTGAAGCATAAAATGGAACCAATAAATGAGGAGGCAATGACAAGTGTCGAAAGAATGCTTACTGCTATGGATTTAAAGGAGCCAGATAGAGTTCCAGTTTGGCCGTTAATTGATTTTATGCAAACAAAATACCTTGATCATATAACCGCTGAAGATATGCTTAATGATCCTGACAAGGCTCAAGAAGCGATGGAATGGATTTATCATAAAATGGGAGGTTTTGATATTGCTATGGCCGGAGGAGGAATGTACATGCAATATGTAAATCCTTTTCCTGATATGTTTTCTGTGTACTATTTAGATTGGCAAATGCCAGGACGTCAGTTAGATCCAAATGTTCCGCCTCAATTATCAGAAAGAGCTTTATCCAATCCCTTTCTAAGAGCTGAAGATTATGATAGGATTCTTAAAGAAGGATTCTTTTGGCTTGCTAATTTCAATACTTATAAAATGAGTGATATGATGAAACTCAATAAAATAGCTCCTAAAGTGGTTGAATATACAATTAAATGGTGGGAGCAATTTCAAGTTCCAACATTTAATGACGGAGCTGGTAGTACTGTGTTCGATTTATTATCTACATTTCGTGGTTCAACAAATTTTATGAAGGATATCTATCGACATAAAGATAAAATTATTGAAATATGTGATAAATACACAGATGATTTTATACGTATGGGTGAATACGGAATTTCTCAATCTCAAGGAAAGACATTATTAGTTGGAGCAGTTAGAGCAAGTGCTGACTTCATATCAATAAAACATTTTGAAGAATTATTTTGGCCTTACTTTAAAAAAACTGTTAGCACTTATGTGAAGAAAGGATATATAATTCAATTGCATATGGATACTAATTGGACAGATCGTTTACACTATTTACTCGAGTTACCTAAAGGAAAAATTTATCTTCATATGGATGAAAGAACTGACATATTTAAAGCTAAAGAAATACTCGGAGGCCATTTATGTATTGAAGGAAATCTTAAACCCGCATTGTTTACTATAGGAACACCAAATATGGTTGAAGAACAAGTAAAGAAAATTATTGATGAATGTGCAGATGGTGGTGGTCTTATTGTGGGTTCTGAAATTCCAGATAATGCGAAATTAGAAAATCTTAAAGCTATGTGTGATACATGTAAATCCTATGGATTATATAGAAAATAACTCTTTTTTTTATTTTAATTTTAGGTTAATAAGTATGTTAAAATTGAGTTTTATACAATTTTAATAGTATACAAAATTTTATTCTATTCTATACTATAATTATTGAGGGATTTCATTGGTAAATGTGTTAATAATTGGACATGGAGCAAGAGAGCATGTTTTAGGTGAGACTCTTGTTAAAGGAGGAGCTAAACTATATTCATTTATGAGTTTTAAGAATGCTGGATTAGAGGATTTAAGCGAAAAGATAAAAATTCACTCTGAAACTGATTTTAAAGAAATCATTGATTTCTGTAAAGAAAACATTATTGATTTTGCTGTAATTGGTCCAGAGGCTCCATTAGTTGTTGGAATTGTTGATGCACTTGAAAAAGGTGGAATCTCATGTGTGGGTCCCAAAATAGAAGCGGCTCAATTAGAGGGTTCAAAAGTCTTTACAAGGAATTTATTAGAAAAGTACAATATTAAATCAAATGTTAAAAGCAAAGTTTTTAATTCAATAAATGGAATTGAGAACTATATTAAGGATATTGGTGTCAAAAATCTAGTAGTAAAACCCGAAGGACTGACTGGAGGTAAAGGTGTTAAAGTTTTTGGAGATCACCTTTTTTCAAAAGAAGATCTCTTAGAATATTGTTTAGAATTAATCAATAATAATAATAGATTTCTTTTAGAAGAGAAATGTATAGGCGAAGAATTTACTCTACAGACTTTTGTTGATGGAAAAAATGTTATTGGTTCCCCTTTAGTTCAGGATCATAAAAGAGCATATGAAGATGATAAGGGACCAAATACAGGAGGGATGGGGTCATATTCTATGGAAGATCATCTTATGCCCTTTATAACTCAGGAAGATGTTCTTGAGGCCCTTGAGGATATGAAAAAGACTATCGCTGCGGTAAAAGCAGAGACGGGTGTTGAATATAAAGGATTTCTATATGGACAATTCATGAAAACTGCTGGAGGATTAAAATTAATTGAATTTAATTCTCGTTTTGGTGATCCGGAGGCTATGAATGTTTTACCGCTATTGAAGGGTAATCTTGTTGATATTTGTTGGGCAATTATTGAAGGAAATTTAACTCAAAATATTGAGTTTGAAAACAAAGCAACCGTGTGTAAATACTTAGCTCCAGAGGGATATCCTGTTAATCCTAAAAGAGATGAACAAGTTATAGTAAACCAAGAGAAGATTAAAAATTCTGGAGCAAGATATTATTATGCTTCAGTATATCGAGAGGAAGGCAAAATATTCACGACTTCTTCAAGAGCTATGGGTGTATTAGGGATTGCCGATTCTCTAGAGGAAGCAGAACGCATAGCAGAAACGGGAGTACAATGTATCGATGGAAAACTATTTCACAGAAAAGACGTAGGTACGCGAAAGTTATTACAAAAACGAATTAATCACATGAATTCTCTTTTAAATAAATAATAAATGTTTTATTTTTTACAGATTATCTAATTTATGGAGTTTTATATTCTATAATAATCAAATTCTAATAATATCTTAATTAGATAATTCTTAAATTATGAATTGGCATGAAAAAAATGCAGAATTCAACGCTTTTATTCGACAACTCTTTCATGATGAAGATTGGCAGAAAAGAGCTGAAGCTGCAAGGCAACTTGGATTATTAAAAGACGGAAGATCAATAAATTTATTATGTAGTGCCCTTAGATCTGAAAAAGATCATACTGTAATTAATAAAATTATCGAAGCTTTAGGGCGAATTAGAGATGGAAGAGCGACCTTAAGGATTATAGAACAACTCAAAAATGAACAAGAAAAGGATGAACCTGATAAATTTAGAGTTATATATATCATTGAAAGTTTAACTAGGATTAAAGATAAGCGAGCTTTAGCATATTTAGGACCGTTATTAGATTCATCTGATGATGAAATTAAAAACTTAGCTTTAAATGCTTTTGATATTATAGAACCAAATTGGAAGGAAATAATTGAAAGGGAAAGAAATAAGTCAATTCAAGAAATTTTTAAAGTTAAAGAATAGAGAACTCTTCTCCTAAATAATAATTGTTTAATAACTAGTTTTTTAACATTTTAACTTCTTATATCATAAATTAGTTAGAAATAGTTTGAAATAGGAAGGTTTATTTGAATAAAACGCAATTTTGTTGCTGTTGGGATCTTGAGGGACCGATTAGTATTATCGATTTTGCAGCTGAACTAGGAAAAAAACTAAACAAAAAATTGAGATTAAATATACTCGAATATAATATGGGGGAATTTTTTACGATGATTTCTAATTATGATGATTATCTTATTGATATACCTGGAGTTAAAGAACAATTGAACATTCCCGAATATCAACCTGGTGATACATTACGATTAATGGCTCCTTTGTATGCCTCTTGTTTTACAGATGAAGAATTAATCAGATTAGCTAAAAATAGCTTGGGTTTATTACCTGGATGTAGAGAGT
>JAHPYZ010000127.1 GCA_019058425.1 Promethearchaeota archaeon
ATATGGATTTGTAAATCCCATCAATCTTGAAAAAAATCATCTTCTCTGTTATTTTACTCATTAGATACATTTTATCAATATTTTTTTTCTAAAATCATTTTGCCGACTTATCAATTCGAAGTATTTTTAGAAACACATCAAAATATCATGATTTAATATTTCTTAAGGAAAAATTTTAATAATTGAATGGTAATATTGTAACTCTGAAAGAATAATTATTTACTAATTTATAAGAGAATCTTTGATTTTAAAATGCCGTTTATGCCTTGCAAGAAATGCGGGAGCGGATTACCTATTATAAAGGGTTCAGAAGCTCAGTGTCCTTATTGTGGGGCAAGTACATTTTATATGGAATCAGTTTATTCTCTTAAATATTATCTAGCTGAAATCTTAAAACTTACATTATTTAAAAATGAAAAACCAGTTAAAGATTCAGAACTTGAAAGAAGAAAATCTTCAATTGAATCATTTTTCTATAAACTTAATTCAGATTTCAATGAATATAGGCATCTTATTATCACTAAATTAGATGAAATAAAAATAAATCCTTTAAAACTTTTTAATTCAATTCGTTCTGCAGGTAATTTAGAAATTATTATTGACCAATATTTAATGCCTTACATAAAAGATGATAAAATTAAAAGGAAGTATGAAGATTTTAGTCGAATCTCATACATTATAAATAAATCATTACTTGGTTTATATTATAGTTATTTAGCGAAAAATTCAGTATATCCCGAGAAATGTGCTAATTACTATCATTTTGTTGAAATAAATTTTCAGAATATAGTAGACTATTGTAATATTATTCATCTAGAGGATAATAACAATAAAATTTGCGACAGAAAAGAAATATATAGTATCCTTACTGAATTTGCAGCAATATTGAGAGAGATTTTAAATCATAATCCTAAATATTATTCTGATAAGTTAGAAGATTTACTTGATAAATTAATTAAAATAAAAGCAGATAATTTTCAAAAAATCAATTTATACGGCCAAATTGAAAATATATACCAGTTAGAGCGTAATACTATTGTAGTATTAGAAAAAGTAAAGATTGACTGTCCTTTGTTATCTACAGATACATTAGAAGAAAGTATCATTTTTGATAAAGAAAATAATCTAGAAAAGTTGAACACTGTTGGGAATTGGATAAGAAATGTTTCTGAACAATATCAAAAATATCAAAGAAACTTACTAAAATTACATTCTGGAAAATTGATTAATTATTTAGAATCTTATCGAACAGAATTCATTAATTATAAAAATGAAAATTTAAGAAAATTCAAAAAATTGTTAGAAGCTATGATATTAAAGGCTTTTGAAGCTTATGACTCTGAAGCCTTTGAACTCGTAAATTCACTAAGTGATTTTTTACAGGATAATACATTTTACGAAAAAATTATTGAGAAATTTAAAAGCGAATATAAGAATTTAATTCAATTAGATGAGCTCTTAAAAACATTTATTAAGGAAGTTCTTGAAAATCTCTTACCTCTAAATTTTGAATCAGATTATAATGATAAATTTACGGCAATTACTTCCATCAAACATTCAGAATTTGATGATATTATCTTAAAATGCATTAATTATACACTTCAAGAGTTTGAAGATTTAAGGAATAAGCAAGATCTCTCTTTAAGAGAACAGAAAAATCAATTTAATTTAAAATTCAAACCTTATCTTCAAAAACTCATTGATGTTAGTTTTGAGTTAGATGAAAAAACCTTACCATATCCTATTTTTATAGATCTTAAAGTACAAAATAAAAAGCTAAAGTTAGATCATCCAGAAAACATTTCTGTTATAATTGAGAACCCTAACTTGAATGATATTAAGGATATAAAGATATATTTTTTTATGTCTGATTCTTTTGAATCTAAGCTAGAATATACAAGTATTAAAAGGTTAAAAGCTAATGAAATGACGAAAATCAAAACGAAAATCATTCCAAAGAAAAAAGGCAACTTTCTCTATATGGTAATGGCTGAATACCAGCATATTAATAAAACATTTTGGATGCCTTCAATAAAACTTGAATTACAAGTTGAGAAAACCGAAGAAATTCTACCATATAATTATTATCAGAATGTAAATCCAGGGATTTATCAGATTGATCTGAGTAAAATAGAGTTTTATAGTTTATAAAAAATGAAATTTAATATATTCGTTATTCTTTCAATCTTCATAAATTTCCAATTAGAAATGAAAAGTTTTTAGTAATTTAAAATCTTTTTGTAGTTTAATAATGAACGATAAAAAAGCTCAAGATGTTCATAAGAACCTAGAAACTGCCATATCTAAGGATGGAACAGAGTTAAAGGGTGATGATTGGTCATTTTGTCCCGTTTGTGGCAATAAAATTCCCAAAATTCAAAAACTCAAGTTTTGCATGAGCTGTGGAACAAATATTGAGTATCTTAGAACACATAGAACTATCCAACCAGAAGAAGTTAAAAATCCTTATATTATCCCCTCACAATCCCCTCAATATTATGTTCCTCCCGTCTCTTATGGACCTAAAAAAATTCAAGATGATGAGATTACAAATCCTAAAAACCATGATTTATGGGGGACTAAAGCATCTATTGGAGTTCCTTTAGGCGCCTTTCTCCTAATGAATTTTCTAACTGCCGGGATATTGATTATTATTATCTATACTTCATTTGACATTGATATTTTATATAATCTCATTTCCAATCCTTACTTCTTAATTTTTAGCTCCTTCTTTGAGTTAATATTTATTGTAGTTCCAGTTGCATATGTGTCTAAATATCTCCAAAATCCCAATTTAGAAAATAAATTAGGATTATTAGGGTTTACAGTACGGGGTTTTGAAAAAAAAGGAATATTAAAAGAAATTCTTATAGGTTTAGGATTTGCTATAGTAGCACTCTTTCTTGTTGCAATTGTCTCCTTTCTAACTGAACTACTTCTCGAAGTTTTTCTTGGAATTGAGATTGTAAGAAATGTTAGTAGTACTACTAGCGATATTGAATATATTATAGGTTCAGCTGATATTCTTAGTATAATTCTTTTATCCATCGTGATGATCCTAATTATTGGAACATCTGAAGAGATATTATTTAGAGGATTTATGCAAAAAGGTTTAGTGCGGAGTTTAGGTAGTAAAGCAGGGCTTATAATTACTGCTTTTATTTTTGCCATAATTCATGTTTTAGGAGTAATCACGATGTTCTTAGACGATCCTTTAGTCTTGCTAGTTTCATTTCTTTTATCTTTTATTCCATATTTTGCAATTTCACTATTATTAGGTTTCATTTACTATTGGAGAAATGAGAATTTATTAGCAGTTGTAGTAACTCATGGGGTATATGATGCCTTAACAATAATTTTTGCGTTCATATTATACAATTTCTTCTAGACTTTTTTGTACTAAAAATGATAATACAAAAATTTAAATTAGCTGCAAAAGAAAAAGAGAGAAATATTGGAATAGGATTAGGTGAATCTGAAGATAACAACCAGAAAATCTTGGAAGCAAGTCTAAAATTTTTACAAAAGTATAAATCAACTATATATTTATTTGGAACAAAGAAAGAAATAAAAAAACTCCTTGAACCATCTCCTGAAACAAAAAAAAAATCGAGAGTGAGATTTATTGAATGTCAATACCCTGAAAGTACAATTTTTGAATTTTTAGGAAAGAATTCAATCCACTCTATCGTAAGGGGGTCTTTAAGCTCGAATAGTTTTCTTAAGAATCTCAAGATGTATCTTAATATTAATGAAGTTAATAGATTAGCACTATTGGAAACGGTTAATGGACACCAATTCTTTTACGGTCCCGTGGGTATTGATGAATGTAATAATTTTGAGAAAAAAATCTTATTTCTTGAAGCTGCTCTTAGAGAATTACACGAACTTGATATAATTCCTAAAACTAGTCTATTAAGTGGGGGAAGAATTGGTGATATCGGAAGAGACACTGAAGTTGATCAAACAATAAGAGATGCTGAAAATATTGTTAATTTAATGAAGAAGAAATGTCAGGATCTAAATATTTCCCATGATGAGATATTAATAGAAAAAGCAGTAAAAAATAAAGCAAATTTAATTATTGCTCCAGATGGCATCTCTGGAAATTTAATATATCGCACATTGGTTCATTTAGGTGGAGGTAAAGCATATGGCGCTATTTATATGGGATTGAATAAACCCATAATTGATACATCTCGAGTAGGGAAATTCTCAGAAATATACAGTGCTCTAATATTAGCACTTGCTCTGAGTTAATAAAACACTCTGTTCGATTTTAAAATATCTGTATCAAATTTAAAAATGAAATTCTGAATAATTATTGTTAAATCTAGAACTCAATGTATTCCTATTAATCTTAAAAAAAAAGAAATAAAATTTATTTATAATTCATGTAATAATCCCTAGAATTGCTGCTAGAAGTACAATTATTCCACCTATCCAGCTTCCAAATATAATCAATAAGATCGCAATGGCTGTAAGAATAGCTGGAGTATAGGTTATTGGTTTTATTCCTAATAATATCACAATAAGTGAGAGAACAAGAGCAATAACTTCTGTAATTATACCGAAACTCCAAAATTCCAGAAGACCTATCATATGTAGTAGAGTTTCTACTAGGGAAACAATACCCCCAACTAATGCCACAAAACACATAACTTTATCTGATTTTTGTAACTCACTCCACGGCATTTTTAACTCATCATCTTTTTTTTAATGTATTTTTGATCAAAAATTGATTAGATCTACTTATAAATTTTAAGTTATTAGATAAGATACCATTAATATGCTGATTAAACCATTGCTTGTTTTTTTAAGATAGAAATTATGAGTATTTTTCAATTATGTAATTTTGTAGAGAGCACACATATTTCTCAAGGTTTAAAGCCAAGATTCTTTGCTCTACTTCACGAAGATATGTAACATCTAAGATTTTAAATAACTTCTTCAATTTATCAACCACATCAAATAATTTTACTATAGTATTCCAATCATTTGCCCATTCATAATCTTGAATATCTTCTAATTCTAAAATTTTTAATTACCCCTTTACATTTTGAGTGAGTGATAATAATTCATAATAAAAAAAGTCTAGATACTCTAAGAAAAGTAATTTATTATACTTAGGGATCATTGATAGTTGCCTATAAGAAGAAATGTATGGGAGAGGGGGGAATTGAACCCCCGACCACTTGGCCCCCAGCCAAGTCTTAAGCAGTAAAATCCTTTATTTTACAGTATCATACCAAGCTAGACTACCCTCCCATTAAGAAGGGGTTTATTCTTATCGGAATTTAGATACTTTTATAGCGTAAAATTAGTATTACATACTTAAAAATCTTAAATTCTATTTAATTTTAATTATCCTTATTAGTTATACCAATAATTTTTAAATTGTTTAGAGAGTTTTTATTCTTATCATTTCTATTTGAAAATTTAATTATTTGGAAAATTCATGAGGTCTAGGAAACCTTTTTTAATATTTTGGCCGCAATATTTTGACCTAAAAAGAAGTAGGAGTAATGGTAGACGAATACCCAGAAAATTCGCAGTAGAAAAAGTGAATTTAGAGGAGATTGCAAATGCTGCTAAAAAATTAGGTTACGATGCTGAAATTGAAAGGAATTACAAATACTCTAGGACGTGGTGGGATGATCCTGGAAGAGTATTGATTAATGCTAAAGGGAAGAAAAAGAATAAAGTATTGATTGAAGTAGCGAAAGAAATTAGAAAATCAAACATTAAAGCTTAAATAATCGATTATGCATGAATTTTCCTTTGCTTATAATATTTTTAAGGTTGCTGAAGCCACAGCAATCAAATATAATGCTAAAAAAATCACCGAAGTATTATTAGAAATTGGTGAATTAACACTTATAGTTCCTGAGCTCCTTCAACGGTCTTTTGAAATGGCTACTAAAGGATCAATAGCAGAGGGCGCAATTTTGACTATTACATTGACTCCTGGTAAAATAAAATGTCGTGAATGTAGTAAAATATCAGGAGTTTCTCTAACTCATGAAGCTCAATTAACAGGACTTCAACTTTTCAAATGCTCAAACTGTGGAAGTAATAATACTGAGATAGTTGAAGGAAAAAAAGCAAATGTGAAAAATATCAAAATCCAAGAATAAATTTTTTGAAGTCTTTAAAAGAATGGAAAATTACAAAGACATAAAGGCAATTTGGGAGGGAAAATTGCTTTTAGATCAAATTAAGTGGAGACAGATATCTTATAATGAGTTCCAATTATCAGATAAACATAATTCTCCGATAAGAAAGAATTGGGATAAACATATAAAGAAATATCCCAATGATTATGATGGCAAATTAATATTCTTAGATAGTTTTCAGTTTAAAAATAACTACATTTACTTAGATGTCAGTTTTATTAGGTTTTCTACAATAATTTACATGGTAAGAAATAGAATCACTGTGAAAAAGGGAATAGGAATGCTTGGGACTCAATGTCTTGTTTTATCACCTGACAAAAAATACATTTTAGTCTGTATA
>JAHPYZ010000065.1 GCA_019058425.1 Promethearchaeota archaeon
TGTAGATAAGTCTATTATTGATCGCTATTACTCAAGAGATTATGAAAAGATGAGTTTTTTCAAAGGAGTGAAAGAAGTACTCAAACAAAAAAGCTTTTTGGCATTTTTTGCCTCATATACTTCATTTAGCGTAGCAACAACCTTAATGACAGCGATGGGCTTATACGTGACAACATTTATTTTTGATGTCTCAGAGGATATATTTACAGTACTAATGGCTATATTTCTTATTGGAGCCATGATCTCTGTCTTTTTATGGCACAAGTATCTTAAGAAGATTAACAATACTAAGAAGGTTTATACTATTGGTGGTGTCGCTTTATGTGCGACTCTAATATTTGCTTCTCTTTTCATCACTCTATATGACTTTTTTATAATCTTTTTCATCATTGGGTTAGCTATGGGCTGTATATGGACACTAGGAGTACCAGTAGTTTTATCTGATGTACAAGATGATTATGTCATTCGAACGGAAAAAAATCAAAAAGGTATGTTATTAGGAACTTGGGCATTAGTTAGTAAATTTACTACGTTTATTGATGAATTATTAATCGCTATTGTATTCACGCTTGTTGCTTTTCCCTCAGGGTTAGAAACATATCAAGAATTAGTTGCAAGCGGAGCGAATGTACCATTAATCCAAGGGGGTATTCGTTTTTTATTGGGAATTATTCCTATGCTAATTTTATTAATAGGAGTTATTACTTTTTGGAAGGTATATCCTCTCACACCTGAAAAAATTATAGAAAATAAAAGTAAGCTCAAGGAACTTGGATTTTAAACAATATTTTAAACCATTTTTTTAAATAATTTTTATTATTTAATAAATATAGCTAGTATTCATAAATCTTGGAGGGATTTATTGAGTATTTATAAAGAAGATATAATTGAGGCAAAAGAACGTTTGAAGGCATGGTGGGACCATGAAATAATCGATCGTCCATGTATTGCATACCATTATCCCATAAAGAATAATAAGAGCCAAAATTTCAAAGCTTTTATTGATTATATCGATCCTTGGTACCTAGCTCAACATTGGGATGACTTTAAAACTTGTTTAGATGCTTTTGAAGATGATTTAAAAGGCTTAGAATTGGGGGGCGAAACAATTCCACGATTTTTTCCTAATTATGGTTCTGGAATTATGGCATCTGTCTTTGGAATTACTCCTAAATTTCAATCAAATACAGTATGGTTTCGTAAAGATACATCTGTGAATGAAATTGTATCTATTCTTGAAGAAGTGGAGTTAAATCGAAACAACCCGTGGTATGATAGATTACTACGAATTACAGAATATTCTGTAAAACGATCAAATAATCAATATTCAATAGCTTTAACTGATCTCGGAGGTGTATTAGACATTCTTTCTTCATTTCTTGGTCCAACTAATATAATTTTAACTATGAAACGAAAACCAGATATTATTGATACTTGTCGTACTATTATACTTGAGAAATTACTTAAAACCTATGATGATCTTCAGTCTATTATTGAAAAAAATAGTGGTGGGTGTAATACATGGTTACCTGTATGGTGTCCTAAGAGATGGTATCCAGTCCAATGTGATTTTGCTAGCATGCTTTCTCCTAAATATTTTAGAAGATTTGTATTACCAGATCTAATAACTCAAACTGAACATTTGGATTATTCGATTTTTCATTTGGATGGACCCCTCCTTTTAAATCATTTAGATGATATACTACAACAATCTTCATTTACAGGAATACAATGGGCGCCTGGAGCTGGAGAGGAAAATTCTAACTCAGACAAATGGTTACCATTATATAAAAAAATTCAATCTGCAGGAAAAAATTTAATTGTAGATAATCCAGGGGAAACTGCTAATTTTGCATCTCAACTCTATAAAAAGTTGGATCCCAAAGGCTTATTTATGCATTTAATGTTCTCTAAGAAATTAGATGCATATTATTATATACCAGAATTTATGGGCGGAAATGGAGCAGAGGGCGATTATAGAACTTTTAAAAAGAGTTATAGAAAAGAAGTAAAAAAGAAAGACCAAACAACAAAATAAAACTATATAGCTTTACAATGACTAAGAATATATCTACCTCCTTTGCAAGAATCGTTTACCTTACTTAATTGTTCTAACAACAATTTCTTTGGTATTATAGGGTGATAGTTGATATTTATCAATATTATCAATCAAACATAGATTATTTCTATAAGTTTTTTTATATGTTTAAGACTTCTATATGAGGAGCATGATGTTTAATGTATTTAATCGAAGCAATAATGTCCTTTTTGGGTAATTCAAAAACGATTGGCCCTTTAAAATCCATTTGGTAAATAAGATTTAAGAATTCAGGTGGAAATTTCTTACCCCTACCTAAAGCTCCGTGATCGGCATATAGATTGTCATCGACATAATCTTGAAGATGAATCTCACCCGTTATATCTAAATATTTTTCCGTAATTTCCAATAAATCAAAATTACCTGAAAATCCTCCTAAAAGATGAGCTGTATCAATACATAATTTTGTTTTTAATTTCTTGACCATTTTGATAGTTTCCTGAAGAGGATATTCAATATTTTCAATTGCTATTTTATTTCGGTTGATCCCTGTCTTTTTAATAATTTCTTCTATACTTTGAATTGCAGTATCAGTAAAAATATTTGTAACAATTGGAGCAATTTCTGGATCTCTAATGAAACTCATTGCATCCTTGATGAATTGTCCGGTTGGATGGATTATATACATTTCAATATCATCTTTTAATTGAATAAAAGATTGATAAGCAGTTGTTATAGATTTAATACTTGCTTCTTGTATGAATTTATTCGGACTTGCAAGCTCAATACTTAAAATAGGAAAATGTATTGAATAAGATATATTATATTGTTGCTTGATTCTTATTAAGCCATCAATATCTTCATCGCTTATTTGAATAGGTAAAATTTGAAAAACATCACTAGTAATTTCAAAATGTTTAAAACCCTCTCTAGCCATTTCTTCAATAACTTCTGAGAGTTGAAATTTTGATAGTCCTTCTATACCATTCTCTTTTACAACTCTATTTAACATGAATTCAAATGATAATGGGGAAACTCCAAATTTCATGGATATACATCTGCGATTCAAATTTACACTGTATAAATTAGTAAAACGATTTATATTAATAAAATTTGATTTATATCTTTACTAAATTTTAAAGAAAAAATAACTAAAAGAAATAAAAAATGGTTTTAAGGTAAATATTGAGAGAGTATAATAATTGCTGGAATTAAAATCTGGCTTTGATCGCCCTCCCACATTCTACCTTTAGTTGATTCGATTCTAAAACTACTTAGTGTGTCAATGGGAAATTCTATTCGTCCTTTCTTTCTGCTCCCAATAAAAAATGTTTTCTTATATATTCCGCACTCTGTTAATTCAAATATTTGCAGAGAATGTTCAGATCCATCCTTTAATGTAATAAATATATGCATATAATTCAACCTTCCTAATTTTAAACTCTATTTTATTTTTATATATAGTGTTATTATTATTTGATTTAAAAAATGCTATTTCGAGTGTTTAGAAAGAATTCCAACTATTGTAATTAATTGTGACTGAGTGCTTTCATGAAGAATATATGTACCTTTGGCTTCAAGCTTAAAACCATCAATAGAATCAAGAGGAATTTCAAGACGACCTTCTTTACGGCTTTCAATAAAAAAGTTATTCCCGTTAATACCAGATGCTATTAATCTATCAATTAGCATTTTACGTTGAGTACCACCTTTTAAGAAAATAATCAAATCCAATATTTTCACATTTTTTAGATTTCATTTATGAATACTTATAATTTACTTCTTATACTATAAAAATCTTCAATTTTTTAGGTTATTTTAGTAAAAAATAATGGAGTTATATGAAAAATAGTATTTCTTCTACTTTTTGAGTACTGCTATTATTGGTGATAAAGAAGGAATTTCGAGGTTAAGTATAAAATTATCATTAGAATCGGGATTTATGTCTGTACTTCGAATCTTCTGATTGACACTATTATAAATATCGAATTTACTAATTTTCAATCCAAATTTCGATAGATCTAATTTGATTTCTACATTCTGAACTCGGCTGGTCAGATTATAGGCTGTAATAACTCCTAACTGATCTTTTTCATCTATATGTAGGTGAACATTCTGATTAATACCATAAAAAGTCCCTCGAACAAAGAAAGGTTTTAATTTTTTATAGAGGATCAAAGCATTTTTTAATGCTTTATATTTCATACTTTCTCTGTCACTTAATCCTCCAATTCCTAAATGTCTCGTAAGTGAAGCATACCACCAGAATTGAAGCATATTTTCATTGTCACTATTCTCATTTATATGTAAATAGAGTGGTATGGAATAAGCTAAGTTATATTCAAATAATTGCAGGGCTCTTCCTGATAATAAATCTTGCATTGGATTCCACATGCACTCAAAACCCCAGTTTTCGTCAAAACTATGTGGAAGATTGTGCTGAAAATATAATGGATGCCGTGGTTTTACGCCTCTATCATGAGCTTCTATAAGAATGTGAGGATAACTTTTCTTTACATTTTGAATTACTTTAAAAATGTTCTCAGCATGAGTTTGTCTTCGCATTGGAACTTCATGACCATGTTCCTTGTTAAAGCAACCGAGATTGTCAACCATGAACATTGAAAAATCAGTGAAATCGAACATGAAGAAATCTATTCCTTCCTTAGCTAATTCCAGTATTCTTCGAGTTTTCTCTTTTACCCAATGTTCATTTGCACATACACAATAGAGATTTAAGTAAGGATCTGCAACTACTCTAACACCCTTTTTGGATCTTAAATAAAACTCATCAGGTTCATTTTCACCTTCGAAGTTCATCATAAGATGCAAAGCAAGCTTTAAACCATATTTTTCATGAACATTTCTAGAAAATTCCTTCAGGGATCCAAATCGCTCTTCATTCCATATTTCAGAACCGAGGGCTATATTCCAACCAGGATCAAGATATAATGATTCACCACCAATATCTTTGGCTAAAGTTGCCTCATTATACAATTGTTCTAAAGTATAGACTTCAAAATCAGTAGTATCTACAAAAAATCCTGTTTTTTCATCAACCCATCCTAAATTATATAACTCATTCCAATGAATTGGTGGATTGTAATCTTCATTAAACTTATGACCTTGGTCTTCGAGATGACTCCTATATAAATAATATCCCTCCTTATAATCTCCCTCGTATACAGCATACCGAGAAGCTCCAAATGAATAGCTTTCTTGAGATTCTAAGACTGTGGCTAATTCGGGGTTACCTTCATAGAGAGAAACACCTCCAAAAATTATATATATATCTTCGGCACCTCTTCCTGGCAATGTTTTTGATAAACGCTGAAACCTTGAATATTCCATTTGAGATTGATTATACTTGCACGTGAGTAGACCTCCCAATGAATTACCCCACAACCAACCTTCAGCACAAAATCCGGGCATTTCTGCTTCTTTGGCAACCCAAGCTCCAAATATAATATCATTAGCACTAAAGTACTCCTTCCTACGATCATCTCCGTAGCCAATATACCTTCGAGTCGGAATAGACGTCAAGGTAAATTCATCTAAGTTTTCATTCCAACCAGAATATTGTCTAAATAATGCCTTTTTGAACGCAAAATTGATTAGTTTGAATCTAACTTTTTTATTTCCACTATTAGTCAGAGTGATTCTCTCATCTAACCATTCACTACCTCTTTCAAGGATAAACTCATGAGTAATTAGGATATTAGTATCCTCAAATTTTCCTTCTATAATAAGGGTTTCAGCGTTTTTCGTAAAGATCTCTCTCGAAGACAACTTTTTTGCCTTAGATTCTGGATTTATATGAAGTAAATAAGAATAACGAGATCCTCTTTTTCTGGAAGTTAAAATTCTATAATGATATTCTTCATCAGCATAAACTATATTATTAACTTTACTACAAAGTATGTAGCGAAATCCATGTGAAGTGCTTTTATGGATTTTTAACTCCCAATATTGGTTCTCTAATATATAATCGGTCATTTCTTTTTGAAGATTTATTATAAATTAATGAAATGTTAATTATACATAGGTTTATTCAATATAAAAAGTTAAATTTAGAATTTAATTTGTTGAATTATTTTCTGGAAGGAAGAAAATAAAATTATGTTTTCAACCATACTTGCATTTTATCTGCTCCGCGGTTATTCCATGAGTAATAAGGAATTGCTTTGAATTCTAAACTATTTACTGTTTTCCCATGAATAACATTGATTCCACCTAAAAGTGATGCATTAAATTCTACCTCTAATTCCTGATCTTTTGAAATTTTCATCTTAAAAATGTCAAATGAATTATTATCTTTTTGTTCAAGGCAGTAAATTATTGGTCCATTTTGTATTGAAACAAAACCTCTTGTATCTTTTCTTTTAAAAACATTTTCAACAAATTTTGGGACTATGCCAAATTCAATTTCAATTATATCATTGTCAGTCCAGTTACGGATAATTTCTATGTATTTACCTGGAGTTAATTCATTTTCGTATTCCAATTCATTGATAAATAATTTTGGATAATAACTCCAATTTGGGATTCGTAAAAAGAAGGAGAATTTTTGGTTTTTCTCTAATTGCATTGTAACCTTCACATTACCATTCCATGGGAATCCACTTACTTGATTAATCTTTATAGAGTTGTTATTTAATTTTAAATCAGCTGTAGATCCAATATACTGATGAAGCCAAATACTATTATCTCCCAAACTAAAAATAAACTTACCAATAGAGGCAATTATTCTTGCAAAATTCGGTGGACAACACGGGCATAGAAACCATTCTTTTCTTTCCTCATAACCATTGGAAATTAAAGGATTTGAATATGTAAAGGATTTACCATCAATAGATTGTCCTACTAACATCGCATTATAAATTAACTTTTCAATAAGGTCAGCATACTTACAATCAGCGGTTATTTGAAGCATTCTCCAATTCCACATCAAGTTCCCGATTGCAGCACATGTTTCAGAATAGGATTTTTCCTTCTTTAGTTTAAAATCCTTTTCTAAACCTTCAATACCTTTAATTGAACCAATCCCACCAGTTATGTACATTTTTGCCTTTACTATTTTCTGCCAAATTTTATTTAATACTTCCAATAGTATTACTTCACCTGTTTCAGAATATAGATCTGCTATGGCAGAATACATATAAGTTGCTCTAACAGCATGTCCTAATGGATCAACAATATCTCGAATAGGAGTATTAACTTGAAAAGTAGTTCCATTAATAACCCCTATGGTAAATTTAATATTCTCTAAAAAAGTTAAATCAGAATAGAAATTCTTAACTTCATCCTCAATTCCTCGTGGATGCTTAATATTTATTTCTTGGTTGATTTCTTTTGCCATCTTCATTGTTGATTTCATGTTTGAGTTTTTAGTTAGTATATATCTTATAGAGTTTGCTGATTTTCCTCTTCTATCTAAAAAATCTTTAGAAAGATTAAGGTAATTTGAATTACCTGATATTCTATATAATTCTATTAATGCGAGTTCAATTTCTTGGTGACCTGGTGCCTCTTTTTTATTTTTTGTTAAAAAAATATCTACAATTAAATCTGCAAATTTTTCAGCAGCTGCTAAAAGTTTCCTAGAACCTGTAGCTTCATAATGAGCAATAGCAGCTTGTATCAGATGACCTCCGCAATATAGTTCGTGCATAAAAAAGAGATTAGTAAATCTTTTTTCTGAAAATTTAGTTGAATAGAAAGTGTTTAGGTAACCATCGTCCATTTGGGCTTTAATAATTAAATTCACAATCTCATTAATTTTTATCCTCAAATCTTCATCATCGTTCAAATGTAGGATGTAAGAGGCAGCTTCAAGCCATTTATATAAATCAGAATCGAAGTAAAACTCTCCTACTTGAGTTCCTTCTTTTATTCCAGCAGCTATTCTAAAATTTTCTATATGATGATCTTTTTCTAATTGATTGTATTGATGGTAAATAGCGACTTTTCTATTAACTTCTTGCCTTTTCGACCAAAAATCATCAGAAATATCTACTTGATAGAATGGAACGGGTGTTAGTTGATTATATGGGCGTCTATCTGAATTCATATTTATATAAATTATATTTTTTTGTTTTATGCTGAAATTATAGTTATAACCATTATAATCTTAGCCTTTTAGATAAAAAGGAAATCTTTAAAAAAATTAAAGTAGATTAAAAAACTAATAAAAAAAATTATTATATGTCTAATTTTGGTGGTTTTTATGTCTGAAAATGAAGAAATTTCAAGGCATTCTTGGGGAACTTATTTATCTTTTGGTTCGTACAATATTCTCTGGACGATTCCAACTGCAACAATGAACCTCTTCATGTTTTTTTATTATCACACAGTTGTAGGTCTTGCTCCTATTTGGATATTGACTGTTGTTGTTATAAATACTGTTTGGGCTGGTTTTAACGACCCATTAATTGGGTGGCTAACTGATCGAAATTTTAAGTGGACAAGAAAGTGGGGTCGACGCTTTCCGTGGATAGTAATCGGATTTATTCCACAATCCTTATCTTTAATCATGATATTTGCTACTCCGGAACTAGATCCAGCTAATCCTTTACCTGTAATGTTATGGTTATTGCTCTCTCTGTTTTTGTTTGATTTATTTATCACACTTGTAGATATTCATGTAGCAATACTTCGTGCAGATAAATTTCGAACTGAAGCAGAAAGAAGAATATATGCAGGATATTGGGGGTTTTTTGACATGATTGCACAAATACTTGGAATGATGCTTCCACCACTTCTTTTGTTTTTTGGAGCTACAACATTATCATACACCGTTATGGCAGCAATTATGGCTTTAATATCGATTATCTTTGGATTTACATTTCTCTCTGGAGCTCGGGAGGATAAGATCATTATTGATCGCTATTATTCAAGAGAGTATGAACGACTTCATATATTTAAAGGTCTGTGGGTAGTTCTCAAACAAAAAAGTTTTTTGGCTCTCTTTGCTCATTACGTTCTATGGCTCGCGGCTACTGCATCGATAATGACTGGAATGATTGCATACTTAACGACATTTATTTTACAATCCAATGATCCGGATGCCATGATCCCATTTTTAGCAGTTTTTGCCTTGGGATCATTAATTTCTATTCCAGTTTGGCTCAAAATTCTTAAAAAAATGAATAATAATAAGAAAACCTACGTTATCGGAAGCCTTTTATTATGTGCCCTTGTTGTTCCACTCACCTTTTTCCAAACAGATATTGATTTAATGATTATCATGTTTTTGGTGGGTTTCGGAAATGGATGTGTGTGGACTATTGGAATGCCAGTATTGTATTCGAACGCACAAGATGATTTTGTTGTGCGTACTGGGAAGAATCAGAAAGGTATCCTTGTTGGCACTTGGGCATTAATAGGACTCGCTACAGCTTTTATTGACGAAGCATTAATAGCATTGGTCTTCACTCTTACAGGATTTAATGCTGGGATCCCGGATTATGCTGCTTTAGTTGCATCTGGTGCGAATGTGGATTTGGTTATCTGGGGCATTCGTCTACTCTTGGGAATTATCCCTGCGTCTGTCATTTTAGTAGGTACATTGATCTTTTGGAAATTCTATCCTCTCACACAAGATAAAGTTCTAGAAAACAAAGCTAAACTACTTGAACTTGGTTTTTAAATTAATTTTTGTCCTAATTTTTTTTAAAAATTTATTTTAGAATCTTTAAATGATGGAGAGATTTAGTGAGTATTTTTATTCATAGTTTTATGGGATATTCACCAAATTTTTTTGTGGCTGAAATCATTGTAAGAACGTTTTCCAGTTTACATGAGTTAATTATATCTGTACATGGGCTGAGAATATATCCACCCCCTTCACTAGCATCTTTAATGCATTTTTTAACAGTGTCTACAACCTCTGCTTTAGTTCCATAAGGTAATAATTGAGATACATCGATATTACCTATTAAACATAATTCATCTCCATAGGTTTCTTTCAAATGTTTTAAATCCATCCCCGCCATCGGTTCCAAAGATTCGACACCATCAAAACCCGCTTCAATAAGTCCCTCAAAGTAGGGTTCTGTAAAGCCATCAGAATGAAATATTACATACTTTCCAGCCTTCTTAAGTATTTTAACGGCTTTTTTGTAAGAAGGAATTATAAATTCTCGATGATATTTCGGATTTATCATAGTAGTACCTTTTAATGCAGAATCATCACATAAAAAAAAAATATCTAATTCTGTTTCGGCGTTTAATTTTGCTGCTTGAATTAAAACTTTTTCTCTTAACTGAATATAATGTTTAATTTTGCTTGGTTTTTTTCTTATTAACTTTATTAAAAGCCCTAAACCAAGACCTTGCCAAAGAGGTTCTAATATAGGATCTAAATGTGAACAGGGAACAAACTCATCACCAGCAAACTTCTTTAATCTTTTATTAATTTTTATTGCATAATCAGGTGCCTCTTCCCACTCAATTGAATAGTAAGTATCATGAAAATTGTCAGCCATTTCTTCGTCAGTAATATAATTTTTAATGTAATATGAGCTATCAAAATCTATAGAGGGATGTTTCAGGAAGATTCGTCCATCATAATCAATAAATTGATTATCATTATCTATTTGGGGGACTGGGTGAGCTTGTATATATTTTTGTGGAATATATACAGGGAACATATTAAAATCCCATGCTGCATCGAATCCTAATCTATGTTCTAAATTATAATCTCGATAGGATAAAACATATTTTCTTTCTTTCTTATATGATGCCCCCCAATAATCTAATAGTTTTTTTTTAAATTCTGACATCATTACTTGGCAAAAAAGAGGTACTCGGTCTGGGTCTTCATGATTTAATGCCTTAATTACTCTTTCATGAGCATTCATGATATATTGTATTTTCTTTGATGAAACTTGATTTTATAATTTAAACATTCATAATTTAGAAATTAATTTTGTAGAACTTAGGGGAATTAGATTATTCTTTCTTTTTAACTTCAAAGTTTACATCTTCAAATTTGTTATGAATTGTTCGATAAATTTTAAATTTACCATCATCTACTGCATGATTCACGATCTCTTGAATTTCACTTTCGTCAATGAAATTTTCTGTGATTAGTTTCTGGATTTTTGAGTAAATTAACTCTTTGATTTTATAAGTAAATCTGTTTTTCTTTTTAACATTGATAGCTTCTGAAAGTTCAAGATGTTCCTTGTGATCCCATATATTTTGAATTAGTTCTTCTACACCTTCTCCCGCGATTGCATCTGTCATGGAAACTGGTGGCCTCCATCCACTTTGAAAAGTATTATCATCAAGCATCATTTCAATTTGAACAGCTATATCTTCTCCACCTAAATCTTTTTTATTTATGTTGTACATATCACCAATCTCAATTATCCCCGCTTTTTGCATTTGAATCGCATCACCATACCCGGGAACTAAAACTACTACAACAGTATAGGCAAGATTGTAAATGTCGAATTCAGCCTGTCCAACACCGACAGTTTCAATAATAATTACATCCATTCCATATGCTTCATATAATAAACTTATATCAAAAACTGCTCTGGAGATACCTCCTTTATACCCTCTTGATGCAAGACTTCGTAAGAACACATTAGGATGAAGTGATATATCAGTCATTCGAACTCTATCTCCTAAAAATGCTCCTCCACTAAAGGGGGATGTAGGATCTACACATATGATTCCAACGGATTTTCCTTGTTCTAATAATATTTTAGAGACTTGTCCCGTTAATGTGCTTTTTCCAACACCAGGAGATCCTGTAATGCCAATAATGTAGGAATCATGACTAATATCTTCAAAATGTTTGAATATCTCATGTGCTTTTTCAGGTACATTCTCTATAAGTGTTATTAATTTTGCTAAGGCAACTTTGTCTTTCTCTTTAAATTGTTTAATTAATGTATCAAGATCCTGATAACTTTTCAATGAAATACATTCCTCGATTAGAAATAGCAGTTAAAATATAATTAAATGAAAAAAATATTACATGTCTTTTTTATTTTTTGACATGTGATTTAATAAATTCTACAATATCGGATGTCATTGAACCAGGACCATATATATTCGCAACACCCATCTCCTTTAATTTAGAAAAATCCTTTGCTGGAACTACTCCTCCAACAAGTATCATGATATTGTCTAGAACTCCCCGCTCCTTTAAAAGATCAATAACTTGTTGGGTATAGGCGAAGTGAGCACCAGAATGAATGCTTAATCCTATTACATCAACATCCTCTTGGATTGCTGATTCTACAATTTGCTGTGTATTTTGAAATCCTCCAAAAATGAGTTCCATACCTGCATCTCTTATAGCTCTTGATACAACTATTCCACCCCGCCAATGTCCATCAATACCAGGTTTAGACATTAAAACTCTTATCTTCTTCTCACTCATATTTTACACCTCAAAAATTAAATTGCTAAGGGAGGGTCCCAAGTTCCCCAGATTTCTCTGTATATATTACATACTTCCCCACAAGTTGCTCCTTCTTTAGTAGCTTCCATCACAATTGGCATTACGCTTTCTTCTTTTTCACAGACATTTCTTAATTTATCAAAAATTCTCTCTAACTTTGCATTATCCCTTCGAGCTTTTAATTTCTCAATCCTACGGACTTCAATATCTATGGCTTCTTTATTAGTTCTAAAAACATCCGTTACTGTATCATAAGGTACAGCATACTTATTTACACCAAGCATTACTTCATCGCCATTCTCGAGCTTCATACGCCTTTTGTGAAAAGCATCCCTCATTTCTTTGTATAAGAATCCTGTAGAGAGTGCTTTATCTATTGAACCAACTTTTTGGATTTTATCAATATATTTCCAAACTCTTTCTTCGACTTCATCGGTTAACCATTCTATAAAGTATGACCCCGCAAGAGGATCTATTGTATTATGAATCCTTGTTTCATCTGAAATAACTTGTTGAGTTCTTAAAGCAACTAAAGCAGCCTCTTCAGATGGTAGACAAATAGCTTCATCATAAGAATTTGTGTGTAATGATTGACATCCACCTAAATTTGCTTCTAATGCTTGAATTGCCGTTCTTACAATATTAATTTTAGGTGATTGTGCTGTTAAAGAAGATCCTGCAGTTTGAACATGGAATCGGAATCCTAAATTTCTAGGGTCTTTGACTTCATACTTATCTTTCATTAGTTTATACCAGATTCGTCTTGCTGCTCTAAATTTAGCAATTTCTTCAAAGAAATCTTTATGGGCAGCTAAATGAAATGCTAATCGTCCAACAAAATCGTCAGCTTTCCAACCTCTCTCAATTAAATTGTCTATATGAGAGCAAGCACTTGCAAATACGAATCCTAATTCTTGGACCGCATCAATTCCCCCTTCTCTGTAATTATATCCTGTAAAGTTTATTGGATGCCATTTAGGTACATTTTTTTGAGCCACAGTCCATTCTATGAAATCACACGCCAAACGAAGGATATGATTAGGTGGGCTATTCTTATATGGAATATAACCAACTGTCATTGTAAGTATATCATTTTGTGTTGTTCCCATTAATTGTTTGAGATCATAGCCTCGCATTTTTGCCATATTAAAATACATTGAGCAAACTGGAGCGCATGTAAAAGGTTCTACAACTAATGCTACACTTATTTTATCTATTGGAATATCCTCAGTAAGAGCAAAAAGACTGTCTATACAATAAAGTGGCACACCTGAAGTTCCTACTTCTGGGGCTCCATCCTTATTTGTAGGATCAATTCCATTAAAAGTTAGGGCATCTACAGCAGCGCTAAAACCAGTTTCACCATTTTCATACAAGAATTTCCATCGCTTATTCGTTTCTTCAGGAGTCCCATGACCAGAAAATAATCTCATTGTCCAAAGTCTTCCACGATACATATTTGGATATACTCCCCTAGTATAGGGAGCTTGACCTGGAAAACCTACATTTTCAAAATAATCTCCTTTTACATCTAATGGTGTATATATTTGCTTTATTGGAATATCAGAATCAGTTACAAATTTCACATCACGTTGTTTCGCATCTTTTACTTTTTTATCCCATGAATCTTTTTCTTGTTGAATTTTATATAGATAATTTTTATCAAACATAGTTTTACTCTCGATTATTTAACTATTAATGTTATTTTACAATTAATTTAAAGTAAATTTTTGAACCTAAAAAATTTTGATAATTAACAATTTTCAATTGAGAGGAAAGAAATTGAAAAATTCCTTTATTTGAAGGAACTTAAAGCAAAAGTATAACTTATTAGAAATAAAAATAAAAAAAATATATTGTTAATCAAATTCTTTATTTGATCTTAATTTTCTTCTTTTCTGGTTCAACAGACTCAACTTTTGGGATCTTTACTGTCAAGATTCCCTTATCGAGATTTGCATCGATATTATCTTCATCAATATTGTCAGGCATATTAAAGCATCGGTAATAACTTGAAGAACGGTATTCTCTCCTAACTAATTCTCCATCTTTTTCTTCTTTCTTTTCTTCTTTTACTTCTCCTTTAATCTCTAGATTTCCATCTTGAATAGAAATTTCGATATCTCCTTTATCTAGTCCAGGTAACTCTGCACTAATACTAAAGAAGTCTTCAGTTTCTGTAATGTTTGATAAAGGAGTTCTAAAAATTGGCTCGTTATCCCTTATTATCAATGAAAAGGGTCTCTGACGCCTAATGCCAAACGGCCATTCTTCAAAGAAATTTCGCTGCATATCATTGAATAATCGATCCATTTCTTGAAATAGAGAAAATGGACTTTCCCTTCTTATGGTTATTTCTCTCGATTTTTGATCCTCTTTTTTCTCTTCATTACTTTTTTCTTTTTTCTTAATATCAATTTTTTCTTTTTCAGACATTAAATCCACCTCTTATCTCAAATTTAAGTTTTATTGTCAACCTTGGATTGACAATACTAAGTTATTATATATTCATTGACATATTTAAATCTTACGATTTTTTTTTATCTTAATGGTATATTCCCTTTTGGAAGTCTTTAAAAGTAAAGAGTATATATAAAGAATCCTATATCATAAAAAAAGCATTCAAATAAAGTTTAATTTTAGTGAATTTAATACCAAACTATGGATAAAAAAGTTATAGGATATATAGAAAAACAGAAATCTCCTCAAAATCAGGTCTGCAAAAAATTAAGAGAAATTATTTTAAACACTTATCCTAATATTAAAGAGGATATGAAATATGGTGTTCCTTATTATGGAGATAAGTATTACATCGTTGCTTTAAAAACATATGTCAACCTGGGCTTTTTAATTAAGAATTTAACACGAGAAGAGATAGCATTATTGGAAGGAAGTGGCTAAACAACAAGGCATATTAAAATTAATACTCTTGAATACATCGATAAAAAAAAGATCATAAAGCTATTAAAGATGGTAAAATAATCTTTTCATTTTTTTCCCTATTCATTGATTATTAGAGTTCTTGAATTAAGTTTTGAAGATAACTTTAGGACCTTATTTGAACCTTTCTGAATATAGTATGATAATATAAAAATGAATGGAACAAATAATATAAATAAATAAAGGTTTTCACAAGCAAATTATTATTACCTAAAATCGTCAAAATAAATTGCTAATAAAGAGTATATTATTAAATTATTTATCTATTGTAAAACACTGCTTTACTAATTTTCCCCTCTCTGATAAATTAATAACTACAACCTTATTACGACTCATAGCTTCAATAGAATATTTTATTCCTTGAGTGCCTAAACCTGAAGATTTCGTTCCTAAAAATGGGAAATGATCAGGTCCACGTGAACTTTGCCCATTAATTTGAACAGTTCCCACCTCTAATTCTTGTGCTATATTGAATGCGAGATCAATATTTTCAGTAAAAATCATTCCTTGAAGTCCATACTCAGATTTATTAGAAATTTCAATGGCTTTTTCAGCACTATTTATCCGAATAAATGGTAGGACAGGTCCGAAAGGCTCTTCCCATGCAATTCTCATATCAACAGTAACATTATCTAATATTGTTGGCCATATCACATTTCCTTCACGTTTATTTCCACAAATCAAAGTTGCACCCTTTTTAAGAGCATCATCTATTAAACTTTGAACATACTCACATTGTTCTGAACTAATTAGTGGTCCAATCTTCTTGTTTTCTGCGGGATTTCCAATTGATAGTTTAAGAGTTTCTTCAGTTACTTTCTTGAGTAAATCATCAGCTATAGCTGGCATTGGTAATACTCTTTTAACAGCTGTGCAACGTTGACCACTAAATGAAAATGCTCCTGAAACTATTGCCTTCACAGTATTATCCAAATCTGCATCATCTAAGACAATTGCGGCATCCTTACCTCCCAATTCTAGTAATAAAGGTTTCATACCTGCAACTTTAGCAAGATGTTTACCTGTTTGTGAAGAACCTGTGAATGCAATCATATCAATCCCAGGATGACTTGTTAAATAATCACCGATTTCAGATCCACGACCTGTGATGATATTGAAAATCCCAGGTGGCACTCCTGCTTTTTCTAAAATAATTCCAAAATGGAGTGCCGTTAATGGTCCCTGAGTTGGAGGTTTCATAACTATACTATTACCTGCCAATAATGCGGGTGCAATTTTAGAACCCGTTAAATTAAACGGATAATTAAATGGTCCTATACATAATATTACTCCTAATGGTACTCTGTATGTCATTGAGACCTTTTCTCTAGAGAATCCCTCAAATACATCACCTAGAATTGTTTCACCTGACAATTGGAAACTTGAATCCGCTGTTGCTCTAAATATTTCTGCTGTTCTTGTAATTTCAGATAGTGCACTATTTAGTGGTTTTCCTATTTCCTTCATTAGTAAATATCCTAAGGGTTCCGAGAATTCAACGATTAAATCTGCTGCTTTATTTATAGCATTAGTTCGTTCATTTAAAGGAGTATCTCTCCAACATTCAATATTTTTATGAGCTATTTTAATGATGTTATCTACTTCCTCTTTCGTACAAGCTTGCACATTCCCAACTAATTCACTATTATAGGGATTATAAACAGATATTAATTTTCCCGAATTAGAATTCTTCCATTTACCATCTATATAATATTTGTAATTTACACCTTCCTTCATTATCGAAAATTCTGGAATATCTATCATAATAATTCTTTTCAATATTCAATTTAAATATAAGCTATACTTCTAAACTTGTTCAATTATTTTAGGGTTTACATTATAAATTATAGTGATAAATAAATTTGTAAATTTTAATTCTAAAAATTATTCAAAGCTATCTTACTCATTTTTTTTGTTATTATAAAGAGGGTATATGATATGAAATAGTTTAGAATAAATGACCAATAATACTTATTCCTATTACATTTGAGATTACTGCTGAGAAAAATAATTGGATAATATCAAAAGAACTTATCAAAACTGCGCTAAATCGTCTAGTGTGTTGAAAGATAATAGTATTATATACAGTAATTATAAGTAAAATTAAAAATGTAAATAATACTGATGGTAAATGCGCGAAGTTTTGAGCAAAAAACATTAAAACACCATAAATCATGAAAGCATAAATTATTATTAGTTTTGCTTTATTCTTTTCAGATTTAACAAAATTAAGTAGGGGATATATTAATTTTCTGAATAGTATCTCTATTGAATAATAAATTGGAAAAAACATTATTGAAATGAACAAGCTTGCAATGTTAGAGGGCCACACAAAGGCAAACGGATAAAAGAAGGAAAAGATCAAATATATTATTATAAAGTACCATGCACATAATGAAGCATAAATAAGAACTCTTATTTCTACTTCATTTCTTATGTGTTTTATTATTTCTTTTAGTCTAAATTTAAGTTGTTCTTGTTTCAAACCTATTACAAAGTTTAGGAATTTTATTATTAAATATAAAATACTGAAAATTAGAGAAGCATAAAATATTCCAATTAAACCGAATTTGGATGCAAAATATTGCCAGTTTAATATAAACAGTGATGAAAAGAACACAATCAGAATGATTTGAGCATATTTTCTCATTTTAGAAATTTGACTAGTTTCAGTTTTTTTAAATAGATTGCTTGATTTTGAGTTTAATCTAAAGAATTTTGAGCTATATGCAATCAGGAAAAAAATAATCGTGATAAGAAGACCTAAGTTTAAAAAAATAAGCACATAATTCCAAAAGTAAGTTATTGTTATTGGTCCATTTATAGTTTCTGAATTAAAAAATTGTGCCTCAAAATATTGAATTGAATCAATAATTACTTGATCTGAGAATAGTTGATGACCACCTCCTAATAAGGGTTGTGTTACATTGATTACACTACAATTTGTCAATTCTTTTGCTAGTAAGGCATGATCTGAATAATCTAAAGCTTCATCGTTTACATGCATTATTATTAACAGGTTCTCAGAATTAGTTGCATTAATTAAATTGCCAGGTATAAATTGTTCATAACCCTGCCAATAAAGACCATACCTAGGGGGGGTAAAATTAACTAAAGGAGCCCAAGCAACTGTGGCTTTGAATTCAGGATTTAGAGCTTGATTCATGAGAACAACAAACCCTCCAAGTGAATGACCAATTAGTCCTATTTGAGAACTATTCACATTAGAGAAAAACGGTAAAGTTTTGAGTTTTTCTAACAGTTTGGTACAATCTTGAGCTAGAGCTGGGGTATTAGTCGCTCCATCAATATCATTAATAGTCCCCCCACTCTCTCCATGACCGTGATAATCCAAAGCAGCTACATAAAAACCGCGTTTTGCAAATTCAATGGGAATTCTCAGGTCAAAATCTCGTTTTGAGGCAAGACCATGACAATAAATAATTAATGGTTTCTTTTCTTGGAAAGATAATGACTTTGATGGAAAATATAAATTTGCATATAATGTCGATCCCGCTGAGGAAAACTGCACTCTCTCATACCTGCTATATGCTTGAGACTTATTAACACCTAGAGCTATGAGAGTAAAAGCCAATATTATAGTTAAGATTATTAATTTTTCAAGAGATTTCAGATCTTTGGCATCAACCTCTTCCTTAAAGAAGGAGTCGAGTTTTTGAAATAACTTATTCTTAATAGTTAATAATCGTTTCTTTATATCTATGGTTCCTTCACTTAGCTTTTTAAATTTTGATGAGATGACAATTTAATAATTTAATGATAAATTAATATTCCTGATTTAAAATTAAAATTTCGACTTTTTAAGCTAAATCTATTATATTTTTAATTATTGAAAACATAAGAAATTATTATGAGAATTGTTTTTTTTGATATTGATACCCTTAGACCAGATCATTTGGGGTGTTATGGGTATCAACGAAATACTTCTCCCAATATTGATAAGATCGCAAGTGAAGGAACAATTTTTTCTGAATGTTATACTTCTGATGCTCCTTGTTTACCATCTAGAGCATCACTTTTTACCGGTCGTTTTGGAATTCATTCAGGAATTGTGGGACATGGTGGTACAGCAGCAGACTTGAGGTTAACTGGTAAAGAAAGAGGATTTATGGATGATTATTTAAATCATAATTGGATAAACCAAATGAGAAGAAAAAAATATTATACTGTTTCTATTTCACCATTTGCAGAAAGACATTCAGCTTATTGGTTTTATTCTGGTTGGAATGAGATGTATAATACAGGTAAGTATGGAATGGAAACAGCAGATGATGTATATCCTTATGCTGAAAAATGGTTAAAAAATAATGGTTCAAAAGATAATTGGTTCCTACATTTAAATACTTGGGATCCCCATGCACCTTATCGTACACCATTATCCTTTGAGTATTCATTTGAATCGGATCCAATTCCCTCATGGATTAACCAAAAAATAATAGATGAACATAGAAAAAGTTATGGTCCACATTCTGCTCGTGAACCAAATGGATTTAAAAACACTGCTGTATCAAATATTTTTGAAAGAATGGCAAGATTTAAAGAAATTAAGAATCTTGATGATTATAGAAAATGGATTGATGGATATGATGTGGGGATTAGATTTGCGGATGAATTTGTTGGGAGAGTAGTAAGAATATTAAAAGATCTTGGAATTTATAATGATACTCTGATAATTTTAAGTTCTGATCATGGGGAAAGTCAGGGAGAGCTAAATGTTTATGGCGATCACGCTACCGCCTGTCATATCATAAATAGAATTCCTATGATTATTAAATGGCAAGAAAAAGACTGGGATAGAAAATATGATTATTTTATTTACTCAACAGATGTTGCAGCAACAATTATTGAAGGAATTGGTGGATATGTTCCTAAATTCTGGGATGGTAAAAGCTTTTTTAAAGAAATTGAAAATAAAAAGGAATTTAGCAGAGAATTCCTTATAATTAGTCAAAACGCTTGGAGTTGCCAGCGTACTGTTAGGTTTGATAATTGGACGCTTATTAAAACCTATCATACAGGTCTCAAAAATTTTCCTGAGTTAATGTTGTTTGATTACACGAATGATTTTCATATGACAAAAAATCTTGTAGATGAAAAACCTGAAATAGTGGGTAAGGGATTAAAATATCTAAACGAGTGGCATGAAAAAATGATGGAAACAGTTCCTGATGGGAAAGATCCGATGGATACTGTTATAGAAGAAGGTGGACCATATCATTCTAGAAGCGGATTAAAAGCATATCTTAGGTGGCTTAAAAAGTCAGAAAGAGAGGATATGGTTAAAAAAATCTTAAATCGAAATGAAAATTATTTATCATAATTGGTTCGAATTTAAGATTATCTTGAAATAAAGTATCGGAACTTTCCACTAGGATCCTCAATCTCCCAAGCTTCAAAAAAGTCAAATGCCTTTTTAGTTTCCCAGATATTCTCAATATTTTCAATTCCGTTGAATAAATCAGTTAATAGAGTAATATCACAAGGATACTTTCTATGAGAAGGATATAACTCGAGATTTTTTTGTTTTTCGCATAAATCTATTAATCTAGAGAGAGTTTTAAGAACTTCAGAGAATTTGTCTTTTTCGGGTAAAAATTGATCTCCATAATAGGCTACATCACTAGTAAAAAGCTCACCTGTGGAGGTCAATAAACATATAGAGCCAGGAGAATGTCCAGGACAATGGATGACTTTTCCTTCAATTTCTCCCAAATCAAAAGTATCTCCGTCCTTCAAAGTTTTAATTTTGCTTGCTGGAGGAATTAAAAAGTTCTGTTCTGCATATATTTTTACAATGTCATTAGGAGAATCTTTAAAGAAGGAAACGTCATATGGTTTCGAAACTTTATCAACTTCATTTTCGTGGATATAAACCTCTCCAAATTCCACATTACCTAAAGGATGATCCCAATGATAATGGGTATTGAAAACAAGAAGTTTTCTTTTTCCTATCAACTCATCTACTATTGGTTTTATAGGGAAAAGTCCACATCCTGTATCAAGCAAAAGAGCAGTGTGAGCTCCTAAAAGTAAATACATATTAAGTGGATCGTTATTATAAACAGGATGTACTAATGAGATATTTTCTTTTATTACATATAAATAGTCTTTGTGTTTTGAAATCTCAAAGTGCGGGGAATCAATATTCATATAGAATGTTAAGAGGCTAAGAGATTTAAATCTCTTTAATTATTTTGGATTCTATCCCTTAGCTTTACGAGCTTTCCAGGAAAATTCGACATCATCGCATCAATATACCTTCCTTGATAGTTCATTTTCAAAAACTTTTCCATACTCCGGTTAAACATAACACCCCAAACGCAAAAATTAAGTCCATGTTTTACTACAGTTTTAAAAAGTTTAAAGGTCGCAAAATTATAATTGACATTTATGCTCGTAACGTTTAGATCTTTCATATTTTCTAATTCAAAGTGTTTTTCCTTAATATCTGAATACTTTAGAAAAATTGAATTGCTCAGTTTAACAGTTTTATCAAACTCTCTGATTTTAGAAAACAAATTTGGAAGCGAACTGGAATCTATTGACGTTTTAGCAATTTCTATTTTATTAAGAACATCATAATCTCTTGCAATCTCAATTATTCGAATTCCTATTTCTGGTGCTTTTATATCAAAATTATATCCTATGTTATAATTTTTAAATGTATTAAACAATTCAGGAAGGGTAGGGATTGATTCTTCATTTTCTAATTTGAATTTCCTAATTTTAGATTGATCCAATTCATTAATTGGGTAGTTACTACCATTTATCTTTAAATTTTGTTGAAAAGTAAGAAAAACTTCCCCATCTTTTGATAGTTGTGCTTCAGTTTTAATACCATCAACTCCAATATCAATCGCTTTCTGAAATGAAGATATTGAGTTTTGTACATCCCTAAATCCAGCCCCTCTATGACCCCATACAAAAGTTTTATTCATTGTAGATACTCACCATTTCATTTTTAATTTCTAATGCTAAATTAAGGAGATCAAAATATACAACAACATATTGGAGATCACCTTCTATACTAAGATTACCACTAAGAAATTCATTATAAACGCTAGTATTTCCCATAAGGATTTTGGTCATTACTTCTTGAGGACTAAAGATATGAATACTTGCTTTTTTATTTTCACCTTTTCCGCATTTAAAAATACCATCACCAAATTCAACCCAATAGGTAAAATCTGGATTGCTTAACCTGGTTTGTACTATATTATGCTTTAATTCCTTAAGTTCTTCATAAAATTCTTCGTTTTCTAAGGTTAAATTCTCATAATTATTATAAATCTTCAATATGCTTTTATTAATACAGCAATTTTCACAAAGAAATTGGTCGAATGTTATAATTCCACAATTTCCCATATTACATTCCATTTGGTTTGTTTCACTATTCATTGTAATACTATATCCACATTGTAATGGCAATGTTTCAACTTCTCTTCCACAACTGCTACATATTAGACTCATATTTATATCACCACCGATTAATTATGAGGTTAAATAGAGGTAATAAAGCTTCCCATGAAGAATTATAAAATTTCATAAAGCTCTTTTTATATTGATAATGTGAAAATATAAATTTCTCTTTCAAGAATTAGTAAATTTATAAAACTTGATAATAATACTAGCTAAATCTAAAATTAGAAACTTATTTTAAGTATTTTATCGAATATTGATTATATAACAAAATAAACTTAGATTTATTTCAAAAAAAGTTGATATTATATGGTCTTAGATTTATTAGAGATATTACATGGAAGCCTCACCATAATCTTTGTTGTAATTTCAATTATCCTTGGATTGAGAATTGCCTCAAGATATTCTGAAACGAAAAAGAGTCAATTTCTGTTGTTTGGAATATTCTGGATTGGAATGACTACTCCCTGGTGGCCCAATATAATTACTTTTATAATGGTATTAGTAACAGGGGGAACAATTGATTTAACTTTTTATGTGGTAATAGGAATAGCCTTTCTTCCAATAACAATTACAGTTGGTTTAATAGCATTTCTAAAAGTCTTAGTATTAAAAAAGAGAAATAAGAAGCTTTTTTTTGCTATAGATATTGCAGCAAATATTGCCTATGAAGTTTACTTTTTCATCTTTCTCTTTATAGATCTATCCTTTATTGCAACATATGAAGAAATTTTTATTCTCACTTGGTCAATTCCTAGCCAAATTTATTTCATATTTAGCTTAATAGTGTTCTTATTGGTTGGGATCCCCTTTTCTCGAGTATCACTCCGTTCAGAAGATCCAGATATCCATATGAAGGGTAAATTTCTAATGATTGCCTTTATCTCTTTTGCTACTGGCACAGTATTAGATTTTGCTATACCTTCATCGATTATTTATCTTATCGCTAGGTTGATCTTATTATCAAGTACACTTGAATTCTATATAGGATTAATTTTACCGAAATGGGCGAAAAATATCTTAAAAATGGAATAAAATATTCTTGAACCATAATTTTCTTAATTTTTTTCTTTTTTAAAGCCATTAGAAATAATATTACGCGAATTGCGAGTTAGATTTAAACTGAAACTATATATAATTTCATGTATTAACTTAAAATATCACTCAACTTAGTTAATTTTGGGATATTAAAAGCATTTAAGTGTAAGGAAAAATGAATCAACAGAATTTTGACCGATCTTATGAAGTAGTTGTTATAGGTGCTGGAAATGGTGGGTTAACAGCAGCTACGCAGTTAGCAATAAGTGGTAAGAAAGTGATTCTTTTTGAACAACATAATTTACCGGGAGGATTTGCTACTAGTTTTATAAGGGGTCGATTTGAATTCGAAGCAACACTTCATGAATTATGTGATTATGGTCCATCAACAAATAAGGGCAGTATTAGAAAATTGTTTGAAGATGATTTTGGTTTAAATTTAGATTTCGTTGAAATTCCAGAAGCTTTCAGATTGATTATTACAAATCCAAAAGAAAAATTGGATATTGTTGTACCTTTTGGAGTAGAAAATTTTATTGATGCTTTAGAAGAAGTAGTTCCTGGATCTGCTGAATCAATAAGGAACTATACAAAATTATGTGATGAGATTGTAAACGCCATCAAGTATATAACCGAATCTGAAGGTAATCCAGATAAAAATATTTTAATAAAAAATTATAAAAATTTCTTAAAAGTCACACCTTACACTCTAGATCAGGTGAACGAAGCCTTAAAGATACCTGAGAAAGCTCAAAATATATTGGATGCCTATTGGTGTTATATAGCAATACCTACGAGTAGAGTAAACTTTTCATTTTATGCTGCTATGCATTATTATTTTTTAATCCGAAAGGCTTACTTTCCAAAATATCGATCTCACGGATTTACTTCTGCTTTAGAATCAAAAATTAGAGAAATAGGTGGAATTGTTCAATATAATACGAAAGTAGAAAAAATATTAGTAGAAAATGGTAAAGTCATTGGAGTGGAAACATCTAAAGGTGATAAAATTCATACTAATAATGTAATCTCAAACGCTTCACCTACTCTTATATATAATAATTTAATATATCCAAAGGATGAAGTACCCGAAATCGCCTATAAAAATGTTAATGCAAGACGACATGCGATAAGTTGTTTTGTGGTCTATTTAGGCTTAGATAAATCAGCAGAAGAATTAGGGATTACTAACTACAGTTATCACATTTATGATACCTCTAATACAGAAGAAATTTATGAATCTTTTAAAACTCTTAATCCTCCGAAAGCTCAAGCAACAGTATGCTTGAATAATATAATTCCAGATTGTTCCCCTAGTGGAACTTGTATGCTAACTATCACGGCTTTCTTTTTACCTGAAGCATGGAAAGAAGTAACTGCTAAAGATTATTTCAAGTTAAAAAGTAGAATTGCTAATGATTTAATTGATACATTTGAAAAAGCAACCGGAACATCAATCAAAGATCATATAGAAGAGCTTGAGATAGCTACACCCCAAACTCTTACTCGTTATACGGGTACTTATTATGGTTCTGCTTACGGTTATGAAACTGATCCTTGGGATTCATTTATGCCAAGGTTAATGGCAATGGCTGATGAAAAGTATATTGAGGGCTTAGAAGTATGCGGAGGATTTTCAGCAAATTGTCAAAGTTATACTAATACATTACTTTCTGGTCAAATTGCAGCATTTCTATCAATTTTGGATTTAGAAAAGAAGGAGGAAGATATTTAATGACAAACAAGAAAGATCAAAAATTTAGCGTAAGTGTTAAAGGAAATATACGAGATTTGTTAGCCTTCAAAAATCTAGTATCTGATAGAAAGAAAATTATCGAAAAAGCTTCGAGTAAACCAATAGAAGATGATCCAATCTATCAGCTTGTACAAGATCTGCATCCAAAAAAGCAATACCTACAAATTAGTGAAATCATTGATGAAACAAAGTCAACCAAAACTTTTAGATTAATACTAGATCCTAATTCAGAAACAAGTAAGTTAGCATATTTTAGAGCGGGTCAATTTTTAAGCCTGAAAGTTGAAGTTAATGGAGTATCGATAACAAGACCATATTCATTGTCCTCTTCGCCTTCAGAAGCATTGGATGGATTTTATGAAATTACAATTCGTCGAGAAGAGCATGGATTCTTAACAAAATATATTTGGGATATTTGGAAAGTTGGAACTAAGATTGAATGTTCTGGTCCTGAGGGAAATTTATATTATGAACCACTTCGAGATATGGACCATATTGTAGGGCTGGCAGGAGGAACTGGAATTAATCCTTTTCGTTCAATTGCTCGAGAGATCATTAGTGGAAATCTAAATGCTAAATTAACTCTATTATTTGGAAGTAGTGATGAAGAGGATATTCTTTTTTATAATGAGTTTAGACTTCTTGAAGAAAAACATCCGGATAAAATTAAAACTGTGTATGTTTTAAGTTGTGATGAGATCACATTAGAAGGATGTGAACAAGGATTCATAACTGCTGATATTATAAGAAAATATGTTGATGTAAACCAGTGTTCATTTTTCATATGTGGCCCACAAGAAATGTATAACTTTATTGATAAGGAATTAGAAAAACTTAATATTCCTCTTAAAAGAATTCGAAGAGAAGTATTTGGTGAGATAAAAGATATTTTAAAATATTCGGGATTTCCACAAGTAATTGCCGAAAAGATCTTTAAAATTAATGTAAAAATTGGTAATTTGAGTAAAGAAATTCCCGGAAAGGCCACAGAGTCAATTTTAATTGCTATGGAAAGAGCTAATTTGACTCCTCCTTCGAAATGTCGATCGGGTGAGTGTGGGTTCTGCCGTTCTGTACTTCTTTCAGGAAAAATTTATGTAAGCCCTATAAATGACTCAAGAAGGAGTGCTGATAGGTTGTTTAATTATTTCCATCCTTGCTCGAGTTATCCTATATCTGATCTGCAGATTGAAGTTCCAAGAAATCTATAAAATAACTTATTTAGTTAGAAAATAAGGAGAAATTTCATGTAATTAAATTTATTTTTATACCTCACTTATTATTTTAATTAGAAATGAATCTTAAATTTTTAGAAGCAATTTTATATAATGTGACTTCTATCTATATGGGTTAAAAAGCCAATTAAACTCATATTAATGAGGATTATTCAATGGGTACTTTGAAACATAATGATCTGATTTTAGCAGAAAAAGTGGCAGAAGAGGGGAAATTTGAAGAAGCACTTGAACTATTAAATACTATTGAGATAAAAAATAACCTGAATGATAATGATCAATTATCCTATTTTCTCCTTAAGAGTTCACTATTATTTAATTTAACATATATAGACAAATGCTTTAAATTCGCAGAAAAGGCTTACCAAAAGAGTGAATTATTAGGTTTAACCTTATGTTCAGTTGATGCTTCTATTCTTAAGGGAAAAGCATTAACAAGGTTTCAAAAGTTAGATGAAGCTCTTGAGGAATTTTTACACAGTGAAAACTTATTAAAGAACATCCCTCATATTTCAAGGAATGAGTTTATAAAAAGAGAAGCGTCATTAGAAGTGGGCAAATCATTTATTTATTTTTATAAGGGAGATGGTGATACAGCAAAAACGCAACTAGAAAAGAGTTTAATATTACGTGAAGAATTGGGAGATAATAAGGGAATTATCGAATGTTTGAGTTATTTAGGAAATGTAATTACTTTTTATAAAGGTAATCTGGATGATAGTCTAAAATATGCGGAGAGATGTCAAGCACTTATAGAAGAAGTTAATGTGAAA
>JAHPYZ010000066.1 GCA_019058425.1 Promethearchaeota archaeon
GTGCAAATATAATACTTATCATAACAGTAACTTTATTCTTACTATTCAGTTTTCTCAGGATTTCTGAAGCCGTAAGTGAGAAAATTAAATTGAAAGAGAAATATATTAAACAATTCAAATTTGTTGGATTAATTTCTTGGTTTTTATTTACACTCTTTATCTCATATTATATAGCATCATTATTTATTGTAGAATTTGTTTTTTCTCCATTAACCTCCTTAACTTTGGCTTATTCTTTCTTTACTTTCTTTATTTTGAGTACATATACTGTGAGTTTAATATCTAAAGCTTTTCCAGAATATTCAAATATTAAATATATTCAAGACACAATCATCTATGGGATAATAATTTCAATTTCAAGTATTTTTACATTTTTAGGACTTTCAACCGGACTTTTCTCCTTTCTTATTTGGTGGCCTCCACTTTTGAGCGTATCATTCTTAATTGGATTTTTTCTTACCATTTTCATTATATTACTTAACGCATTAGATAAGCAATTTAAATTGTCCCAGACTAAGACTGTTTCTAAACTAGTTTCATGGTTGACTATAAAGATAATAATTTGTCTTTCAATAATATCCCTAATTGAATTCCTAGGGTTTCCATTTTCTATTATTAATAATATATTTTTATTCTCATTAACGTTTACCTTTCTGACACCTATAAGTCTTTATATTTTGGAGAATTTGAAGTTTATTTCATCTGAAAAACAAACTTTATTGAAAAGAATCACATTAGCGTTATTTATCATATCAATTTTAAGTTTGTATGGGGAATTTATTTATAATATAATATATGTAATCCCTATCTTTTATTATAGTCTTTTTTTGCAGATTACCACTATTTCTGTTAATATACTTTTATTTTTATATTATTATGGCTTAAGATTTAATAGAATATTAGAAGCAAAATCAATTTTTGAGTTATATAAAATTTATTTTGCATCCTTTTTCTTGTTCTTGGGTTTATTATATTTCGGTTCAGTTCTTTCAATTTTTCTTATATTAATCACATATTCACTAATTCTTTCTCAGAGGACAATTTTACCTAGCTTTCGGTTTCTTGCATACTTTTTACTTAGTTATTATACTTTTCTGGGAATTATGGTCATCCTCAATTTTTATAACGTAATAATAGGTTTCGAGATCGCATTGATAGGATTATATATCATAATATATCTCTTATCAATGAGTGGGATCCTAATTTTCTCAATATTATTACATATAAAGAAGAATAACAATCTTGAAAAGTTTGCTTTATATGCTCTTGTTTCTCTTTTGTCTTTTGTTACGCTGATGACTTATACTAATATTTTGCTTCTATATAACATAACAATATCACTTTTCCTATTATTGTTATTTGTAGGTATTTTCTTTTATCATCAAAAAGATGAACGTTATAAATGGTTTATCAAACCATGTGGAATTTTATTCGTTTTTGATCTTATTAGCTTTTTATCATATTCTTGGTTATTTAACAATCAAATCTTTACAGTTTATAGTCCAATTTTGACATTTACGTTAACAATAACTGTAACTGGATTAGCATTTATCCTATTGTATAATTCTTCTCCTGCAAGATTTAGGAAAAGATCTTTTTTCATTGTATTGTGTTCAATAATAGTTTCATTTCCTACTTTCTTGTACTTTATTATCATCGCCTCTTTGGCAATGCCAATATTTTCTGTGGTCCCTTTAATATTTACGATAGATATTGGAGTTCTACTATTTTATTTATCCATTGGAATTTATCAATGGAAGATTTCCTGGGCAATCTGGAAATCTGGGTGGTATGCGTGGAATATATTACCATTTGTAAATTTCTTTTTAATTTATCAAAGTCTTACTGGGATTGATGTTTACACAAGTTCCTTGCCATTTGGAGCATTTGATGCTAGTGGTTCATTCATTTTATCAATTATAATTTGCTCATTGTTTTTCTTCCCTGTAATATATACTAAAATAAAGAAATACTTTTCTTCTATAATTTTTATTGTCTGGGGCGAAAGTTTATTCTTGCTTTATTGGGCTAGCTTCAATTTATTTGTAACTGATCTTTTGTTAAGAAATGTTTCATTTATTATGTTTTCAGTTGTTTTATTGGTACCATTGTTGATCGCATTTAAGTATTGGAAACTAGTTTCAATTCTTTGGATTTTTCCTCTGACTGTTATTAATGCTCTGTTCTTATTCTCCTATCTGCTATCAATTGGAATTTCATTGGAGATGACGCTTGCTTTAGATACTTTATTAGTAGGATTATTTCTAATAGTATACTCGTTTTTCCCAAATATTAGATCAATTGGAATCATTTTAATTAGTGCATACTTTATCACTCTACTCGGTATTTTCCTAACAGTTTATTTCATATTATATATGATCTTGCTAAATCCAATTTTTTCATTGAACATCAGCTTTCTCGTAGTAGGTTTCAGTCTTTTTTCCTCAAAATATATCGAGGTTCCAAAAAGACTAATTAATTTATGCCTTTCATGGATTTTAATTATTAATTTATCATGGTTTACTTTTAATACATTCAATCTTTTTCCAGGTTTATTATTATTTGCTATCTCATTAGCAATAACTGTATTTGGATGTTCATTTTTCATTTTTAATCGCTATAAAATGAGAATGTCTATAAATAGGATGATTCCATTATTAATTGTAGCATTTGGAACTTCATCCTCAGTCACATCCCTTAGCTATATTTTATTTAATGCTTCACCGGGAATATTAATTTCAATGTTTTCTTCAGTATTAATTATCTTTTTATATTATATTTTCATTGAATATCGCTATATTCTCTGGTTTCTTATTCCAATTCCTATAACAACTCCTATTTTAGAAGGAATGTTAGCATTTGAAGTAATAAAACCTTTCTGGCTTTTAACATGGGCAATGCTTTATCTCTTCTCTTTTCAAATAATTTTTAACTTATTTAGAAATGTTGTGAAGGAAGTTTCCCAAGAATTAAAAAATAGCATATATAAGCTTCATCATGATAAAAATCAAGTAAGATGGCTCAATCTTAGTTGTTTCTTTTTGAATTCCATAGTTTTTTCCTTATTTTTCGCAATAATTATTCCACACTTATTACCATACTTAATATTCTCTCATATTATATTTCTATACCAAATCTCTGATTTTCTAATAATCTGGCCGATTTTATTTTTAATTTGTTTAGAATACATTGAAAAGTCAAAATTAGATTTAAAAGTAAAAGATATATCGCTTATTTTCAGTAAAATCAGTTTAATTTTATACCTCTTAATTCCCATAGCAGTAGGTATTAATGCTATACTCTACATGATTCTTATTAATTCGGACTTAATTTTCTCAATTTATATATTAATACTAGTAGTAAGTGGATTATTATTCATAGAAGGATTTCTTATAGACCGAAATATTTTCCATTTTTTATTAAATACTATTCAGAACCGATTTACTTTATTGTCGTGGATAGTCTTGAGTAATAGTTTTTCTTTGTTCCTCTTTTTATTTCATTTAAACTTATTCCTCTTAGTTTTAATGATATCACTTTTAGGACTAATTTCTTTTTACTTCTTATCATATTTTGATGTTTCTGATCAAATTATTTCTAAGGGTCGTTTAATATTAATTTATAACTCATTTGTTTGGAGTTCATTATATGCAGCATCTTTAATCTCTGATTTATTGATGCAAGTCTTTGAGGAATTAATAGGATTTCCATACTTCTCATTGTTAATCCAAAATGCATCAATTCTATTATATATTTTGAGTGTTATTTTTGTTAAAATTGAAAAAAATTTAAAGAATAGAATCGAATTTATTCTTCTGATTATATTCCAGGGATTGCTTGGGATTAATTTAATTCTTATCTTCAGCTTATATGGCATTTTAAACTTTTTCTCACTTAATTTTGTGATTTTCATAGAGATATGCCTTTCGTTTATATTCGTTTATTATTTCAATATTATATATGCAGAGCAGAAATATCCGAATTTTAAACTAAAAATGCATTCACTTTTGATTTTGATATTATATTGTGAAATAAGTGTAATGAGCTATGGTTTATTGTATACAGTTATAGGAATTTATGAAGGTGTAATTGTAGCTCTTTCTATATTATTAATTCTAACTATGTTGGATATTTATTTTGTTAAGAAAATAAAAACTGGTTACTCCCGTTTACTTCACACCATCAGCTTTCTTACAATTTCAGTAATGGTATTTTTACTCATATTTAGTTATATCTCTCAATATCCATTCTTACTGGGTCTAGGAATTTTTATTTTTGTAATTATGCAATTTTATACTAATTATTCTCTATTTAGATCATTAGAAGAAATATCCCCTAAAGGTCAAGCTACTTTTGAAAAAGAACAAGTAAGAATTCAACAATTAATCGGAACAGTATTTTACGGGACTATGTGTATATTCTTAGTTCAAGTTCTGATTTTTTATGACGCTGAATTACAATTAATCTTTTTAATTCTAAGTCTTGTAATCCATGGACTGATGATTATCGATAAAGTAACATTCAAATTTCTGAGGGAAATTGCGAATTATATTCAAGTAATTTCTTGGATCTCTATTATGATATTTACTTCGACTTATCTTATTTGGTTATATAGTGCTTTTTTTGTTGCTGTCTTTTCCACAGTTATTCCAATTATCATTATAATCCTACTCCTTGAGTTTGCTTATCTTATCAAATTGCTAACTTTTTGGAAATTCGTAGCTACCTATAAAGAAAAGATCAAATTTATGCTTGTACTAATATCATATCTCAATTTTATAACTTGGCCATTATATTTTGTTTCCACTTTGGATCCATTTCATATTCTAAATTTAGTGTTAGCTTCTTGCATCATTCTATTTTTCCTGAGTTTGATTGATAATACAATTAAAAAAGATGTAAGAAAATTCTTTAGAACTTATTCATTTCTCATAATTGGAATATTATTATCAATCGATTTATTTATTATATTTCTTTTCATAGTAGGACTTCCTATTTTACTAAATTTAAGTATTTCTTTGTTAATTTTTGTACTATTTCTCGGAATTATACTAAAACCATTTAAAGGACACTCCGTTGGTGCTTTTATATATTGGATTATAATCTTTCTTCTACTAAGTTCAATAATATATCATGTGTCATTAGATTTCATTATCACAGGAATATTTTTTGCTTTTACAGTTTTAATATATCCCTTTATTTTCCTTTTAGAAGAATTAAAAGAGCTCATTAATAAAATGGTTGGAGCTTTAATAAGATTTTTTACACATCTCAGAATTCTAATCAAGAATATGTTTATTAGAATGTTTTTATTATTCAAAAAGTATTTTAAATTCATCTGGATCCTCATTTGCGCATGCTTAGCTTCAATTAGTGGTATTCTCTTTTCTGACTTGATTCTTGGGCTATTAAATCCATACCATTCTGTTCTTTTGGTATTTCCTGTTTTTGGTATTTTATATTCTCTAAAACCTTCTGAAAAAACTGATGATGTTGATATAATGTTTAGACGCAGAATGTTTCGATTAGTCACTAGCTGGGGTAGCATTATACTAATAATGTTTTCCTTTATGTTTGTTCAAAATGTAGAACCATTTTGGTATTATTTAGCTACATGGATCTCAATTTGGATCTTGGGAGCAATCCTATTGCCTTATATCATTTTCAAGGAGAAAAGGGAAAATATATCAATTAAATGGAGATTTTATACATTAATTATATTGATATCAATGCTTATTTTATTTGGAATTATTGTAGCATTTCAGTTCTATCTAAATCCTTAGTTGATACTCTTTGCTTTTGATTTATAGTTATGCTGATAGTTCATAAAAAAATGTGAAACCTTTAAATATATGTTAAAATGAACTATTATTTGAAAATCTAAAAATAAACATACATAATAAATTTAAAAAAATAAATTAAAAATGATCTAAATATGGAATCACTAACAAAAAGAATATTAGCAATTGTTTTAATAGCAATCATTGGGACTGGTGTTGGAGTTGGAGCATGGTTTTTTCTTGGTCAAGAAGCAAGCATTCCATGGGAAACTCCAGGAGTAACAGGAATACCCTCTGATAGATGGATAAAAGTTGGTGTTTTAAATGATATCGGTGAGATTCAAGGAGATCATGCATGGGAAGGAACTTGGTTAGCTGCATATAATATTAATATGGCTGGCGGAATTGATGTTAATGGAACAATATATTATATTGCTGTCATTGCTGAGGATACTGATGAAGCTGCTCCTCAACTTGATGTAACCAAGGGTGTTGCCGCAGCTCAAAAAATAATATCTGTAGATGGAGCTCGATATCTCGTGGGTGGGTTCAGAACTGAAGCTTTAAAATCTTATATTGAAGTCGTTATGGATAATAAAAAACTCTTTTTTGGTACTGGAGCTGCTACTGACTCTTTCTGTGAAAATGTAGTAGACAGTTATTCTAGGTATAAATATTTCTTTAGAACTAACCCTCATAACTCAAGTGCAATGGGAAAGCAAATAATTTATTTCATGGTTTATATGGCATTCTTTGGAATACCATTACAAGCTTATATACAGGGAATAGGGGCAGATCCTTCTGATCCTTATTATGGATGTGGTGCGCCATTTGCAAAAGATTCCTTAAATATCACTAAAATTGCCATTCTCAGAGAAGATTTGGACTGGACTATCCCATTTTCCGCAGCTATTCAAGATAATATGCCATATCCGCCATCAAATGTTTTGGAGATTGCATATCCAATAACTGCAACCTCAGAAGATTTTACTACGTATATAAACCAAATTCAAGCTTTTGGTGCTCAAATATGCATCCCAATAATCTCAGGTCAAGGTGGAATAAAAATGACGACAGCTTATGCAGACATAGAACCAAATTTTCAATTACTTGGTGTAGATGTTCAATCACAAACTTCAGAATACTGGACTGATACTTTAGGTGCCTGTGCTTATGAGATATATTCACATGGATTCGCAGGTTTAAATGGGACTAATGCAACTCCATTAACTCAACCATATTATGACCAGTATTGGGACGTATTTGGTCATGCTCCTCTCTATACAGGTACAGGATCTTATGATTCTGTATATTTGCTAGCTGATGCAATCGACACAACTAATTCATTCAATGAGGCTGCTTTAATTACTTACCTTGAAAGTTTTAATAGAACTAATCCCCGGATAAATACGTCTGTTACTGTTCGAAATTTTGCTTTTACACATAGGGATGAGGGTTTTGCTGGGGCTCATGATGTAGTAGCGGATTATCCTTTTGGCACTATAGCTTATGGTCAATGGCAACCAGTGGCTAACACAACCTTAGGTAAGCAAGTCTGTCTTCCTACAGGTGAAGGTACTCCCTTTGCCGCTTACTCTATCTATCCAAATTCACTCGTAACAGGAAGCTTGCTTTTACCACCATGGGGTATTACCGGCTTAGTTGGTCTCTAGGTACGAAAATAAATTATTCAAAATTAACTTTTTTTTTTATTATTCTATTATTCTATCAAAAAGAATTAGGAAAATTAACAATAATGAAATAAATATTATATTTTAAAATCAAAAAGAGTATTATTAATAATTCTTAGAGTTTTTATAAAAATGTCAATTTAATATAAAATAAAGAATAATTTTTAAGAAACTTTTAATTTATAATTTAAAAAATAAACTTTTGAATTATCAGTGTATATTTAATTTATTATAAAGAAGTTGTTTATATATGGCAGGAACTGAAATTATTGAGGTATTAGTTTATGGTACAGTGCAAGGTGGCATTTTTGCTTTACTTGCTATGGGTTTTTCATTAGTTTTTGGAGTAGGAGGGATTTTAAACCAAGCTCATGGAGCCTTTTATGCACTTACAGGATATTTAATATATTGGATTCATGATCCTGTCTCTCTGTTTGCGGGAGTAGATTCCCCAAAATTTTATTGGGCAATGGTTTTTGCCTTAATTGTAGTTACTATTATTGGAGGGCTGGCATATTTAGGACTTATTAAACCAGTTCAAGAACATGAAATTAATGTTGTAATTATAACTTTTGCATTAGCATTCTTCCTTGAACAGGCCGTCAAAATGATTTTTGGTGATATAGGTCATAGTATTCCTTCAGTTGGAGGAAATCAGGAAATTTTTGGAATGTTTATCCCTTTACAGCACATTATTGCTTTAATAGGGTCATTGATTGTGATTACCGCAGTTATTTTATTTATAAATAAAGTTAAGATTGGAAATCAGATTCGTGCTGTTGCTCAAGATAAAGAAGCGGCTCAACTGATGGGTATAAATACTAACAGAATCCTTATGTATACTATTATGTTATCAGCATTTCTTGCTGGCATCGCAGGTCTCTTATATATCCCCACAGGGGATTTAGCACCTCATATGGGGTGGGGTGTATTAACAAGGTCATTTGCAATTGTTGTGTTAGGGGGATTAGGTAGTATACCCGGCAGTGTAATTGGTTCATTTATTCTTGGGTATGCTGGTAATTTCGTAGGAGTTTTTATTGGTCAAAGTTGGGCTGGTCTTGTTCCAACAGTATTAATAGTCGTAATGCTTATAGTACGACCTCGTGGAATATTTGGAAAGAAAGAAGTAAGATAATTTTAAAGAGAAATAATGAATAAAAAGAGGAAAGTCTAAAAAATGGTAAAATCACACATAATACAAAAAAGTATTAACGATTTTTGGAAAAGAATACCAAAAAAGATCAAACTTTCTGTTAGGAGTTTACCAACAGCACTAAATGGTTTTATGAGTAAACTTCGTACATTTAAGGGAGGTTTAACTTTAACCTGCATTATAATACTTAGTTTGATACCAATATTCACGAATAATCCATTTTATTTAGGAATTTTTATGATGGCATGTATATATTCGATTTATGCTTCGAGTTGGGATTTCATGACCGGTTATACAGGTTTAGTTAGCTTTGGACACGCCATTTTTCTTGGATTAGCGGGATATGGTACATCTGCGGGACTTGTTTTTCTAGGTTTTAATTGGTTAATCTCTCTCCTTTTTGGAAGCATTTTATCAGTAATAATAGGTGTACTTATTGCAATTCCATCCCTTCGATTAAAAGGACCTTATTTAGCTCTAACACTCTTGTCTATAAGTATGATCTTATGGTCATTATTTCTGATGGGTGAGTTATCTCCCTGGCTTCGGGGTTCAGAAGGAATTTCAAGAGTTCCTCTTTTATCACCCAACCCAGTTGTAGAATATCTCGCTACATTCATTATTATGATTCTATCATTAGGTATAATGAAATTGCTTGGCCATGCAAAATTCGGAAAAATATTAAATTCAATCCGTGATGATGATATAGGTGCAGAAGCTTCAGGAATTAATATTTCGAAATATAAAATTCTTGCTTTTATGATAAGTGCCTTTTTTGCTGGCATTGCTGGTGGACTTTTTGCTATGCATAACCGTGGTGTAGATCCCGGACGATTTCAACCTCTTTATTCTTTTTATCCAATAATTATGGTAGCTGTTGGAGGCCTCGCGACAATTTCAGGAGGAGCATTAGGAGCTTTTATATTTGTTTTTTTAAATGAGATTCTTATAGAAATGGCCCCTTGGGCACCATTATTTGTGTTTTCTATTATTTTAATACTTATTATTCGATTCTCAGAGAGAGGGATTATGAGCCCTGCCATAGATCGTCTTAAAGAGTTATGGGATGTGTTATTAGGAAAATAAATCAATTATGATATAAAAATTAAGAAAAACTGTGAGAAAGGAAGAAAATGGGAGTCTTATTAGAAGTCAAAAATTTAACAAAAAAGTTTGGAGGTTTAACCGCTGTTAACGATTTCAGTTTTGAAATCAAACGTGGTGAATTTGTTGGATTAATTGGTCCAAACGGGGCTGGTAAAACCACTGTATTCAATTTAATATCAGGATTTGAGAAACCAAGCGCTGGTACTATCAGATTTGATGGAATGGATATTGTAGGGCTAAAACCTTTCAGAATTGTAAATTTGGGTGTTGCTCGGACATTTCAGCTGGTAAGATCATTTAAGTATCTTAATCTTTTAGAAAATGTCTCCATTTCATGTCTTTCCCAGAGAGGAAAAACTGCTTCAGAAGATATTGGAACGGATGAATATGCGAGCGAAATTTTATCATCAGTAGGTCTTGTTGATAAAGCTAGGATTCCACCTATTGTCTTACCACATGGTGATTTGAGGAAATTGCAGATTGGAAAAGCACTCGGAACAAATCCACAATTACTTCTTCTTGATGAACCTTTTAGTGGGCTTTCATTTGAAGAACAGTTGGTAATTACAGATTTGATCAAAAAATTACACGATGATGGAGTTACGATTTTTATAACAGGACATGTATTACGCGAGTTGATGACTTTAGTACCAAGGGTTATTGCAATGCATCAGGGGAAATTTATAGCTGATGGATCTCCTCGAGAAGTAGCTAATAATAAAATTGTACTTGAGGCATATTTAGGAAGAGGTGATGATTTTGCTTGAAATGAGTAAAGTATATCATTATTATGGTCAAGCAAGGGCTCTCGAAGAGATTAACTTAACAATTGAGAAAGGATCTTTGGTTGCTGTTATTGGTCCTAATGGTGCTGGGAAATCAACTCTGCTTAGAGTAATATCTGGTTTAGAAGAACCAGATAGAGGAAAAGTTAGTTTTCTAGGTAAAAGGATTGATGGATTAAAAGCGCATAAAATCGCCAAAATGGGAATTTCTCATTGTCCAGAACGTCGTAGGTTGTTTTATGATATGACAGTTTTTGAAAATCTCAAGTTGGGAGCGAAGGTTCTAAAAAGTCGAGATATATTGAAGGAACAACTTGATTTTGTATATGAATTATTCCCACGTCTAGAGGAACGAAAAAAGCAACGAGCAGGAACACTCAGCGGTGGAGAACAACAGATGCTTGCTCTAGGTCGTGCTATCATGCCAAAACCAAAGTTACTATTATTAGATGAACCTTCATTAGGATTAGCCCCCAAAATTAAAACAAAAATATTTGAAGCTATTAAAATGATACAAAGTGAAGGCACAACTACTTTATTAGTAGAACAAGATGCTTTCTTGGCTATGAACGTTGCTGAATATATTCATGTTCTTGAGGAAGGAAAAATTGAAATGAGGGGCACAAAAGAAGAGCTAGAAAAAGAACCTCGTATAAAAAAAGTGTATTTAGGAATATAAGGTGGTAAAAAAATGTCTGCTCCGTTAGAAAAATTATTAAGAGATGCTAGAATAGATTTGGTGTTATCAAGGATAGAAACAGATCCATCTGTAATAGATGATGTAATCAAGTTCATTGATAGTGAAATTAGATCTATTCGATTTAATTCAATACTAATTTTAGGGGAATTAGGGAAAAAATCATCCTCTGCACTCTCTAAAATAACTGAATGTTTAGAAGATGATGATTGGAGTATATGTCGTGAGGCAGTTCGATCTCTAGGGAAATTGGGGAATTTAGCTGAGAATGCGACCTTCAAATTATCAAGATTGATTAACAATGAAGAGGATTCAATCCGAAAAGAAATTGCAATATCTCTGGGAAAAATTGGTATTGCAGGAGATGATACGCTTTCTGCTTTAAAAACTGCCTTAAAAGATAAAAATGAAGAAGTTCGCATAGAAGCTGCGAATGCACTTGGAAATATAGGTTCCACTGCTCACCCAGCAATTTCTAATCTGATGAATAGTCTTAAAGATGCAAGTTGGTCTGTTAGAACAGCATCAGCACGAGCAATTAGTAAAATTGGAGAAGGAACTATAACAGCAATTCCAACATTAATAAACGCATTGGAGGATGATGATTGGAGAGTGAGATATAGAGTTGTGAACACTTTATCTAAAATAGGTACAGAAGCAGTACCTCACGTCATAGATGTTCTAAAACATAAGAATCCTATCGCTAGGAAGGAAGCCGTTGAATGTTTGGGAGAAATGAAACTTAATGATCCTTCAATAATAGATAGTTTAGGAGAAATTTTAAGTGATAAAGTTGAATATGTTCGTGGAAAAGCAGCTGATGCTCTCCGAAGTATCGGAAAGGATGCTATTCCCACATTAATCAGAATATATGAGTCTGCTAAAACTGAAATGAAAATAGTAATTATTTCTGCCATTGGTGGGATTGGAATTGAAGCTGAAGAAGCAATACCGTTTATAATTGAAGTTCAAAATCATAAAAAAAAATTAATTCGTCTTGAAGCAGCAAGAACTTTAGGAAATATAGGGAAAACCTCAGAAAAAGCGGTTATGGCACTTCAAAAGGCATTAAATGATCCAAAGAAAATTGTACGGAGAGTCGCTGCCATTTCTTTAGGTAAAATTGGAACTAATGCTAGTATAGCAGTTCCTGCTTTAATCAATGCATTAAATGATAAGAATCCAGATGTTAGATGGAGAGCATCTGAAGCACTTGGAATTATTGGTGTAAGTAATGATGATGTTCTTGCAGGTTTGAACAATTTAGTGCATGATGAATGTGATTATGTATGTGAATCAGCTATTAATGCTCTTGATGGTTTAACAGAAGAATAATATTATTATAATAACAGTTTTCTAAAATAAATTAAAAATTTAAAAATATAAAAGTAAAATATTAGAGGTTAAAGTATAAAATGAGTGAAAATCCATATGATGAAAAACCCTGGCTAAAACACTATGATGATGATGTTCCTCATCATATTGATTATCCTGAAATAAATATTAAAGAATTTCTCGATGATTCTGCGAATGAATTTGGGTCTAGAACTGCAATTTGGTTCATGAAGAATAAAATATCCTATAAAAAGTTCAAAGATATTGCCGATAGACTTGCTACAGCTTTAATAGATTTAGGAATTAAAAAAGGAGATGTTGTTGCGATCATGCTACCCAATTTCCCCCAATTCATATTTTCCTTCTATGGAATTTTAAAAGCTGGTGGAATTGTAACAGCATGTAGTGTTCTTCATACTGAACATGAGTTAGCTTATCAATTGAATGATTCTGGTGCTGAAATAATAATAGCATGGGACAATCAAATTGAAAAAATAATGAATGTGAAGGATAGAACACGTCTTAGACACATCATTATTACGAATGTATTTGATTATGGCCCAATGGCTCCAACTTCTCCCGCTGAAATCGCAGGAACAATACAATTCCTAAATTTAATTAAAAAATCAAAACCAAATCCTCCAACTTTTGAAACTAATGCAAAAGAGGATATTGCAATTCTCCAATATACAGGCGGTACTACAGGTTTACCTAAAGGAGCTATGCTAACTCATTATAATATAGTAGCAAATTGTATTCAAGTAATTTCATGGGTTCAAAGTGCCGTACATCGAGGAAAAGATACAGCACTTACAACTCTGCCTCTATTCCATATTTATGGAATGACAATTTGTATGAATAGTTATATTTACAGTGGAACTACTATTGCTTTACATCCCGATCCTCGAGATCAAAAAGGTTTATTCGAGGTAATCAAGGCTACTCGGCCCAGTATGTTTCCTGGCGTACCAACGATGTATATGCGCCTATTAGAAAGAGATGATCTCGAAGATTATGCGAAGGATCTTAAATCAATTAAAGTCTGTAATACTGGCGCGGCACCTATGCCTCCTGAAGTTTTAAAAGAGTTTGAAGAACGGACTGGAGCAGTAGTAGTTGAGGGTTATGGAATGACTGAAACATCTCCAGCAACTCATGTCAATCCATTAATGGGAACAAGAAAGATAGGATCTGTAGGACTAGCATTACCTGATACCGAAACAAAAATCGTTGATATTGATGATTATACTAAGATCGTACCAATTGGAGAATCTGGTGAGATTATGATTAAAGGACCTCAAGTGATGAAAGGATATTGGAACAAACCAGATGAAACAGCAAATCAATTAAAAGGTGACTGGATATTAACTGGTGATATTGGAAAGATAGATGATGATGGATATTTATTCATAGTAGATAGAAAGAAAGATATGATAAATATCAGTGGATTCAAAGTCTATCCAAGAGAAGTCGAAGATGTGCTATTTGAGCATGACGCAATTGAAAATGCTTCTGTAATAGGGATTCCTGATCCAAATACTCCTGGGGGTGAACTAGTTAAGTCATTTATAGTTTTAAAGGACGGGTACAAAGAGACTGAAGAAATGAAGAATGAAATAAAAGAATTCCTAAGAAAAAATGTAGCGCCATATAAAGTCCCAAGATTTATCGATTTTAGAAAAGAATTACCAGAAACTCTTGTTGGAAAAGTTCTTAGAAAGGAATTGAAAGATATTGAGGCTAGAAAACGGGGAGAAGAAGTCTAAAAAAATTTAAGATAAATTAAGTTCTTTCCATTTTTTTATAAAATTTATAAAATTATTTTCAGAGATTCCAATAGAATTGGAATTAACTTTAGATTGTTCCTTATCTAACTTAGGTTTGTCTCTAAAAGATTGTTGCCAATCATAGTAACTTATTGCTTTTGACATAATTTTATACTCTGATTTTATAAAAATAAAGTAATACAGTGTCTTAGTTTTCTAATTATCAAGAAAAAAATACAAATTTGTCTATTTAGATTTTGACTTTATATATTATAATACGTACCAAAAGAACGGATTTGAAGGATAAAGTTAAAGATTATAAAGGTAGAGTTTAGAAGATTCCTGGTAGGAAGCATCCGACAAAAATCAGATTTAGTATAAATTATAATACCTTTAGAATTTATTCCTCTAATCGTTTAGAGAGAACTACCTTCAATAAGTGAATAAACTTTTTTCGGTTTTCCTGCACTTTCTTTTAGTTTATTCTCTCTTATTTTTCCGATTTTGATGAGATAATCAAGAATTTCTCGGAGTTTTCCTCCTCCAATCTTAGATTTTGTACTTAATTCCTTAGTTGAGATTACATTTTTATCTTGAAGAATGTCCAATACAGTTTGAAAAGGTTCAGGATATTCAATTTTGATCCTTTTTATAATTGTTTTTACCTTTAAATATCTCTTCGATTGTTGAACAAAATTTGTTCCATAAAATCCATCAAAATGGAAGATATCATCATTTAAGAAGAGGACCGTATTAAGATATTTTCCATCAATTAAGACAACACCATTGTTCACAATCATATCATTATATCTAACATGTTGACAAGTAGTTTCTTTAGTTTGAATAATTTCTATTTGAATTCGCTTAAGAATATCTGTTATTTGATCAAAATAGTCATCAATAGAATCAAAATCTTCTTTAGAAAAATATAAAACTAATCGAATCCCCTTCAGAAAAGCTTTATAAAATGCGTGTTCTAGCTTTTTTAATAATGTAGGGGGTAATGCTGACATATAAATTTCATTTTTACAATTTTCTATTAAATTATAATAATACTCAACTGCTAGATTTAAATCTGTATAGTGATAGAAAGTTATATTAGCATAGCATTTGCCCATTGTACTTTCTTCTGCTTTTACTGTTTCTTCTATCATATTTATTTGTTCCTTAAATCCTTGCATTCTTTCGTCTAATACTTTCGTCAAAGCTATTTGAGGATCAATTCTGAAGTATCTTTTATTCTTTTTACTTTTTGAAGAAAAAATAAGCCCCAAATCCTCCAAAACAGACATATTATAATTAACTTTAGCATAAGATAAATTCAATTTTTCTTTAATTTCAAGGATAGTTCCTGATTTTTGTTTGATTATATAATCATATAGTTGAATTTGGATTTCTGATAATCCTATATCTCTTAAATAGGGATGATAGTTTTTTAACATTATTATAAACTGTACTCTCTGGCTATGTATATAATATGTGACACAATTAAAAAGTAATTTCTATTATATATTGGTTATTTATGGTTTTGAATACACTTTTAGAATAACACAATAACAATTAAAATTGAAAATTAATATAAAGAAAATGAAGTGTTAAAATATGGCTCAATGTAAAGACTGTAAATTTTACAAACCCATAGATGATACAAAAGGAGATTGTTTTGGACATGAAGTCCCTGCGACTCTTAATGTTGAGAATTGTCCTGCTAATTCATTTCAACCTAGAGAATGAATTAAACTAATGCTTTGGTGATAAAAGTGCCAGTCAAAGTAGATTTTAAAAAAACTATGAAAGATTTATATCAACCCAATCCAAATGAAGTAGTAGGTGTTGATGTACCAGAAATGCAATTCCTAATGATTGATGGTATGGGATCTCCTGGAGATTCTCAAGAATATTTGGACGCTCTTGCCACTTTATATCCAGTAGCTTTTAAAACAAAGTTCTTGAGCAAAGCAACTGGTAAGGATTATGTTGTTCCCCCCTTGGAAGGCCTCTGGTGGGCAGATGATATGGAAGATTTTACAGAAGGTGATAGAGATAAATGGAAGTGGACAATGATGATAATGCAGCCTGACTGGATAACCCAAAAAATAATTAATGAAGCAATTGAAAATACAAAAGAAAAAAAACCAGAATTTAAAGACAAATTTTCAAAATTGCGATTAGAAAAATACAACGAAGGAAAATCTGCACAAATTATGCATCTAGGACCATATTCTGAAGAAGGTCCAACAGTTGAAAAAATCCATAAATTTATTGAAGATAAAGGGGGTTCATTTAATGGGCAAAACAAGAAACATCATGAGATTTATCTTAGTGATCCACGAAAATCAAAGCCAGAAAATATGAAAACCGTAATAAGACAACCCTATAAATAATCCTTTTACTTTTTTTTTCCTAACTCAGTTTGCATCAAAATCTTTAAATTTTAAGTCTCAAGTATTTTAAAATAACATAAAATTTTAGGATTAAGAATATGAGTAATGAAGAACAAAAACAAAAAATTAATGTAAGAGATTGGATTACTCTTAGCACAGTTATGATTGGAGCCGTGCTTACAATTCTAGCCTTAATTTGGCAAATGCCACCTCCCACAACTCATGGTATAGTTATTAGTACTTTTCTACTGATGATTTCATTCATTTTTTTTGTAAACTCAGTATCAGCCAACTCAAAAGCTCAATTTGAAGCAAATCAAGGAAGGATCCCTAAAGACCGAATTAAACGGTTTGTAACTTTCGCAGAATATTCTTTTGGTCTTGGATTTACCCTAGTTATTACAGGTTTTACAATTCTTGGTTATGGATATCTATTAGATTATGTAGGACGCGAACTAATCACATTATTTCTCCCAGTTACTTTTTTAGTAGCTACTTGGGTATTAATCTTCATATACAACTTTATAAACTATATGGGTAAACCACTCGGAGCAATTAGAAGTCTAAAACGTAATCTCTGGATAATTTTAGAGCTGATCTGCTTAATTATTATTATATTTGACTTCTTTGAGATACTCTTAATTCCCTAAACTTTTTTTTTATTTAAATCAGATAAAACATGATAGATCTTTCTGAAGAGATTTCTTATTAAAATCTAGCGTGAGTAATTCCTCAAGCTCAGGGAATTCAAAAGGAAAAATGTTTTCAAAAGCTCTTTTCAGTAGTTCTACATACTTCTTTCTATCATATTCATGTTTTTTTTCATCATATAGATCTGAAAGTATTACTTTTTTTTCAGGAAAATCAGGATCAGCATCAGCATTAAGAATAATATATCTTACATTTTTACCGGCTGATACTACAGTTCCCGATCGTTCTAATTGTTTTGCTGCAACAGCTTGATAGGAGTTTACTTTATAAGCTGAAGGTTTTCGAGAGATTCTCTGCCTTATACTAAGTTCATCCCTTGATACTTTGCCAGAGTGTATTCGCTCCACATATTCAAAGAGTTTCTCCTTTACTCTTGGAATCCTTGCAATAAATTCTTCAACGGTTTTTGCTCCTTGAAATATATCAATAAAAGCATATTGAGCATCTTTCACAATTTTCGGCATGTCACGACGTCTGACTTCAATTCCTCTTACTTTTAGCTCGCCGTTGCTCTTTATACCCCAATAATGACTTAACGCTGGTACATCAGGCTCTGCTCGGGAGGGAAGAAATGTGATTACATTGTATCGTCCTTCCCAATTCATTGGAATCTTAGTATGGTCAGTGATTTCTTTTGCTATCTTTTTCGTTACAATATCGAACTCTTTTGAAGTCCTTTTTTTCGTATCCTTAAGCCATATTGAATCAACAATTCCATGAATGATTCGACATCCATGTTCCTCGGCAATCTCAGCAGCACGCATTAGAAATTCTCGAGCAAATGCACAAACCGTTTGATGGGCTTCAATCTTTCCGAAACGAGCATTTTTGAAACCTAAATACCCAAAACTGACAACAAGTACCCATTTTAGAGCAATGTCTGTGAATTTATATCGAAGATCATCATGCGTTTTGTTGTATTCCTTATATTCTAACCGTTTTCCTAATGGGAGGCTTATCGATTTTGAGATGATTCCTTGCCTTTTTGTACAAATATGAAAATTCAACCCAGGCACTTTTATGCCCTTTCCATCATTTTCGCAACATTTGCAGTTAATTGTTTCAGAAGAGATATTATATGTTGACATCAACGAAGGATACATCGAAGAAAAATCAAGTTCTACCACCTGATCAAACACACCAATTAGGGGCTCAAAAATGTGACCTCCACGATCATTTCTAATTAGATCCATAGCATTTCTGAACCCTTCTGGGCTCTTCTTAAAAGGTGGAATAAGATGATCGAGTTTGTAAGCATTATAGAATTGTATTGACTGTAGCGCACCTCCAATTGTTACTCTACAAAGCCTTTGCATCGGTACACGCGAAATACGAGCGACTTCAATCACACCTGGAATATTCCCTTCACTGAAGTGCAAACTAGCATAAGTTGCTGTATCAAGATGAAACCGACCAGTAAAATATACTTGAGTCTTTGAGCGCCGAAAAATGATCCCATATGACATATAGTGATCAGAACTCCCCGAAAGATCAAAGATACAGTTTCTTAGTGGCGTCCTATTTCTTGAAAAATAAAGATCTCTTGACACATGATTCACTGAAGCCCGAGCAGCAAGATATGGAAATAAGAACTCATCTCCATTTTGTGTAAGGATTATATCAGGATCAAGTCTTTCAATAACCTTACTTATCCGTTTCAAAGTTTCTGCCTCATCTACCTCATCAATCAGAATTTTTCGTCTTTTATACCCATCAGCTCGCGGCACATTGTTTTCATCGTTTTCGATAATGCTCACCTCAACATATTCAAGAGGGTCATTATAATATGCCCGTATTCCCCTCTGTTGTACCTTAATGTCTATCCATACAGCCTTTAAGGGAGGCAATTCGTAAAACAGTTCTTCATTACCCTCCTCCAAATCTAGTGATTTCAAATGCATCGAATACCCTTTACCCTTTTTGTTCTTTTGAAGTATTACTTTGAAAGCACATAAAGACATCGGAAATAAATCGTTTTCATAAAAATACATCTGAGAAATCGGAAGATCAGTATTATACAAAGTAAAAAAGCCAATTTTATCTATTTCTTTTATTGTCTTCTTGAATACCGAAGGTTTTACAACAGAAACTCCAAATATTTTTGTTTTTTCATGGTCCTCCAGCTTCACATATTTTTCACAGATTCTTACTCCTTTTATATTATGATGTGATCTGAGAATCTGCTTTAATCTCTTGAAATCTTTACCCACATGTTTTTTTGGCGCAGCGAAAAACTCAGGGTGGAAATCATGAAAAATTTTCACAACTTTTTGCTCTTTTACTGTTTTTACCCATAGAATTACTCCATTTCGGTAAGTAGTAACATCTAAAAGCCAGCCATCAAATTGATCTTGGTAATCCACGCTCTATTCTTTCCCTTTTATCATTCCTTCTAATTCATTTACTTTTGCTTCTAAAGATTCGATTTTTTTTTCTTGTTCAACAGCAAAGGAGATGAAAAGTATTTCTGACAACATTGGACGTGCACTCATGCTGCCAGCATCTGCGTGTATTCGTGCAAAATTCATTAATTTATCAAATATCTTCTGTTCCTCATGACGTAATGCTCTTTTGAATTCTTTCCAGCTTTCAATTTCATGCTCCAAAGCAGGTCTGAAAGAAGGTACAGTTCTACCCATTATTTCACATCCATTCTGTTAAAATCCCAGAAAGTAAGTATTTCGGCAAATTAAAAGAAGAATACATTACTAATTTTCTAATTTCTGTAATGAACATTCCCATTTGATTTATTCATTCTAAATAAATACAATCCTTAATTATAATTTCTAACAATTAGATATATACAATTGACAGGATACAAATGAGTTATAAAATTATTGATTCTCTTTGTTATGTGCCTACTGAAGAGGTATTCATAGATCTTTTAGTATCCTTACCTCCACAAATGGCTAGATATCTTAAGGATGTTTTTGGACCAAGAGTAGCTCCTCTTTTAGGTATAGCATCAGAAGAACTCTATAAAATGAAATTAACCCTTAGTACATCTGAACTCAAGGAGGCAATTAAACCTTTTTTACCCAAAATAAGGAAATTAACAATGTCTATTGAAGAATTTGTTGATCAACTCAATAACATGGGAGTAGAAAAAGCAGTAATTTTTAATTTAGACGAAGAAACACCGAGTGGTATTGCTGGGCTTCCAAATGATTATTATGCAGAAATTGTTAGACAATTTCCTGACAAATTTATAGGAATCGCCGGGATTGATCCTATGAAAAAAAAGAAGGCTATTCAAGAAATTACAAGGTCATTTGAACTAGGTCTTAGAGGAATTGCGATTCGACCTTTTATGTTTCAAATACGCCCAACTGATAAAAAAATGTATCCCATATATGAAAAATGTGTTGAATTAGATATACCTATATGGTTTCATATGTCCATTAATTACTCAACAAATACGATGGAGGTTGAACGCCCAATTTATCTCGATATTGTAGCTCAAGACTTTCCTGAATTAAGAATTATCGCTGGGCATGGAGGATGGCCATGGGTAAATGAAATGGTTGCTGTTGCATGGCATAATCCCAATATTTATATTGATATCGCTTCATACCTTCCTAAATATCTTGGTATGAAAGGGACGGGATGGGAACCTCTAATGCATTTTGGAAATTCAGTAATACAAGACCGTATCCTTTTTGGTTCTACCTGGTTGCTAATGAGCATGACAATAAAACAACTTGCTGATGAAGTCATGAAATTACCCTTAAAGGAAAAAGTAAAAGAAAATTGGCTTTATAATAATGCTGCTCGATTTTTTGGAATTAAATAGGATTGATATTAGAATTATTTTTCTTCTTTATTACATTCTGGACACAAAACCTCATCATAATCCTCTAAATCACTTCTCCAAACATAAAGTGTACCGAATCCTTCACATAATTTGCATATCTTAATATCTCCCTTTGGATATACAAAATAACTCAGTATGTCCTTCACCTCCATAATAATCAAGCAATATGTTTATATATAAAATTTTTAAGTTTCAAATATTGTGAACTCCAACAATATATTAGAAAACTACCTATTTAAATGTTTTCATATTTTTTGAATTTTAGAAAGATATCTTTTCATATCCTAACAATGGTGGTGATCCCCTCATTTTAGATGATATAGACTCAAAAATGTATGAAAAAAAGAATAAAGACAAGTACTAACCTTTGGTTTTAAAAATAACCTATAATCTTCTTCACAAATTTATTTTTACATGATTAGCTTAACTCCATTGATTCACTCACTTTAGCGTAATCTTCCTTTTTTGCTTTCCTCATAGCTTGCGATCCACAAATTTCGCAATATTCTACTTTTGAGTGTGCAAATTTTCCACATTCATCACATATAAAAGGAAATGATTTCTTGTATAATTTCAAATCTACTATTGTTCACCTTGTTACATTATATTCTTCCAGTTAAACAATCATAGGTCCTAGACAAAATAAACTCAATTAAAATATTAAAAAAGTATAGTTACTCTGCTTTTCTCTCAGCTCTCTCAGCTTTTACCTCTGCTTTTCTCTCAGCTCTCTCAGCTTTTACCTCTGCTTTTTTCTCAGCTCTCTCAGCTTTTACCTCTGCTTTTTCCTCAGCCATTTTAGCCTTTTCCCCAGCTATCCTTGCATTTTTCACAACTTTCTCTCCAGCTTTCCTCACTGCTGTTTCAGCCTTGTCTTTTGTTTCAAATTTTGCATAATCTTCCCTTGTTGGTTTCCTCAAAGCTTTTGAACCACACTTCTCGCAAAATTCCGTCTTCGTATGCATAAATTCTCCACAATCATCACAAATAAATTTATATGTTTTTTTAAACCTCTTTATATCCATAATTATTCACAACTATTGTTTTATTATTAAATATTATTGACTAGTATTTCACATTATTTAAAAGCTATTCATATTTAAATATTTAACCTTGAAGAGTTTAACATATATAATCACACATATTTTTACCAGATTTGATTATATTACCAAAAGGAAAAAACTCGTATGCATATTAAATTCAAAAATCTCCAAGTGACTTCTACACGGAATTCTACAAATTAATAAATTCAATCTATTTTTTTTAAAATAAAACTTTTTATAGTCATATTTTAATAATAATTTATTATGGTTGAGTTAGTTATACTATTGAATTTCATTGGTATGATTTTTGAGATTTTTATCATCATAATTGCAGCAATACTACTAATACTCATATCAAAAAAATATTTTATTAAGCGACATAAGCTTACTCGGTTGCTTTTATTAATTTTCTTAAACTATTTCATAGCAATCTTTTTTTCTTGGTTATCAAAAGTATTCGTTTTTTCTGGACTAACTGTGGTACAAGACGCTTCTATAGGTACTTGGATGTACAATATGATAATAGATTTTAGACTTAGCGAATTCTTTGTGACTATTGCTATTTTCTTGTCTTACATCCTGAAAGTAAATGTTTTTGAGAAGGGATATAACACAATACAAAAATATGGTATAGCTATTTACGGAATATTTGCTTGTGTGTATGTTTTGTTTGTTTATATATCGGGGAATACTCTACTAGACATTATTGCGTTCTTAATTGTGTTTATATATATGGTAATGGTCTATGCCCCATTTCTAAGAAGATCAATTGAATCATATCGAGCAGTAGAGGGGAAAGTTTATAAACAAGCATTTTTATCATTAGCAATTATGTCAATTAGTTTTATGTTGATATTTCTTAGTTTTGCGATTGATCGACTATTTATCTTTTTAGGTAGCCCTGGTTTTACATTTTTCTATTATCTTGGTTGGATTTCTGCTATTATCGGAATTTTTGGAGCATATTACGGATATATTCGACCGAAAGCTACTGAATAATTATTATCAATTTTTAAAAAACTAAACATTAAATATTTTATATTTATTTTTTCTTAACTATTCTAGAGTGTAAAGTTATTTTTTTGGCAGTGATTTCTGTGGAAAAGGTAATACAAGATATTTGGATATTAAATGATGCTGGAATTGTATTATTCAGTCGTGTGTTTGATCCTAGAGTAGATGATCAGTTATTTGGAGGCCTTATGAGTGCTTTGAATACTTTCGCAGAAAATATTTCCGATGGTGGTCTCTCGAATTTCGTCATCAAAGATAAAAAATATATAATTATGAAACAGTACGGATTAATATTTATTGTAAATTCATCAAAAAAGACTAAAGAGAAGAAGGTCAATGAAGAATTGAAGAATATTGTAAATAAATTCTTTAAAACATATCCAAAAGATATGCTTGATACATGGAATAGTGATATAAGTGTTTTTGCTGATTTCGAAAATCACATTCAAAATAGTTTAGAGGATACTATTGATAAATTTGAAAAAGCTTTTTGGTGATATACTAAAACCAGTAATCTATCGTTGTATTCTTTAAAGGAACTTTTTTCTTGGGCGTACGGTGCTTCCATTTTTTCAGCCTTTTTTCAGGTAAGTAAGGATGCTGTACTAAGACATATTCATCAAATCTTTCGTCGTCATTTATCATCACTAATACATTTCCAAAATGAGATAGGATTTTTCCCCCTTTTGGTCTGAAAAGAGAGTTTTCGTGTAATGGTGCAGTTATAATAATGAGAGGTTTTGTCTTACAAAGCATCTGCTTGATTCCATCTATTGTTCTTAGTAAATCTTCGAAAGTCTGTTTTTCATAGCCCTCAAACATTGTTGTAATCCCTGAGATTAAGACCACTTTCACATCTTCAAGCATGCAAAGTCTGTTCTCCAAAATTTCAACCATTTGATCCCAAGTAAATGCTCGTGAAATAAGAATGTTTTCTAATACTTTCCGAGGAGATAAATTCTGTGAAACTGCAAATTTGCTTACATTATAAGGATTAAACCTATTATTTCCATCGATGAAAGCGACTCTAATACCTTCCCCGAACCCTCCATTACAATAAGCTTTTTGGGCAATAACCGCCGTCGTTAATAAAATGTTGGTCGTTAGCTTCTTATTTCCATAGAGTAAATACACCAAATCTCGATGAAAGCCACCAGAAAGCAACTCATCTAGCGTGTGATCCCCACTTGAAATGAGGGGTAAATGATTATTTCTTTTAAACACCATAAATCCATCATCGTAAGGGGGTAACGATTCTTCAAAGGTCATCATATGAGGTAATGATTCTTCAAAATAAAACAAAGATACGCCGACAATTTTCTAAAATTTATGCAATTTCTCCCTAGTTTAGATATATCAATTCTGTTTCCAAGAAAAAGTTTACTTTTAAAAGAAACAGCGTTTCATGGAGGCAGAGAGGGGAGATTAAAAGTAAAAGTAAAAATAAAAATATCAAATCTCTAAGCATTTCTTGTAGACGACAAAATTGGGGACATACATCTATTCATATTTGGAAATATGGATGATTGCTAAAATCAAACTTTATAAAAAGTGTTACAAGATAATTTACTATAAATCTATAATTGAAAATAAAAAAAAATAATGCATCAAAATGTCTTATAAAGAAAGATTTTGGACAAAAAATTATGATTCTGGGATTGGTGATTTAGATCCTAAAGAATTCGAAACTTCGTTTACAGAAATAACAAGAAGGGCATTTGAGGAACTTCCTGATAAATTAGCTCTTGCTTTTTTTGGAACAGAAATTTCATACGGAGAATTGGATAACTTGTCTAATGAATTTGCTCATATGCTTATCGAAAATGGAATGAAAAAAGGCGATGTATTAGCAATTTGCGTTGTTAATATCCCTGAATATGTAATTGGAATTTTAGGTGCTTTAAAAGCAGGAGTAATCGTTTCTGGTGTTTCACCACTTCTTTCAGCTGTTCAGATACAATATCAACTAAATGATTTAGGAACGGGAGGAAAACAAATTGCTCTTCTTACTTTAGATGCGGTTTTTGCAGGTCATATCACGAAAATTTATACTAAACTTCCATCTCTAAAATTAGTTATTACTACTAGTGTTGGTGGCTTTATGCCAAAAATGTTAGCCAAATTGGGAAAATTAGTAGGAAAAATCCCAAAAGGAAAAGTAACTCCACTAGAAGGCAAAAATGTTTTTGAATATCATAAAGATGTGAAAGGAAAATATTCTGATGAACTTCCCAATGTTAATATCAGCGCAGATGATATCGCTTTCATCCAATATACTGGTGGTACTACGGGTCCCCCAAAAGGCGCAAGGTTGAGTCATAGAAATTTCGTTGCTGATATAAAAATCTTTCAGCACTGGCTAAGTTGGGAGTTTGGAACTGGTTTAGGATTATCAGGATTCCCCTTTTTCCATATAGCAGGATTATTTACTTGCTCGAATGTAATAATGTTAGGTTGGTCTCAAGTTTTAATTCCAAACCCAAGAGATACCAGCCATATTATAAAAGAGATGCTTAAATATAGACCTACAGTCTTAGCAAACGTACCTACATTATATCAAATGCTACTAAAGGATCCAAAATTTACAAAAGTCGATAGAGATATGATTGATTATGCTATCTCAGCGGCGGCTCCTTTTCCAAAAGAATCACAGGAGATTTTTGAAGGTGTCATTGGTAAAGGAAAACTAATAGAATTATATGGAATGACTGAAACATCACCACTTACGGTTGGTAATCCTTCAAAAGGTAAAAAGAAATTAGGTCATATTGGTTTACCTTTTCCAAACGTAGATTTTAAATTATTGGATCCCGATACTGGAAAAGAAGTACCTATAGGTGAAGCAGGAGAAATCTGTGTAAAAGGACCGATGGTTATGGAAGGTTATCATAATAAACCAGAGGAAACGAAAAAAGCTATTGATTCTGATGGGTTCATGCATACTGGAGACGTTGGAATAATGGACGAGGAAGGTTATGTAAGAATCGCGGATCGAACAAAGGATATGATTATAGTAGGAGGTTTCAAAGTTTTCTCTGCAAAATTAGAAGATACGTTAACTAAACACCCCGCTATTGAGATGGTAGCTACTATCGGTGTTCCAAATCCAGATAGACCTGGTTCAGAAATTGTAAAAGCGATTATACAGATAGCTCCAGACTATAAATATGATGGAGATGAGGAAGCGTTAAAAGAAAAAATAACAGCATTTGCGAAAGAAAATTGCTCACCATATGAAGTCCCAAAAATCATTGAGTTTACTGAAGAACTCCCACTAACTGTTGTGGGAAAAGTAGATAAGAAGTTATTAAGAAAATAGTATATTAGATCAATTAATTAAAGCTTAATATCAAGGATTTATTATTTTTTTTTTTACTTTTAATAATTTGTTGCATCATATCGTAAATTTGATTCTATGAATTACTATTCTTTATGAAAAAGTCTCGCTTCTATTATTTAAAATTTTTTGGTGCAAACTCTGAAAATCCTTTTCTGGTATTTTTTCTTTTAAATCTTCTCTTAGAACAATTTTAATTGCTTCATTTGGACACTTTAAGACACATACACCGCATCCTATGCACCAATCAGTATCGATTACTGCGAGGTTATCCTCTAATTTTACTGCGTCTACTGGACATACTTCAATACAATTACCACAACCAATACACTCATCCTTTAAAGTTTCCCGTATGAAGTAAGTAGCAATTATTTCATCACGAGGAATCATTCTTCTTTTTATTCTTCCTAAATTCCAACAAGAACATCCACAGCAATTACAATTCTGTTGCACATTATCAATGGCATTATCTGTAAAATGAACTAATCCCGCTTCTGAAGCTTTTCTACTAATTTCTAATGCTTCTTCAACACTAACTTCTCGTGCAAATCCTTTATCAATTATGAAGCGTGCTAAGTCATTAAATTTCATACAGACTTCTAAGGGATGATCGCAACCTCTGCCTATTAATTTCATAGATTGCCGACAAATACAGTTAGCTACTGCTATGACTCTCGCTTTTTTTATAATTTCTTTCATTACCTGGTAAGGTAAGATTACTTGAGTATCTGGTTCAATAGTTTCCTCTATAGGGATAAATCTGAAAGGAATGGGTTCAGTACTATAC
>JAHPYZ010000067.1:0-13258 GCA_019058425.1 Promethearchaeota archaeon
ATTTACATCTAGAATGACACAATTAGTATTCATATAAACGTTTTTTCCTAATTGTATGTTCTTTCCATAATCGCAATAAAATGGGGGTTCAATCGTTAGTGGTTCCTTAAATGATGCGAATAATTGGGTCAATATTCGTTTTCTTCCACTATAATCTAAAAAATTCAATTGATTATATTGTTGACATAAAATATGAGCGTGATTGCGCTCTTTAGTCAGTTCTGGATCTCCTGCATTATATAATTGGCCAGTCAACATTTTTTCTTTTTCTGATAATGAATTCATTTTCCGATCAAAACTTTCTTTTTTTACTTATAAAGAATTACAAAATTCTTAATATTATTGACTTTTCATTATCTTCCCTAAAAATTTTGGAGACTAGTATGCTCACTCTCTCATCTTTTAACTTAAAACTAGTGTATAGAGCATTGTATATCCCAATATTATTAAGAGGTGGAATGTTGCGAAAAGTGCACCATTTTTTAATAAACGTTTATAATCCAAGTTCACCACTCTATATTTTTTTGCTAATGACAAGGTAAGAAGATCACATGCAGATCCTTGCGGTAAAAAGTTACCTGCCAAATTAACTCCACTTATGAAGGCAATGATGATTGGGTTTGGAAAGAAACCTTCTCCAATGAGAGCTGAGAAAATTGGTAGGAGTATGATGGTAACAGGTGTACCTGCCAGAAATGCGGATAAGACACTAGAAATACCTAACGTTATTATTACTGCGAGATAAATATCATTATTTACTAGACTTACCAACCCTGTCGAAATTAGATCTGAAAAACCGAATTCTGATAATGAATTCGAAAGTATGAATAAAACTGCAAATACTATGATGATTCTCCAAGAAATCTCATTTTTTAGATCTGAGAATGTTGTATCCTTAGAGTGAATAAGAAGTAGAATAGCGGCAGATATGATCGCAACAAGAGCAGGTTCGAATCCTAAAAACATAAAAACAAAAGTTGTTAAAACCATAATAATCGTCAACAAGAAGTATTTTTTATTTTCGATTACAATTTCCGGAGCTAGCATCTCTAATAATATCTTCTTGTTTCTTTCCGTTGGTTTTTCTTCATTTCTCAAAATAAAACGATCTAATAAGAAAATGGTGGATATTAATGTAATAATAAACAAAATGCCCATATTTGCGAGATACTCGCCAAAACCCCATCCAAATTCCTGACCGATTATTAAATTTTTTAAGCTTGATACCGGTGTAAGAATTGCTCCAATGTTTATAGTAATTGTCATGCCCATCATGTAAGTACCAGCAGGTATCTCTAAAACACGACATGTTCTGTATATTAATGGAATTAATATCAAAGAAAGAGTTAAATCCTCTATAAAAGCAACAATTATGCCTGTAAAGAGACAAATCATATAGAAGAATAAACGGTTATTCCCTTTTGTAATATGAACCAATTTTATTGCGGTATATTCTAATACTCGATCATCAACTGCAAAATATATTATTATTTGCATAGCAAATATAAAGATTAAAGTATTAAAATTGATAAAACCAAGAATTCCTTCTCTATCGATATTCCCAAATGTTAGCATTGAAACTATTGCGATGACTCCTATAATTAATGCTATAGGGAAATAATCAATCTTATCTTGGGAAAAAAACGCCATTAAGATTGCAAATAAAATCAATATTAGAAATATCGCAGGTACATTCATTCACTTAGAGAAATGGTTTTTATTTTAAAGATTTACTGAATATAAAACTTAAATCTTGGAAAGGAGTGATATTTGAGATCTATAATATTTAATAATTAAGTTTTAATTAGGTTATTATTATTAATTTCTAAATAAAAACATTCATTGTCCTTATTATGCTAACATGTACAATAGAACAAGACGGAAAAAAACGAGTAGAACATATTATAGTCGTTGATGCACATTCACATTTAGGTCAAGATGTTGATGGAGCTACCATGATGAATCCTTTAGCTCCTGGAGCAGGAACTTTCGACTTTTGGGGTAATGTCCAAGGCAGAATAAAAGCAGATTGGGAGGAAACAGGGGAACAATCATTTACAACTACGATGGATGGAAAATTTACCAAAATATCTTGGTCGTTTACTCCTTTTCCCTTTACTGATAGACTTTATATTGAGCTAGAAAAGCTCGGAAAACGTCATTCCGATTTAAAAGCGAAATCTAAATTTTATTCATTCATAGATCAAGGCGTTTGCTTTCCTTTTCAAGATGTTTTTAGAGACAAACATCCTGAAGCGTTATATAGAGCAAGCAACATTAATGTATCACGTTTCACAACAAGGTTTCCTTTTTCTTTAAAATTAATTGGATATGGTCGTTGTGATCCAATGGAAGGTCAAAAAGCTGTAAATGAAGTGAAATATCTAAGGGAAACATTAGGACTTCGAGGTTTAAAATTACATCCTAGATCAGAAGGATATATAGATAATATGACCTCTGAAAAAGTGATTAATGTGCTCATAGAAGCAGCAAGTTATTCCTTACCAGTTATTTTTGATACTAGAGGTAGAGGGTCTATTTTAGAAATCGGAAAATTAATAAGATCTGCTAGAAATGTAATACAGACCAAATTTCCTGATTTATTGCCTCACTTTAAAGTAATAATTGCTCATTTCGCACAAGGCAATATAGATGATTATGATGTGTATAATACTATAGTTCAACCAAATACATATGGAGATCTTTCAATGTTGCATGGGGTAGGTGCAGGAAATTTCTTTGAAAGTTTTCGAAGATGGTTTCAATCTAATAATAAAAAAAATATAGATAATCGAGATTGGTCAGAATATATTCTGTTTGCGTCAGATTTTCCATATTTTGGAGATGCACATGCTCAGAAATTGATGAAATACATAATAAATAAACAGTTCTTTGATACAGGGGGAACGATCGCAGATGTTAGAAATATTATTGGATTAAATCAATTAAAAATTTTACCGGAGTATAATCTTCCTCAAATTCAGAAAGGACAAAAAGTTGCCCCTAGCTTAATGCTGTCTAATCCATTATTTAATGAAAATAAGATTAGTACTTATGATATGTCTTTAACAGTTCTAGCAAAATTAATAGTAGACAACAAAATAGATATAAAAAAATTCTGCATTCAATTTAAAGATACTTGGGAAACTTTTAACGAAGATGTTTTATTAAATACCATATCTAATAATACTAAACAAGAAAGAAACTTATTACTGATGAATATCGTGAAAGATCAGATTTCTTTATTTGCCCCATTACAAGCTCATATTGAATGGAAAAAATTTGGATATAAATACTTTAATCCAGAGGATCGTGCTTTCTTCGCTTCTGTGTTTAAACAAAATTATTTAGCTACTGATCTTGCGAAGACAGTAGAAACATTTTCACATATTTATGCTTAAACTATAAACAGTTAAAGTATATCTTATATACTTTTAATACTAATTAATATTAAAGTAACTATTTTTGTACATTAGGAACTAGATAATCAGTAATAATAAGGGACACACCTTGAAAGGAATTGTAATACTAAATCTGGATAAAAAATCAGAGTTATCTATTGATATTCAATATCCGCATAATATTTGCGAAGAATTAGGTGTCACAGAATCAATGTTAGAGACCGTTTTCGATGAACATAAAAGAGTTCGGACAGGTCCTAATTACCTCGAAATGCAAATAAAACGAGATCTTAGTGTTGCGAGTTTTTTTACAGGTCATTCCTCAAAACATTTTATTGGAAAAGGAGATCATGTTATTACTGTTCTTCTTTCTGATGAGGATATGCTTCCAAGAAATTTCGAAGGTCAAGTACGGAGAATTGCTTTTGAGTTATTACCCAAACGAAAGGAAAAAAAATTTAAAGAACTATTTGAGAAATCTTATGATCTATTAGAAAAAGGGGATCTTGATGCTTATTGGCAGGAAAGGGAAGAATTTGAGCATGAAATTGGAGAAAAAAAGGGGAAAATTGATGACCTAGCTCAAAAAGTCTCATTGCTGGTTTCAGATAGATCGGAACATCTTAGAAATGTAGAGGCATTAAAGAGTGAAGTTACTGAGTTGTATTCGAAATTAGAAAATTGGAGTAGTCAAATGGCAGAATTAAATGAATATAATGCTACCTTAACCTCAAAAAATAGAGAATTAACTAGATTAACAAATGTTCAAAAATTAGCATTAGATCAAAAAGAGGAACGTATTAATAACTTACTTGCGAAAATGGGTGATACTGTTGAAATTGAAAAAGGTGCTGAACAACTACTAATAGAAATTAGAAAAATTAGAACTGATAATGAAAAACTAAAGCAAAAGATAAATCAACTGAATGAGACGAATAAAAATTTAAAATTCCAGCTCCTTAAAGCTAAAAGGGATAGTGATACAATTCCAGAGTTTGAACAAGAGATTAAACAATTGAAAGATAAAATAATGGGTGTATCTAATGAAAAGGATAATTTGAGACGAATTCTAACAGATCTACAAAATGATATTAAAATTGTCCGAGAAGAACGCGACCGTTATTATAAAATCGTGAAGGGAAGCAAACCCTTCTAACATCTTTTAAAAAATTATGAATTTTTTAAGTATTCAGCAAGGAAATTAATATTCCAGCCAAAACATATACTATTCCAAGACTGTAATTCTTTAGAAAAATCCTCTCTTGTTATTTGAGTTGGTTCTTCACCAGCACTTATCTTGTTTCTCACTAAATCAATTAATTCCTTAATGTATTTACTTTCTAAATAAAACTCTGCTTTAGATGCTAAATCTCCGTGCCCTGGAACTGTTATTTTAAAATCTATTGCCATCAATTCATCATTAACAGATAACCACCCCTCAGGATCACCAGAACCTATCCAAGGATCCCGATTCGCAAACAAAAGATCTCCAGCAAATAATACTTTTTCTTCTGGAATATATGCTATAACATCACCGTCAGTATGAGCCTTCGGAAATGATTGTAAATGAACATTTTTATTATCTCCATGTATTATGCACCCATTTTTGAATGTAAGATTTGGTTCGCGAAGGAATTTTATTGTACGTACACCTTTCAAAAATCTAAGATCATTTTGAATATCTAATATCTTCTCCTCATCTGTTTCAATTTTAAGGGATTCTTCCAATTCAGCAATCTTTTTTGGATCAAAATTATTAAATTGTTCAAATGATTTTGTACTCTCATTTCTAATATTCATTAATGTTCGATCTGATGTTATTATCTGCGTTGATTTGTCAAAAATTGAGTTTCCAACAATATGATCCATATGGTAATGGGTTATCACAATAAAACTAGGCTCTTTTTGGGTATATTGGTAAGAAGCTCGTTTTAAATCTTCTGCAGCTTTAGCAGTAAGTGTAGTATCAATTATTATTAAATAATCTCCAATATCGATGAATCCTGCGTTTGACCCCATCATCGAATCTGTTTTTGCAATAGCTCCATAAGTACTCTCTGAAAGTTTATAGAGATCGAAAAAATCAGATTCAAAATCTAATTTTTTTACATAATCTAATGACATAATTAAAATATCTCCTATTTATTCTATAAATTTTCTATATAATACTTTTTTATAAAGTCCATATTCATCTGTACTTCATTGCTCGTAGATATTCCTCCGTGTCCCGCTACATATATCTCAATATCTTTCTCTAATATGGATTTCAAAATTTCATATAATTTTTGCGGATTAAAAGCACTGAATCTTCCAGTGTTGGTTGGTGCCCAACTTTCGTCTAGATTAGCAAATAATAAATCTGCCATAAAACAGATTTTTTCCTTTGAAAAATAGGCAACGATATCAGAATCAGTGTGTCCAACACCATAAGCTATTAAATGAAGAGTTTTTTTTGTTCCATTAATCGTAATATTATCATCCATCAAGAAATCTGGTAATTTAATTTTAAAGTCTGGATTTGTTACCATCTTATAGAATTCTATATCATTATATATTTCCTGCTCACCGAATGGAGCATCATCTGAGCTAAGCATTTCCTCACGTTTTTGCAGTTCCTCTTCTGCAGTATTTTGAAAATGTTTGAGTTGGTCAAAAACATCTTTTTGAATTCTTTCTACTGTGATAGGAGTACTTATTATGGGGACATTATCTGGGAAAAGGCAGTTCCCAAACACATGGTCACCATGATAATGACTATTAATGATAAATGACGGTTCTTTACCACAGAATTCCTTTCCTGCTTTATATAAATCAATAGCAGCTCCAGGATACATTAAAGTATCAAAAATTATCAAATAGTTTCCTAAATCAAAAATTCCTGCACTTGTTTTTGCTTCAGAATCATTTTTAGAGATTGCCGTATATATCCCTTCTGTCAATTCAAAAAGATCAAAATAAACTGATTCAAAGTCTAACTTTTTATAATTCATAATGTTTTCCAACTATTCTTATCATATGGACTAAATAATTGAGTTAATTAATTATATTTATAGATTAATCTCATGAACTTCGACTGAACTTTGCTCATTAATTGAATTATGTAGGGTATTTCTGTACACACTTAAATAACTTAAATCTTAATATTGCTTCTATTATTAAAAACTACAAAATTAGATGATATTATTTAACAAAATACTAATATATTTAGGATTTCTTTAAAAATTCAGCAAGAAACTTAAGATTCATTTCTAAAATCGGGCTTTCCCAAGACTGAAACTCACTAGAAAAATCCTCTTTTTTTATTTGAGTAGGATCTTCTCCTGTTTCTATCTTCTTTTTTGCTAAATCAACGATTTCTCTAATATATTTATTTTCTAAAGAAAAATCTTCTTTAGTTGCTAATGTTCCATGTCCTGGAACAGCAACTTTAAAATCGAGTTCAATTATTTCATTATTAGCAGAAATCCATCCTTCAGGGTCACCAGAACCTAACCAGGGATGATTATTTGCAAATAAGAGATCTCCTGCAAATAGGATTCCTTCTTCTGGGATATACACAATAACATCACCATCGGTATGGGCTTTACTAAATGTACGCATTTGAACACTTGATTTATCACCGTGAATAACACATCCTTCTTTAAAAGTGATATTGGGTTCTCGAAGAGAAAAATTTTCTGAACGAATAGTTTTAAGAAACTTAAGATCATATTCTATTTCCCATATTTTTTGCTCATCTGTTTCGTTCTTAAGTGATTCTTCCATTTCAGTTAAATCCATGCTTTTGAATTCTTTAAATCTCTTCCTACCTTCTGTTTGGATACTTCGTAGCGTTCGATCAGAGGTCATAATCTGTGTTGATACATCGAATAAAGAGGTTCCCATAAGATGATCCATATGATAATGGGTTATAACAATAAAGTTTGGCTCATTTTCAGAATATTGAGCAACCGCCTTTTGTAAATCTTTCGCAGCATCTACATCACCGGTACTGTCTATCATTATTAAGTAGTCTCCAATATCAATAAATCCTGCATTACCTCCCATTTCATATTTTTCTTTGGAGATGGCAGCATAAGCGCTTTCTGAGAGTTTATATAAATCAAAAAATTCAGAATCAAAATCCAATTTTTTAACAAAATCAAACGCCATAAACTTTCTTAGAATAGGCACTTGAAAAAGCTTTCGAATTATTATTTTTCCATAAATTAATTTAGATCTGCTTTCTAACGTGTGGCAATAAAGATTAGGTATATGAAGAGAATAATTATTAAAAAAATTCAACTTGAAATGATATCCTTGAAAATTTCAGTAAAAGCAGTAAAGTTTTTATTAATAAAGTAAAGATCAAAAGGGTTGCGTTTTTTTAAGATAAGCATATAATATGGAATATCGCTTTCTTTGAGTATAATTGGTTTAAATAAATAGTGGTTTCCAGATTTTCTAACGATTATTTGATCTTTTTGTTCTTCTAAATCCATTTCAGTAAATACATCATTTAAAGTTAGAAAATAGGAGATTGTCTTACTTAAAAGGTTGTTAGTTTCATTATCATTAAAATAGGAACCTAAGATAATTGAATGTTTATTAATTATTATTAAACCCTCGCAATCTAACTTTCGCGCAAATTCTTCAATAGTCTTTTGTAATAATTCTGATTTGGGATATAACTCTAGTAAGATTTCTGATATTGCACTCATTATTGTGTAAGGTTCATATATTGACGTGTTAAAATAATGAATATCTTCATAATCCAATGTTTCTTGTAGTTCTTCCTTTAGTTCACTTATTTGCTTTTCAATTACAGTTTTAATTCTCTTTATCAATCTAGGATCATATTTGTGAAAAAAAATATTAAGAGGTGGGTTAATTTTCAATTCTTTAAATTTTTCGACTACATCATATAAATAACTTATTGATTCTAGTATACGTGCATTATCCAATATATCAATTACATATACTGCAATTTCAGTATTATCAAAATATTTACTAGGATTCTTTAGATAAGAAATAAGATAACTTTTTTGTCCTCCCAAGTCCCATTCACTTATTTGTCTTCCTAATAACCTAAAATTTGTTCTTTTGACACTTTTAGTAGGCTCTATTTTAATTATTTTTGATAATTCTCTACTAAGAGTTAATATTATACTTGTTTTACCCGCACCATCTAATCCTGTGAATAATATTTTATATGGCTCCTTATATTGTTCTCTCTTCTTATTATATATTAATTTTGAGTTTTCCATTTGAATTTTACCGTCTATATTTAAAAGGAATAATATAATTTATCCCAATGTGATTTCGAAGAATAATTGATAAATTTTATTCTGAAACTTAAACAGATAATTTGGTATTTAAATGTTGTCAAGGTAAAAAACTAGGTTTTCAAATATCTTTAATTTATTTAAAATCTTTCTTTAAACCTGAAGGTTATTTTCACTAAATAATTAAAATTAAAATTTTTTAAAATCCTTTCTTTCAAAAAGGAACTAAATTCCTTTTATTGAATAAGAACAAGAATAAATTAATTATGAAATAGATGTTAATCAGGTGTGAGTGAATCGAGATCAGATAAATCTAAACCACTATCCATTACTTCGACGGTTTCTGATAAAAATTCATCTAAAATATCTTTTAATTCATCACCAGATCGCTTTAAGATTAATCTAATTAATCCGATATTGATGTCAGGATCTGAGATTAGCGTGAGAACACCTTTAGGTCCGCATGAAGAAGCAAATATTTTACCCCCTCCAAATTCTGATGTGACAATTTCAAGATTGCCCAACTCCAAGTTTTTACCTTGTTCCTCACTAGCACAGAAGACAGCGCTAGCAATTGCGCCAATTCCATCAACATCAGCTGGGAAGTATGAGAATTTAGAGACACTTGCAATGGTTAAACCCGTTCTATCAACCAAAATTACCTTTTTAATACCACTTTCACTTTTAATTATCTTGCTGAGAATATTATCGAAACTTTTGGTGTCAATACTCATCGTTACACACCTTTTAAACTTAATTTTTTATTATTATTATAATATATTCTTCAATCTTTAAAACTATTATAATTATCTGAATTTATAAAATTATCTTTTTAAATTCTTTCATATGAAATTTAGGAAATTGGAATCTTTATATTCAAGTTCTAATAAAAAGCGTATTAAGATCCTAATAATTTTATTCAAAGCAAATTTTCTTATATTATTATAAGGTAACCATAATCCGGAATGAATTAAGAAACGAGAGCTGCTTTCAAACAAGGTTTTCAGTTATGAATAATGAAATAGAACAAAGATTACATCGAGTAAAAATAAAATTGGATAAGAATAAGGTAATCTGTCCTCATGCAAATGATTGTACACACGCTGAAAACTGTATTAGATGCAATGAATTCTATGATAAGTGTACTATTTTCAATAATTCCAGTTAGGGTAACCATAAACTAAAGAGGATAATATTTATGGATTTAGGACTAAAGGATAAAGTTGCTTTAGTATTGGCATCTAGTAAAGGATTAGGATTAGCATGTGCAAGCCAACTTTATGTAGAAGGTGCGAATGTGGTAATCTGCAGTCGTTCTGAAGAAAATTTGCAAATAGCTAAAAATAAGATCGAATCTTTAGACTCAGTAAACTCAAATAATAGAGTCTTTCCAGTAGTTGCGGATTTGATGATTGAAGGTCAAATAAAAAATCTTGTGGAACATACTTTAAAGGAATTTAGCAGGATAGATATTCTTGTTCATAATGCTGGAGGGCCTCCTTCTGGTCCAATTGATAATATAACTAGAGATGATTGGTCAAATTCAATTAATCTAAACCTACGTTCATTTATTCATATAACTGACTTAGTACTACCAGTCATGAAAAAACAAAATGCGGGACGAATTATAGCAATCACTTCTGTATCTGTTAAACAACCATTGGATAATTTAGTTTTATCTAATACTACTCGTCTAGGAGTTGTTGGGTTTGCCAAAACGTTAGCTAACGAGTATGGAAAATTTAATATTTTAGTTAATGTCGTATGTCCTGGACCAACTTTAACGGATCGTATGAAGGAGTTAATAAATATGACTGTTCAAGATACTGGAAAATCATATAAAGATGTTGAAAAAACGTGGATTGATCCGATACCTTTAGGACGATTAGGAAAACCAGATGAACTCTCAAATTTAGTAGTGTTTCTATCCTCAGAAAAAGCTAGTTATATTACAGGAACAGTTATCCAAGTTGATGGTGGATATGTAAAAAGTACTTTTTAGCAAAAAAAAAAAGCATAATTAGATATCACTTATATATTTCAGAGATTTATTTTTTAAAAGTATAATATTTTATATTAACGAATTACTATTATTATTCTGTATTTATCGAAGACTTATACCATATTTTTAATTATAAAACTAAATATTATTTTCTAAGGTTATTACAATGAGATGGAAAAAGACCAAATTAAGTTTTATTCTTATTATTTTGACGGTTTGCTTTTTATTTGCGCAAAATCCTTTAGTGAATTTGAAAAACAATGCTTTGGTTAAGAATTATACTACTAACGATCTCCGTAATTCAGGAACAAGTGAGGTAACGAATACAAAACAATGGATCAAGAATGGAAATTTTACATCAGACCAGTATTGGTATTCGAATAAAGAGTTATTACTGGGAGACCCTAATGATGTTGCTGCAAAGATTGATACTACTGGAGAACAAGCAAATTTTACTGTTATAGGGGAAACTGGAAGAAAAGAAATCTCAGATCCCATTAATAAAGCGAATAGAGATAATTGGAAAGCATTTAATAAGACTGAACCAGCGATAAATCCTGATGGCTTTACTATTGATAATAATGGTTTTTATGTTAATCATTCATGGCATGATGCTACTGCGGATCAATTTGCAAGTATATACTGGAGATATAATGTCAGCATGGATGTTGATATGTCTGAATATGAGATAACTTCTGCATTTCTTAATGCCACTATGTATGCGGACGTTGACCGAAATATTGATGCCCCAAATGATGCTTGGGCTAGATATGGAGGTGATGAATTTTCTCACTCTGATGATCAACCTATTAATCAACCAGGTATATTTGATCACGCTTTTTTCATCGTTGAAATCTCAGATCTAAATGTAAGTACAACATATAGAATTGCATATAATCAAACTACCAATTTAGGACAATACGATGAACCTGAATTTGGATTTCCTACAATCTTGACAATTGAAGATAAAAGCATTGAACAAGTAGGAGATGAGTCGGACTTGGTATATTACTTGAATAAAGTCTTTGAAAGTGATCCGGGTCATGACAATTTTACGATAATTATTGGAATTGAAATTTCATGCGAAGATGATAATACTGGCTCAGATTATGATGATTGGGACGAACTAAGAATCAAATCTCTCAATTTAACTTTTACTTATGAAAAGAAGATTGATAAGCAATCCTCTATATCTTGGAATCAAGATGGTGATAAACCTGATGATATAAGTACTAATCCGATCACCGTAACTGAAGCTTTACTTGATTTTAAATTTAAAATTGGGCGCCTCTGGCCAACCAGTTTATCTCAAAATTCAGAAATCAGAATTTATATTAACAATAACCAATTTCCAGAAACTATTAAATTAAGCACGGCAACCAAGTCTTTTCAAAAGGCTAAAGTGGGAGGTTTTGATTTAACCTATCTAATAGAAGAAGATCAGAATATTAATATTTCAATACAAGTTTATATTGCAGATGATTTTAAGTTAGATAAAAATATATCAATTTCGATTGATGATGTATATTTAAATGTCACCTATACTGAAACTGTCACTAATATTCAAACAGATTTAAAACTATTTTTAAATGGGGAAGATAAGACTACTGAAAAATATATTGAAGTCCCGTTAGCAGAAGAACTAAATGTCACCGTAAAATATACAAATCTAACTGGAGACTATATCCCTAGCGCATTATTACAGTTAGAGGGAAAAGTTAATGGCACTTTAGACCCATTTCCTATTCAAGAGCAATATACTATAATTGTTAATACTAGTGATTTAGGAATAGGAGCAAAACTTTTAACGGTGACAGCTGAAAAACTACTCTATGATAGTCAAGAAATCAATTTTTTCGTTGAAGTGATCGAAAGGGAAACAGAATTATTATTATATCTAAATGATTCTCCTAAACTCGATGGGGAAACTATTCAACTTGAATTAAATGAAACATTAGAAGTAAAAGTAGAATTTAGGGACAATGTATCTATGCCGACTACACTTATTAAAAATGCCACAATAGAACTGGTAGGTGTCGGTGAATTAAATGAAACGGGTGGTATATATAATATATTTTTAAATGCGAGTGATTTAGGTCAAGGTGTTAGTGCATTTAATATTTTTGCTCAAAAAATTAATTATGAAACCCAATCAATTAAATTTTATGTTGAAGTTTTTGAAAGAAAAACAGAACTGTTATTATATTTAAATACCAATGCTACTAACGATGGTGAAACAATACAGGTGAAAATTGATGATACTATAAACGTTACTGTATATTATCAGGATGAATTTAGTAAGCAACATCTCACTAGTGCCACAGTAAATTTAGTAGGAGTTGGGAAGTTTAATGAAACGAATAATTATTATAATTATACGATAAATGCCGCTGATTTGGGTCAAGGATTTACAGTATTTACAATTTTTGCTGAACTTGATAATTATCAAAGTCAATCTATTCAGTTTATAGCTGAATTAATTGATATTCAATCTACAATATCACTATTATTGGATGGCACTCCTACTTCCAATGGAGAAAAAATTCAAGTTAATATACGAGATTCTGTTAATGTAACAATCTATTACAAAG
>JAHPYZ010000067.1:13358-27337 GCA_019058425.1 Promethearchaeota archaeon
ATTTAAGTCCAGGCATTACTGTTTTTACCATATATGCTCAATTGGATAATTATCAAAGCCAAAGCATCCAGTTCCAAGTTGAACTTGTTGATGTCCAAACAACAATATCGTTATTATTGGATGGCACTCCTACTTCCGATGGGGAAAAAATTCAAGTTAATATACGAGATTCTGTTAATGTAACAATCTATTACAAAGATGATTCTGGTCAACATATTTCCGGTGCCACAGTGAATTTAGTAGGAGTCGGGAAATTTAATGAAACAAATAATCAATATAATTATACGATAAACGCAGTTGATTTAAGTCCAGGCATTACTGTTTTTACCATATATGCTCAATTGGATAATTATCAGATTCAATCCATTCAGTTTTTAATCGAACTTGTTGATATTGAAACAAATATCTCATTATTTATAGATGGGGCTCCTACTAATGATGGGGAGACAATTCAAATAGAAATTGATGATTCATTAAATATCACTATATATTATAGAGATGATTTAAATCAACATATCTCGGGTGCAATGGTTAATATGGTTGGAAGAGGTTTATTAAACGAAACAAATGATTATTATAACATAACCATTGATGCTCTCGATCTAGAACAAGGTGTTACAGTATTAACTATATATGCTCAATTAGACAACTATCAAATTCAGTCTATTCAATTTTTAGTTGAAATTGTTGAGAGAGCAACTGAATTATTATTATTTGTGGATGGGGCTCCTATTACTGACGGAGATACGATTGAAATTGAAGCTGATGATATCTTAAATCTTACAGTATATTATAGTGATAATGAAACAAAACTTCATCTGCCAGGTGCAACAGTTGATCTTGTAGGAAGGGGATTATTCAATGAAACAAATGATTATTATAATATAACTATAAATGCTGCTAATTTAGATCAAGGAATTACAATTTTAACAATATTTGCGCAATTAGTAAATTATAGACCTCAATCTTTTCAGTTTTTTGTTAAAGTTGTCGAGAGAGCAACCGATATCCAATTATTTTTAAATAATGAGGATAAAACCCTTGATCCCACCTTTAGTCTAACAATTGGCCAATTTCTAAATATAACTGTAAAATTTACAGATAATCAAACTGGGAATCATATCACGACAGCAATTGTACAAATTATTGGACAAGGATTTACCTATAATTTGACAAGAGATAACCTTTTGGGACAATATTATATAATCCTTGATACTGAAGATTTGGGTATCGGTGTTAAATTATTTTCAATTGTAGCGCAAGCAAATAATTTTCAGATTAAATCAATAGATCCAAGAATCACAGTAAGCCGAATTTTAGCAGAGATTAGAACTTACTCTGGAGATGCTCAAATCGAAGCTGAGATTGGGGATAATATATTATTACAAATAATTTTAAATGATACAGTTTTTGGTGCTGATATAACTGGAGCTCTAGTAACATTTAATTGGGCATATGGACAAGGAGAACTCCTAGATCTTGATGGTGATGGTACTTATGAGTATCTCTTAGAAAATGTACGGGAAGGCGTTCATACTATAACTATAAGTGCTTTTGCAGGGGATGATTACGATTTTGAGAGCTATACACTAACTTTAGTTGTTACTGCTCCTACAGTGACTCCTGGTCCAAATTTGAGTTGGCTAATATACGTTTTAGCTGGAGGTATTGTTGGTCTTGTTTCTATTTTTACACTATATCAAACACACTTCAAATACCCTCCAATGGTTAGAAAAATAAGAAAATTAAAGAAAAAAGTAAGAAAAGCAAAAAAGACAAAACCCATCTTAGTAAATAAAAGAGATGAGATTATAAATAATGAACTTCAGAACCAAATAAAATCTATAGAATATGAAGTTCTTCAACCTGAACAAGTAGACAAAATTGAAAAAACACCATATAAAGAAGGAGGAGAAGAATAAATGGCACATGGATTTATTGTAACTGAATGGACTGAAGATCAGGGGTTAATTGTCAAGCTTAGTTATCCAGAAAATCTTAATGTAGATTTAGATGATATGATGCGTATCTTTTATGCCCACATTACGGGCGCGGGAGCAGCAGGAAATGTACTTGTACGATTAGAAAAAGCTCGATCTAATGTTTCGAGTTATTTTACTGGATTAGACTCTGATATGCCTGTGATGATAAATTTAATGTTAGACTTAGGGGAAGATCCAGAAATGTTCGGTGAAACTGTTCTCAATGAAATTAATGAAGGTATATTAAAATATTTGAAAGAATTGATAACTAATGTATCTGAAAACTATGAAATTGTAAAAAAAATAAGACTTTATATGAAGAATAGTCTAATTCTGATGGATCGATTGAAAAATTTATCAAAAGAGCAAAGATTAGCACAAATCTATAGTAGTGAAAAAGCTCGGGCTATTTTAGAAGCCTTGCAACAAAAACCGTTATCAAGAAGAGATTTACAAGGAATTATAGAAGAAAAATTAAATAAAATTGTCCCTAATGTAGAATTTATCTTAGATCCCTTTATTAAAACTGGATTAATAACACAAGATTGGGTGGAAGGTAGTACAGATATAAGCTTATTTCTACTTAATGATTTCACGATCTTTAGAAAACCTGTACATAAACTAATAGAGGATGCTAGAAAAGGAATCCCTACTCCGGAAATTGGAAATATATATCTAAATGAAGTAAAGGAATTCTTTACGGAATACAAACCTGATCATGAAGACAATTTAAAAATTGCACAAATTTTAATGAATCCAGATAATTATGACTATATTACATTATTACGAGAAAGGGCCTATCCTTTAAATAAGATTCCGAAGGCTCCAGGTCAAAATATTGATGAAATCGGAAATTTTCTAAAGACTCTTGAGAGTAATAGGATTATTAAGTTAATAAAAGATACTAAAGAGTCTATATGGGTATTTTTATTAACAGATATTGCTATACATACATTTTATCCCGAATATTTAATAGAAAAAATTAGAATGGATCGTATGGATGGTAAACTAGATAAAGGTGTAGCAATCAGTCATTTAGAATTTCTTGAAAAAATATATAAAAAATAGGAAATAGGTAATAAGTACCGTGTCAAATGAACAGGATTCAGCAACAAAACAAGTTTTAGAACTAATTGGTTTAGCTCATGATGAAGTAAGTACTTACTATAAGATTACAGGAAGGGGACCCGTAATGGTTGGCGAAATTGCTTTGATTTCCGATGTCACTGAAGAGAGAGCAGCAGAAATAGCCAACAATTTATTTCAAAAAGGGCTCCTTAAACAAATTCCTGGTAAAACCCCAATTTATGAAGCATTACCTCCATATGCAGCACTCGTTGGTCAGATCCATCAATTCAAAGAAAAAATTAAGACTTTTCAACAAGTTGCTCCTCAAAATATTCAAGAAAAATTCGATTCATTGGAGAGCCACTCTGCAAAGCTTAAAAAATTAGACGACTATAAATCTTATCTTCAGATAATGAAAACTAAACTACCTGCTCAAATTAAAACACAATTTGACCGATTTGAGAAAGAAATTGAGCAGGTTAACAGATTTCGAGATGTTAGAAGATTTATTCTGAATTTAAAGGAAATAGTTCCAGCAGATATCACTAAAGAATTTGAATCTATGGAGTCACAGTTAGAATCGGTTAAATCTGAAATAGCTACAAGATTTGAAAAACAGTTTAGAATAGGTGCTTTAAGCAGTATGGCGGAAAAAATTGTCTCAAAAGTCATTTCAGAACAATTTACAGAAATAACTAAATTTTTTAAAAATAAATTTGTTCAAACAACTCAGAACATGCTCGATCAAGTGATAGAACAATTAGGAAGTATTACAGATACAGCAGGTGAGATTTCCTCAGATTTAGGCACGGTATTTACAGATATTGAGAACGGAATGGTAAAAACTTTAGAAGATCTAGAGAGTAGAGTTTCTGGAGTCTATGATGATATTATCAATGGAATCAATGAACTAAAAACTCTCTTCCGAGAAGAAATTTTCGAGTCTATCCAAGATGACATTATCAGTAATATTATTAATCAATTAGAAAGCTCTGAGTTAACTATGAATGAGTTTTGGGAGCGTTCGAAACAAGCATCATTACTAAGTTTTAAAGACGTTTGGTTTGTGAGAAGTGTAGAGGGAATCAAAGCACAGATAAATGAATCATTAACAAGAGTAAAAATGCGAGTTCATGTTGTAGCTCCAAAGCTAGAAGACATTGATTTAGTTGCATTAACGAGATTAAAAAGACATATTAATATTAGAATTTCTGCAAATTTTGATTTGAATAAGCCAGAAGATCAAATTAGATTTAAAGAGATAGCAGGATATCAAAATATAACAATTAGACATTATCCAATAGAAAATTTATGGTCAATAAATAAAGATTTCGAAGAAGTTGTGGTGTGTGTTGTATCTAAATCAGAAGGAAAAGAAATTGAAATAGCAGGAATGGGTTCAGTTCTCGAAGAACATGTAAAATTATTTGCTGCAGTTTTAGAAGATGTATGGATCCAAAGCAGAAAATTTGAACAAGTTGAAATTACCCAAGCTATAAAATATGCCCCCTCACCTCCTATACCTCAAAAAAAAGCTCCAAAACCTGTAATTTCACCAACGCCTATTGTACCTGAGAAAGAAGTGCTTACTCCCATAGAACCGTCTCCAGAAAGATTTGAGCCAAAACCTGAACCAATCAAAGCTCAGCCGGAGATTCAACCAGAAGCAGTTATTTCCACTAATGGATATCTTTCTACTCAATTTGATAATATTTTGAGTAAAATTGATATATTACCTGGAGAACATATTGCTTTACTTTTAGAAAAATTGCAAGATGATGTACTCGAGAGAAAAGGTTTTAGTGCTACATTACGACAAATAAGAATGGGTAGTTCGTCACTAAAGAATAATAGAAATTTACTTAATAACACAGAAAAAGAAGAATTAATAAATAAAATGAATTTTTGGCGAAGTAAACTAAAAATTTAGAATTTTTCTCTTTTTAATGATATTTATTATTTTCATTTAATAATAGAAATTTTTTTATTTAATTATATAAGCTTAAAAACATTTGGAGAATAGAATATGAATGACCAAAATAAATATTCAATAGATCTAGAAGTTAAATTTGGACCTTTAGAAATTATCGACATTCCTCAATTAATTAATGAATGTAAGAAGGAATGGCAGAATATTTCACTATGTAATTTTAACGATTCTGTCATCAGACTAGCAGTTGTTAAAGGAGAATTTCATTGGCATAAACACGATAGGGAAGATGAATTTTTTTATGTTATTGATGGTTTATTCATAATTGATTTGGATGATAAATCAATTGAGTTAAAGCCAAAACAGGGATTTATGGTTCCAAAAGGAGTAATGCATAAAACAAGAGCTCCCTCTCGTACATCTATTTTAGTGATAGAAAGAAATACAATCATACCAACTGGGGATTAAAAGAAATCAGAACAAAATAGGATCTCTAATATCTAAATATTTTTGAACAACACTTATAATCTCCTTTTTTTCACCAATATAACTCATTATTTGATGCTTTGCTTTCCCATGAGATGCATTGTCAATTGTTTCAAATTGGTTTAATTGGAGTTCAATTTCTCCATATTTTAAGATAGGTTTTTCTGATGACTCTGAATTGTATGACTGAATAACCCCAATCTCAGCATCAGAATGATCTCTCGCGATATCAAAACATTCATCTTGAGTCCTTGGAATATCATCCGAAAGTTTAACTAAAAACCCATAATCTTCGCTATTTGGTATTTTTAGTACATATCCAATTTTCGCTGGCCTTGAGAAATCAATATCTTCAGGTCGAATCGCTAGCTTATAAATGTCATCTACATCAATTTTATACGCCACATAATTTTCTCCAACCTTCAAACGATCCTCAGGTATAGTGCGAAAATATGATATCGGTTTTGGATTCGAATTAGTGGGTATAAGCACGGTACCTGGATTTTTTTGACCACCACTAATAATTGTTGCTAAACTCCAGCCATTAATTTTAAGATTGGGTCTGTATAATACACAATCATCTAGGAATTCTACCCCACAATAAGATACTCCTGTTTCATATGGTTCCTTTATTATTTGAAACTGTCTTGTAATCTGCCCTTGTATGCCTTGTTTTGTTCTATGATTGAAAACATAAATTTGGCTCGATAGAGTACAAGAAGCATTAGAACTAGCCAGTATTTCATAATTTGCCGGATCAAGTGATTTTGGACAATCCCACTCTGCCCAATTTTCAGGATCTTTATAAAAGTAATCACGTTCTGGACTGATCCAATATCTATCTCCTCCAATTGCTCTATTTCTTGTTGTAATAACTCTTCTTGGATCAGAATTAATCCAGAGTAGATTATAACAATCACTTCGAGGAAAAAGTGCTAAAAGACGCCCCCCATATTCTGAGATAATAGCCGTTGCTTCACCTGATTTTAACTCAACAAGTTCGGTTATGTTTTCAATAGCGTTTTCTAATACTTCTAGAGTGTAATAATTCATAGTTAACCTTTATAATTTGTAATATAATTTTATAATTTTCAAAAAAAAAAATTTTAGGACACCTCTTTCTTAAATACATCTTCAGATTCTATATATCAACTCTTATTTTTTCTATGGAAAAGATTTTTAATATTTTAAATTAAATTGAATAATACTAAATTAGAGGTGATTTTATGCCAAAAATTGTACATTTTGAAATTAATGCCGATGATCCATTAAGAGCAAAGGATTTCTATGAAAATGCATTTGATTGGAAAATCGAAAAATGGGAAGGTCCCATAGAATACTGGTTAGTAATGACTGGGGAAGAAACTGAAGAAGGTATTGATGGAGGTCTGCAAAAAAGAGAAGAGTCCGGAGATCAAATCTTTAATTACATTCAAGTATCCAATGCGGATGAATTTAAAAATAGAATTGAGAAATCTGGGGGTACCATTGAAAGCCCTAAAATAACTGTGCCCGGAGTAGGCTATATGTATATGTTTAAAGATACCGAAGGAAATAAACTTGGTATCATGGAAGAAGACGAAAATGCAAAATAAGTCTTTTTTTTTTTTATATTTTTAATTATTACTTACTTAGATCATTCCCTTTTTTATAACTATAATAACCAAAAAAAGAAAGTATCGTAATCATAATAAAAGCAAAATTCCAGGATGTATTACTATAATATCTAAGAAAGATTATGCGTGGTAAATTTTCAAATATTAAAGTGAGTAATGTAATTAGGAGGATAAACCCTCCTATTAAGTAAAACCAACGTTTAAAATAAGTTCTAATTGTTAAATTAAGATACTCCTTCTTTTTTTTGATGATTTTTGGAAGAAAAAATCCCGTATTTGACTTATAAAGTCTATACTTATCTGGATACCTTTTTAACATAAAAATTTCTTCGATATCAGAATAAATAGTTATTAATAAACAAAATAGCAACCAAGAAAATATATCACCTACTTTTAGTCCATGATCACCAAGAAAAGGTACATATAGGCAAAAGGGAAAAGAAAAAATAAGAATTCCTAAATTTTGGGGATGTCGAATATAGTTGTAAAGCCCCGTTTGGACTATATCATTTTTCTTTATTTTTGCTTTTACTAAATGAATTAATCCATGTAAAAACAAACCAAATCCGCATATAAAAATAACAAGTTCAATCCAGAAGAGTGAATAGACTGGAAAATTCGTAGAATAACCGTTGAAATAAAAGATCCAAGATTCCATTAATCCGAATCCCGGCAATAAATAAAAAATATACCACGAAATGTATGCGAGAGCGGGTATTACGGTCATTGAATATAAGATCCCTGCAATAATAGGAAAGTATGCCAAAAGTGGACTTAATCGCAAATAAAATAGTTTAAGTTTACTTTTCAAATCTTCTATTGAGATATCCAGATTTTTTTTTAATTTGGTTTGATAGTATGAAAATATTGACAATGTGAATGAGCAAAATATTGAAACTATGCTCGCTAATTTAAATTCTGGTAATCCCATAATAGTATCGATCCAGAAGTCACTAATATGGAGAGTAAAATATATTAGAATTCCTATGTTTATTCCACATATTATCATTGAGACCAAAATTTGGAGGAAAAGCAGTTTTTCTAAATTAACACAGATTAGGAGTATTATAGTCAAAAATAAAGAAGAAAATAAAAAAATAAGCGCTAAATAACCATTATATTCATCTACTATGTGTAATAAATAGGGGATGATATTAAAAATAGAATAAATACAGAAAATTATCATCAAAAAAGATAATAGATTAAGTATTTCTTTAATTTTCACTATTAGTTCAAGTATGCTAAAGCAAACTCAATTTAAAATATAACTATTATTACAAAATTAAAAGGGAAGATTTACTGTTTTTTATTCTTTTTCTCTATCTGTATTGAAAAAACTCTCTTCAGATATTACACTGAGAATCCCACCAATTAAAAAAATGAATGGAGAGACTAAATTTATAAAAAATATAAAATACGCAATAGGTACGATCATGAGGATCACCCAAAGTAAGAATCGGAAACCAAAATAATCATAAAAAATAAGAAAACCTATAATAGCTAGAATTCCTGCGATTAAACAAAGAAACCTACCATAATTATATTCTTTTAATCCTAATAATCCCCCTACAATAGCTAGGATTCCACACATTAATACTAACGAAGTATCAGGATAAAAAAAATACCATAAACTTAATCTTATAATGCCTTCAATAAGAAATAAAATACCCATTATGAAGGTTATTTTTGGACCTATTTTGCCCGCAATAGATTTCCATTCACTTCTATAATATTCTTTTTTAATAATAATAGTCATAGTAATTTCGCATTAATTCATTAATTGTATAACTATTTTATTATTTAAAGGTTGTGTTGAGTTTAAGGGCATGGTTTCCTCAAAATAAGTAATTTGAGAATACCTATGGTATAAAAAAAGCCTTCGCAAAATTATAAGGGGAGATAACTTCTCCCCCCTTAATTTAGAAATGGAAAAGAAGAGAATCGTAAAAAAAATTAAAAATTTGAAATTTAAAATTTTACAAAATCAATACTTTACCTTCCGCATCTTCTACAAACCGCACGAGTGTCATAAAAACTTAGCTTAATCTCTTTACCACATTTCATACAGTTTATTCTTATTCTTTTTGTCATATTTATCCCTCTCATATTATTTTTTTATTTTTTCATTATTTTTATTAAAAATCAAAATGTTCTGTGGTTCTTTTCTCAACTACGATTACAGGTTTTCGACACTTCCTACAAAGTGCTTTTGAAATCGAAAGGTCAAGTTTTATCGGCTTACCACACTTGCTACACGTTATTTTTCTCGACATGTTTATCACTCTATTTTTTTGATTAAATAGGAAAAAAAAGTTTAATAAGTTATATAGCGGGAATGATACTTTCCCAGGTCATTGGTAATAATTATTAAAGTCATCTTTTTCTTCATTTTTTTCACACGCATTTTTAACAACCTCCAACTCCAAATTATCATCATCGATTATAGAAGCCTGCATTATATTTGCTAGCATCTATTTTATTCTTAATTTTATTAACTTCAATATTCCCTTGAGATCTTTTGAAGTTAGCTCTTATCTTACGTTTCTGTTTAACTTTCCTTGATTTTTTTTTAACTTTCTCCGCATTTTCCTCAACTACAGGAATTATAATATAAATTTCTTCCTTCTCTAATATTTGGTTCATTTTATTTTATCACTTTTTTATGTTTTTTACTTAAGAATAATATGTACTTCCATTCATATATAGTTTTTCGCTTCGGACTTCACGTGAAGTGCGAACTTTATTCTGAAGTCCGATGAAGTTTATTTTCGATGAATCATTTTATAGTAATCATTATACTCACTCATGTTTTGTTCTGTATCGTTTTGGAAATGTGTTGTACACACAATTAATATATTCAATCATAAAAAAACGCCACCCTAATAAATCAGTTCATACTGTCACTCCATAAATTTAAAAGTAAAAAAAGATATTATATTATAGAAAATGAGTACTCGAACTTCCAAATTTGTAATATATAAGAGCGAAAAAATTTTCATGGAAAAAGTTAGGGATAAAAATTATTTTCAAGTTTGCGGAATGGATGTGGAAGAGATCACTGATTTAGAAGGTTTGGAAAACTTAGAAGAATTGGAGAGTTTAAGATTAGAAGGTAACAAGATTTCAGAAATAAAGGGCTTGAATTCATTAGTAAACTTAAAAGAATTAAACCTCAGCTATAATCAAATCTCGGAAATCAAGGGACTCGATAAGCTTACGAATTTAAAATGGTTAAGCCTTGGTGCTAATGAAATTTCAGAAATTAAGGGACTCGAAAAACTGGAAAATTTAGAAGGACTCTTCTTCTGTATCCCGACTCAACCTCATGGAAATGATATCTTGGAAATTAAAGGTTTAGAAAGCTTAAAAAAATTGAAACATTTGAAATTGAGTGCCAATAAAGTTTCTGAAATTAAGGGGCTCGCTAATCTAACTAATTTAGAGACATTAGAGTAATGTGAAAACACAATTTTAAAAATTCAGAATTTAGAAACCTTGGAAAATTTAGGTTGCTTAAATCTTGGTAAGAACCAGATTGAAAAAATTGAGAACCTTGATAATTTAGTTAATTTAACTCAACTTAACCTTTCTGATAATAGAATTAGAGAGATTTCCGGTCTGGAAAGGCTAGAAAAATTAAATACTTTAAATCTTGGAGGAAATGAAATCTCTGAAATAAAGGGTTTGGATTTCCTTACTAAATTAAAAATTCTAGATCTTCAATCTAATTTCATCTCTAAAATCAAAGGACTAACGAATTTAATAGCTTTAAGTAATCTACACTTAAGAGATAATAATATCTCTGAATTGAATGATATCAACATTCTTAAGCAAGCTGACATAATAGATCTTACAAATAATCCTATCCTAAAAAAGGAGTTAGAAAAATTAGAAGGGAGAATTTCTGACAAAACTATATTCCCAAAGAGGGATTTAAAAGATTAATTACATGTCTTTAGAACAATTTCAGAATAAAAAAATAAAAAAAAATAATTTGCTTCTGTTAGCCTAACTTAAGCTAGCCGTGCGAGAACGAGAGATTCCTTGCTTCCAAGAGCAATAGAGATTGCAGAGTGTGCAAAGACAACGAGAACTGCAGCTTGTCCTATTAGGGCCATTAACCCCATAGCCGCAGTATTAATAATGAGAACTTGTACTTGTTGTGTCAATTCCTCTTCAATGCCTTTCTTACATTCCGTATATTTATCTTTAAGGTAATTCATCACTCCAGCACAATAATACACTCCCACATTTAAGTGATTTTGAAGTGAAAGTAAGTACCTACTATCCCAATCAGACGGAATTTGGTTCCAATAATCAACTCTAATTCTATCATCCTTTAAATTATCGAGATCGCCAAGTGCATCAGGTAGATCAACAAGTGGATCAATTATATCAGCAGTAGATTTATTGAAAAATTTTTAAAAAAAAAAAAATAAAAAAAAATAAATTATTTTGATTTTGATAAAATTACAATTTTATTCTTAAGATCTTCTTCAGATTTTTCTTGGGGTTTTCCAGATTGGCTTTCTGTGGTATTGAAAATATCATGAGTATAGGTGATTCCCCAGTGACCTCCATGGTAGGAAAGGAAACCGTTTTTTTCGCCTAACCAATTAGGGCTTTGGTTTCTTAACCAGTTCACTAGTTTAATCTTTTGATCTTCAATATCATCATCAAGGACTTTATTTTCGCGAAGAAGTTCTGTAAAAATATCTTCAAGTTCACAATCCAATTCCTCACACTTCTGCTTTTTTAAATCGGAAATTTTTACATTTCCTTCGATATCCTCCACGAGTCCTAGGTTAACATAATTACTTTTTAAACAATTAAGTGCATAGTGGTCAGCTGTAAGGTTCATAGGAACAAAAATCACGTCAGAAAATGTTAAATATTTCTCATCCACTTGATATTTGAATACTAGAAGGTGATAACTTAACCCCTTAAATATATCATAATTAGATTTTATTTTTGCACCATGTGCTGTACGACCTTTAGATGCTTTAATATCGACATTATATTCTTTTATATCAGGTGTATCAGAATGAAGTTTCGATTCAATACCTAACTGAGGAATCTTTGCTTCACAAAATTCCTTAAACTTTCTCTCAATTGTCCATCCATAATTTTTCTTTCTTCTAATATCAGTAGTAAATTTTCCCTTAACTTGTCTTAATTCCTTATCAGAATCTACAATATTAAATTTTATTCTTATAAAATTCCCCGCAGCTATTAGGAAATAATATAATGTTTTTTCAAAGTCCTCTTCCTCGATATTATCAAGATCTTTAAAGAAATCTTTAATAATCAAATTTTCATCCTCAATATTTTCAGGTTTAGTAAACTCATCTTCAATTTCATTCAAATCTGCTTTGGTTTCCTTATCTTCATTCTCTAGATCTTCTTCAATCATTATTAGTTCTCTATTATCATCATATGCACTCATCTTAAATCACCATAAATTGAGGTATTTATTTTTTCTCTGGTTCCATCTTAATCGAAAAAAGATTTTTGAATATATCAATACCTGCCTCAACACCAAAAGTTTCCTTATATAAAGTAACCGCTTGATCATATTTTGTTTCTTCTATTAACTTTCTTACTAAACTCAAGCCCACTTTTATTCTATCGTTTTCATATTTTTTCTTTCTTATCTTCTCCTTCCTATATGCATATGAGTAATCATCTAAAGCATTTACTCTTCCCATAAGGGCCTCAACGATAATACCATCAGTTTTCATAGTTAGCTTATTGCGTCTTATAATCACCCCATCTAAATAACGAATATCAGTAGGTAAACTTTCTCCTGGGGGTCTCATATAATATTCCTGTTGACCTAATGGATTTCCTTCTTTATCAAGAGGAGGGAATACTCTAATATAAGGAGGATTGCCATCTTCTAAATCTATTTCTTGAACCAGCGCTTTTTTATTTCCTAGATAGTCAACCACTTGACCATATTCTTTTAGAATAATTCCCTTAATGGCAGCATAATCTCTAGTATAATCTAAATATTTATCTACTAAATACCCCAGATCACTAAGTGAATATTCCCTAAAACTTCCCGGTGCTCCATTGTAAAATGCTATGCGGAGATCAATAAGATGTAAAATAGAATGGAATTCCTGATTCATTTGTCTAAATGTAAAATTCAATGTCCTCGTCACATTTAGATTCCGGATTGTTCGCATGATTGCGGTTTCTACACCTTCCTCAACACTTCTCTCAAAACTTGTATCAATATTGACTTCCCGTTTGGCACTTGCACTTTGAGCGTGTTTAGAGGTCGCATTCATTATATTTTTCGAAGACTCTTCTCGTGAGGAATTAGTACTACCACTAGTTCCCCCACTTACACTAGCCTTTCCCCATCCCCAGCTGGCACTAGCACTTGCTTTTACTTCATAAGAGTTTGATTGGTCTATCTTAGACGATCGTGCACTCTCTGACTGAATTGCGTCCTCAAATTCGTCTGCTTTTTCTTCAGTATAAGAGTCTAAAATTGATGATGCTTTTTTTGTCTCTTCTGTAGTTTTTTTCCATGTCTTTATACTTATTTCTGTTATTTCACGAGGAAGTAATGAAAACGTTTTAACAACGGTACCCGCTCCATAATCTCCTGGTAAATTTGTTAATCTATGTGTTTCAACAAATAATAACCGTGGAGAAAGTTGTTCTGGAGTTAATATCGGAGTAAAACGTAATTGCAATTTTCCTCCCATCGTTCTGTAGAAGATAGGATATTTTTTTTCTATCTCCGCCATTATTTTCAAGTAACACTCGAAAAGAATATATTTCTCCTTTATATTGGTTCCAATACCACCAATAGATATTGCTGAGGATTTGGGGCTAAATATTTCAAGCTCATCGATGCATCCCCCATTATTAATCTTATGT
>JAHPYZ010000068.1 GCA_019058425.1 Promethearchaeota archaeon
CATAAAGACTATAATGTTCAGAAATAAGGAAATAGAGTATATTAGCTGTGGAACTGGGGAGAAATCAGTTCTTACCTTTCATGGAGCACTTGGAAATGCCGAGGGTAATTTTCAAGCTATACGATTTTTTGAAAAAAATTATCGGGTTATTGCGCCATCAATTACTAATTTCGAAAGTTTGGACGAATTTAGTGAGGCAGTAAATGAAATTCTAAAAAAGGAAAATGTAGAAAAATATATACTAATAGGTCAGAGCTTTGGAAGTTTTATGGCTCAACCATATTTCCATAGAAATTATAAAAACATAGAAGCACTTATTCTTATCAATAGTTATCCTCCAAAAAATGAATGGGTAAACGATTTTAAAAAAGCTAATAAGCTGTTTAAATTTATACCGGCTTTTCTATTAAAGAAGTTGATGTCAAAAAAACTTTTTAAATTAGCAAATGAAGAAAAAGAAATGACTCCTGAAATTCGGGAGGAGTTAAAATTTACATTAGCATTTGCAAAAGAAAGGTTTAGTAAAGTAGAGAAGAGTGTTATAATATGCCAATCGATTCTTACAGGTGAATTTAATAGTGAAAAATACAATATAGAAGATTATGTCGGGTGGGATGGAAAAGTTCTTATATTTACAGCGAATGATGATAATGGATTTCCTTTTCATGAGGAATTAAGAAGCCAATATCCCAATGTGGAAGAAATTATATTTGAGAATGTCGGACATATGGGCACTTTACTCAAGAGAGATGAATATCACGCTACTTTAAACAGATTTTTGGATTAATTAAATAAAAAAATTGTTTCTTTTTGAGATTTAGATTGTATTGTATTAATTATTAAATTTTTATTAAAATAAATTATATTTAACTATTCTAGACATAAATTTGTCTATTCTATACATAATCAACTTCAAATGGTGTTTTAGGGAGCACCTCCGCACCTTTACTAGTAACAAGAGTGGGTGACTCAAGTCTAAGATCACCAAGGCCAGAACGATTAAACACTATTGCAGCAATTTAAACCATATTTTCCTCAAATACCTGTGAACTCCATGCTTTTCCGGGAATTACAACTAGCCATGATTCATTTCCGATACAATTTATTGTAATTATTAAGTTCTCGTCATGATTTTATATATTCCTATTAATAAAGGAATTATTAGTAAAATGACTGCAATAGTAATGTCTGGAAAATTAGTTAAAATGAGAAAAACAGAAATAACGATTGTTGTAAGGATAGTCAAAAGAGCTGTAAGAATATCTTGATTAATTCTTCTAGTAGTATTAATTTCTTTCTCTATTCTTTTTAATATTTCAATAACTTTCTCATCACTCATAATAGATATATTTTCAATATTAATTTGGATTTGAGCTTATTAGTCTTAAATGATTTAAAAATGTAGCTTTTTGCTAAGTTTATTGAACTTCTTAGAAATTTCACATAAAATTAATTTCATCAAAATGAAGTGCAATCTTTCTTTTAATGAATTAGGTATCTTCTTAATTTTAGATAATAATTTTTGAAAATAAATTGTATTTATTCAATTTAATTATATATATCGATCAAATCTATACATAATCAACTTCAAATGGCGTTTTAGGAAGTACTTCCGCACCTTTACTTGTAACAAGAGTAGGTGACTCAAGTCGAAGACCACCAAGTCCAGGGCGATTAAACACTATTGCTGCTATTTCAACCATATTTTCCTCAAATATCATTGGACCCCATTCTTTTCCAGGAATGACGACGGGGGAAGATTCGTTTCCGATGATGCCTATTGAGTGTCCCAAACCAAAAAAGAGATCATTGGCATATCCCTCTTTTTCAGCTACTTTATGTACTTCTTCATAACAATTATCGAAGGTATTTCCAACATACATATTGTCGATTAGAGTATAGCATAATTGTTCATATACTTCATTGAATTTTTTTAACTCGTATGGACATGAACCAAGAACGTAGTTATGACTAAGATCCCCTAAATAACACCCATATTCACTATGTAAGTCTACTAGTAATGATTCTCCCTCTTTTACTTTTTTATTTGTAGCTGGCGTGCATCCATTAAATGTCCAACTTGCACGATAACCAGAACCAATCTCTTGATTTCCTGTAAAAGTCCATTCATAATTACTCCCAGCTTTCCTCATTGCTAATGTTCCGATCCCAGCTATCTCATTTTCGGTAAAAATTTTCTCCTCAGGACGTTCACTTAATTCTCTTTTTACAACTTCTTGTCCAATATCAGTAATTTCGGATGCTTTACGAAGCATAGCAATCTCCTCTGGTTCCTTAATAAATTGAATTCTTTCGGTCTTGTCATTAAAATCGACGAGTTCACAACCTGGAAAGATTTTCTTAAGTATTTCAGCTTCAGTATATGAGAGCATTTGACCGGTTACACATATATCTAATCCCATTTCTACACCTATTTTTGGAGTAGATCCTTTTGGATTATATACACCTGCCCTTTTTGCTGCTTTTTGTAGTTTCTTTTCAATATAATACCCTTTGAGAGGACCCCATCCACTAATTTTTTTTAAATGTCCCTCAGCTCTTATCCGTTCTACATCTAAAAGTACAGTAAATAATTCTGGTTCTCCCATTCCTTCTCTCGGGAGAAAAAAATAACTTTTCCACGGAACGAAACATCCTGTCAAATACGTAATGGATTTTACCCTTGTTAGAACACAGAAATCTAAGTTTAATTCTTCCATTGCCGATTGATATTTTCTTAGATGACCATCCCAATCTACTTTAATATCATTCATGATAAAACTCTCTTTAATAATTCAAATAATATTAATTAGATAATGTTTCTAATAAAATTTTACAAAATTAATAGAGATTCATATCTTAAAAAACTAGTAATGAATAATAAGAGAAAACAGGAATCTTAGCTACCTATACAAATCAGATTGAGTTTCTGTGATATTTCGGGATTCAGTTATTTGTTTTGCCATGTTTTCATATCTTTCAATAATATTCCTTGGTAGTGTCGATTTTATTTTAGACAGAGCAAATTCAAAATGTTTGAATTTTATCTCTTCTAAATTATCCATCTCTTCTCTGATTGCTTGCATTCCAGCTTCACGGCATACATTTTCTAAATCTGCTCCACTATATCCCTCTGTAATCTGGGCAATCCTTTTTAAAGATATATCTTCACCGAGTGGCATATCTTTTGAGTGGACATTTAAGATTTTTAATCGGGCATCAACATCAGGGGCTTCTACAAAAATTAAACGATCAAATCTACCAGGTCTTAGAAAAGCAGGATCAACAATATCAGGTCGATTAGTGCTTGCTATTATAACTATACCTTTTCGGTTTTCAATTCCATCCATTTCAACTAATATTTGATTTACAATCGAAGCAAATGTATGAGTTCCTTCATAATTTCCTCTTCCAGCAGAAATTGCATCGATCTCATCAAAATATATTATAGAGGGTGCTGCTTGTCGAGCTTTACGAAATATTTCTCGTACTGCTCTTTCACTTTCTCCCACCCATTTAGAATAAATCTCTGGGCCTTTTATAGCTATGAAATTTGATTGGCTTTCGTTGGCTATTGCTTTTGCTAGAAGTGTTTTTCCACATCCGGGGGGACCGAAAAGAAGTATTCCATTTAAAGGTCGTATTCCTGCCTTTTCAAATAATTTAGGATATTTTAAAGGCCATTCTACTGCTTCTCTCAATTCTTGTTTAATATCCTCAAGACCTCCTATATCCTCCCATCCTATATCTGGAATTTCAACCATTACTTCTCGCATAGCAGAAGGTTCGATTAAATTGGTGGCTCTAACAAAATCTTCATCCGTGATCTTCAATTCTTGTATTACTTCGCTTGGAATTGGTTCGTCTAAATTTATTTTCGGTAATACTCTTCTCAAAGAGAACATAGCAGCTTCTCTACTGATTGCCATGATATCAGCTCCAACAAAGCCATGGGTTGTTTCAGCATAATCGTCTAGCTTAACATCTTTTTCTAAAGGCATACCTCTTGTATGTATTTGAAAGATTTCTTTTCTTCCTTTGACATTAGGAACTCCAAATTCAATCTCTCTATCAAAACGTCCTGGTCTACGTAATGCTTCATCAATTGCATTAATTCTATTAGTAGCTCCTATGCATATTATTTCACCCCTACCACGTAAACCATCCATTAAAGATAATAATTGGGATACTACACGTCTTTCAACTTCTCCAGAAGTATCCATCCTTTTTGGAGCTATTGAGTCAATTTCATCAATAAAAATTATAGACGGGGCATTTTCTTCAGCTTCTCTAAAAATATCACGAAGCCTACCTTCACTTGCTCCATAGAACTTACTCATTATTTCAGGACCATTTATTGTTATAAAATTAGCGTTTGATTCTTGAGATACTGCTTTTGCCATAAGCGTCTTACCTGTTCCAGATGGGCCATAGAATAATACTCCCTTTGGTGGATCAATATTTAATCGATGGAATAATTCAGGATGTTTCAATGGTAATTCAACCATTTCTCTAATTCTTTGAATTTCATCAGTTAAACCTCCAACATCGTCGTAAGTAACAACTCCCCCAGAGACATTTAAAACAGCAACTCTTTTGTTAACTCTTATCATTGTTTCTCTTGTGATTTTAACAACCTTATCTGAAGGTTTTAAATTTTCAACAATCAATCTGAGAGTGCCCAATGTTGGTCTCTTTTTCCCTCCAAACTGAAACATTTTCATGATATCAGACATTGGACTGTCACCGCTTTCTCTCTCAACAAAAGTCCCCAAAACATCAACAATATCTCCAATTACTACGGGCTTATCAATTAATTTTCCTTTTATAGCTTCTGCTTGTCTTTTTAGATCAATGTTGGGACGTGTAGGAGTTAATACAATTTCAACAGCGGGATAAACTTTTGCAAGTTTAATTGTAATAAATTCCCCTATAGTGGCTCCTGCATTAAGTCTTTGAAGTCCATCAAGCCTAATGATCCCTTTTCCTCTATCTTGAACAGAGGAAACTGCAATACCAGTAGTTTTTTTCTTTCCCCTAATCTCGATAATATCTCCAGGATTTAATCCCAAATCAAGCATTATATCTTGGTCAATATAACATAGAGAACGCCCACTTCGACTCTTTTCTAACCTCTCAATTCTGAGTTTTGCTGAGGTATTCATATTACTTTTTTGCGACATTTTAAATCTATAAAAAATAATCCAATTTTTAGGTAATTAAATTTGACTCTATAGAAAAAAAGTTAATGATGGTTTATTTTCTTTTTCTTTAATTTTTATAACAAATTAAATATTAGAGATCTTCATCAATATGGATGTTTAAATTATCCTCTAAAAAAATTTTAAAAGATTTTGATATCTCTGAATAATTAAGTGCTTTATTTTTATATAAATTTACATATTTTCTTCTTAATTTAATAAGTTTCTTTTTTAATGGTAAATAATTAACATGATGTAGAAGTTTACCCACATAAATTCTTGTTATTTTATCTAAATTCTCATTATCCAAGTTTGAAAATTCTTTCCTCATTTTCAATGATTTATGCGTAGAATTTTTTCTAATTCCTTTAATAAGGACATTTTCTATAAAATCTTCAATTATAGGGGATGATTCGGTTATTTGTGAAAGATCAAATACAGCATCCGGTATATCCCATCTATATCTATTAAAATTATCAAATTTTTCATGGATTCTTGTAATAATTTTATTTGGAATGGGTTCACCTCTTTTTTCATTCCATTTCAAACAAATTTCTAGAGGAGTATTAATATGGATAATAAAGAAATCAATATTAAGAGTATCAGCAATATTTTTTAAATCATGTCTCATACTGGAATAATAGTTTAAGTCGTCACTAATTACTATATCCCCTTTCCCTAATTCATTTTTTATTTCTTTAAGGTTTTCTTTTCTAACAATAGGTTCTTTTTCATAATCGAATAAGTTTGAGGTTATACTGTTTCTTATTTTGTCAGGATCAATGATCCTTACATGCAAATTCTTTTTTCGTTTTTCAATTGAAGATTTTAAGATTTTAGCAAATGTTGTTTTACCGGATGCCGGTAATCCTGCTAGACAGATTAAAAAATTCATTTCAAACAAGAATTAAATCAACTACTTTATTTTATCAATAACACTCTTTATTAATTCTCGTTTTTCTTTTCTTGAAAAAGTTTTTATTTCCAATTCTCTTCTCATTGCTTCTTTTCTATTTTGATAGGTTTCAAAATATTTTAACTCGATCTTTTTTTTTCCTCTGCAAAATTTAGCACCCGTACCATTTCGATGTTCGTGCCATCTTCTATAAAGATTATTAGTGTATCCCGTGTAAAAGTTTCTTTTTCCATTCTTAGCTATTACTTCTAATATATATACATAGTAGACATCCATACAAAATCCTCTATGTTATAGATCAGTATTGTAATATTTATTTTTTTAGGCAATTTCAGTCAGACTAGCTAATTTTTAACCACTTAGCTTCAAATATTTAGCATATATATTACGATATCATAATTGATTAATTAAGTAAATAAGAATTAAATTTTTAATAATAAAGGTTTATTTAATTATTAAGATTCAAAGATTTTGCTAAAAAAGAGCCTATGCCAAATGGGATATTTTTAATTAACTGGGATGTAGTTGAGGGGGGAACAATTTATTTAAAATACCCAGACTCTCTAGAGATTCCAGATCCAGTTGTTCAACAAATAACAATAACACATAACTTTACTGAATCATATATTATTACAGAAGAGAAAAATTGGAACTCGGTGTCTTATTATAACGAAAATAAGGAAATGATATTAGTTCTAGTGCTAAGTAAATATGATGATGGTAATGATTACTTAGAAATTTTAGAAAAATTTAATCAAGAAATTGAAAAAGAAACGGAAGAAGCAAAACTAAAGGAACACTTAGAAAGTATGTTCCTTATCAGCTTAGATGCCTTCCGAACTACCGATGAAGTTATAACAAAATTAAGTAATGAAGTTGCTTATTTAAAAACGCGAGAATATGATTTCGAAGTTAAATTTGATTATATTACGAAATCAGAGCACTTATCGGTGAAAAGTAAAATTCTTTTTTTATTATCAATAAAAGACACAGCAAGAGTTGAAGATTTCAAAAGTGTGATAAACACCAGTAAGAAATGGCTATTTAATGTTCTTGAAACACTTGTAAAAAATGAGGTAATAGGATATAACCCTGAACAAGATGTTTATTTTTTGAAAGTATGAGTCAATCTAAGATAAAAATAAAGATATTTGGATATGTACAAGGCGTATTTTTTCGCTATACTACTAGGAAATTTGCGCGGAATTTAGGTTTAAAGGGTTATGTTAAAAATATGCCAGATGGAACTGTTTATATCGAAGCAGAAGGTCCTAAAGATAAATTAATGGAACTTTTAGAATTTTCAAAGCGAGGTCCTAAGCATGCTCAAGTCGAGAAAGTTGAACATGAGTTTAAGCCTTCCACAAATGAGTTTAAAGGGTTTGATTATGATTTCTAATACGAAAGTCTAAATTTAATATTTTTTACTTTCTTGATATTACCTTCATATTACTTCTTTTCAATAATTTCATAATTCTTTTTTTATTTATGTCGGTTCCATTAAAAAAATATGAACATCTAAAATTATTTAGCTCGATACATCATAATCAAATCAAATACCAAGCACCTTTAATATTGAATATGTTTGGAGTATTGAATAAAATAAATATGAAAAATGAGAATCGCTATATTTTGTGCAATTTTCTTGATCAATATAGTGATAATGTGGGATTAAAAGAGGATATTTATAAATTAAGCAATCAAGTTACACTGAATCAGTTATTTCTTTTTGCTATAACTAAAGCTAAAGAAAAAAAATTAATTGGCACATTATATAATGAATATATTAATTCTATTAACGCTATAAGCAATAAGAAAATAATTTAAAAAAAAAGTATATCTTGAAATCCATTATCCAAACATGTGAAAGATAAAAAAAAATTAAATAAAAGTAATATCTTGATATTCTGAATCTCCAATATCTTTTCTTGCTACTCCTAATTCTCTTACTTGTTGATTTAATTTTAAAACAGCGTCTCTTACAATCTCTTTTTGTTTAGCCCCTGTGCAAACTATTCTTCCAGTTGAAAAAATAAGAAATACTGTTTTTGGATCTTGCATACGATAAATTAAACCAGGAAAAACTTCTGGTTCATACATAGCATACTCCATTACAATTGCCGCCATGTTAAGATCAATATTTGTGTGGAGATCACCAGAAGCTACTATATTTTGAATGGTGATTTCTGGATTTGATAATTTTATACCTGCTTTTCTAATATTTTTTACAACTTTATCAACAACTCGTTCTGCTTCAGCAGCTTGTCTAAGACCAGTAACTACCATTTTTCCTGTAGAAAATATTAATATGGTTGCTCGTGGTTTTTCAATACGCATGACAAGACCGGGAAACCGCTCTGGATTATATTCAACTTCTGCATGACGTCTTGCTATTTGATTAAGATCAATTTTTTCTGTAATTTCTACTGTAACTGTTGCTACAACATTTTCTATTTTATAATCTAAATCAGTTTCGTAGTCATAATCTCCTTCTTTCTCTTCTGCCTCTTCATCTTCAAACTCATCAAATTCTTCATCTGACATGATAAAAATTAGTGATAATTGTGATTTAAAATTTGTAAAATTAAATTATTCTTTAATACAAGGTTTCTTTGTTAATTTTATTTAAATAAATCTTCCTTTATAAGTATGGTAGATTTAAAAAAGATTACTGCTATAATCACAAAATTTAGATAGTTATTAAATTATCTTGAATTTTTTTTTAAATAAAAAATCATAAAAAGATAAGCAACTTTTTCAAAAAAAATTTCAACAATTTCTATGGGTTCGAAATCTGTTCAATAATTTTAGTTGTTAATTTTATGAAAGCTTCCTCGACATTCTTACCAGTTTTAGCTGAAGTAATAATCAATCCCAGGTTATTAGTATCTGCATAATTCTTTGATTCACTTTCAGTAATTTTGATTTGATTCTCCAGATCAGATTTGTTTCCTATTAATATTATGGGAGCTTCATTCCTCGCTTCTCTAAAACTTTGGACCCATTCATCAAGCTTATCGTATGTTTTTTTATTCGTCATATCATAAACCAAGAGTGCACCATTAGCACCTTCCAAATAAAGTTTTCTAAGAGATTTAAACGATTCTTGACCTCCTAGATCCCAAATTTGGGCAGATACACTTCCATATTTATCATGTTCAATGTCCTTTTTGAGGAGGTTTACCCCTAAAGTTGATTTATAATTCTCTCTGAACTTATTTTCAATAAATCTATATACTAATGATGTTTTTCCAACATTTGCTTCTCCAAGAAGCACCAATTTTATTATATATGACATCTAATAAACCTTTTTTATCTCTTCGGTTTAAATTTTCATTTAATTATTAATGAATTCCCATATTTTGGGTATAATTTAATATAATATTAAATCTTACAATATTATTTTATATTCAAAATATAGTTTATACTTATTAATAATTTTCTAATAACGTTCTAAAATTAAATTTTATACTATTTTTAAGGTGAAATACATTTCTGAAAAAAAGAAAGAGCAAAAAAATAGTGTATATTATTAATCCTTTTGGAAAACGAGCATAAATTCGCAGTAATTATTACCCGTTTGTAAACTACATCCAAGCTCTTGAGCAAAACAATGACGATCACTCAGTTTTTCTAAAACTCCTGCTAATAATCCCGCTTCAAATGAGCAAAAGCTACCTGTTGTTTTAATTCCTTTTTTTATTAAATCTTTTATTGATGAATGGTCTTTTAGTTTTAATTGAATTATTTCTTCGGTACTTTCAGTGATTTCAGCTGATCCAAGATTGAAATCAGCAATTATTCGTTTTAATTCATCTGGAATTTGCGAAATATCTTTAACGGGCTTAACTTTTAAGATACTTCCTAATTCATGCCCTAAATAGTAAAATATAGCTTCTAATTGATGACCTAAGGCTAATAAAGCTCCAACTTTCATATCACCTATATCTTTGCCCTCTTTTAAATTCTTTCTCATCTGGGCTAGAATTTTTGAGAGTAGTTGTCTATCCATTATATGTCACTTTTTTTTTGTTTTTTTTTTATAAAATTTTTTTTCTTTATTTAAAAAATTAAATTTTAACTGAAGATATAAATGCATAAAGAATCGCATCTATTATTTCCTCTTCTTGTATATTTACGGATATCATTTTATCTGCTATGATTAATGTGGGTACTGAAGTGATACGATATTCTTGAGTAAATTGACGATTCTCTTCAAGATCTATTGATATTTTTTCAATTCGTAATTTTTTTCCGAATAGGGAAATATTTATTTTCTTTAGCATTTCTTCGACTGGTTTGCAAGGAGCACAGTGATTTGACGAGAAAAATAAAATTTTTGGATATCCTTGATTGATATCATCATACATTTTCTATTCTTCTTTATATTTGTTGTATAACTCTTTTATTATTGCCTGAAATGCTTCGAAAACCCCTTGTCCGGTTTTTGCAGATGTTTTATAATAACCAAGAAAGTTCCTTTCTTCGACAAGTTTTTTTACATTTTCATCTTCTAAATTTTTTTCATCAATTAAATCAGTCTTATTACCAAACAAAACAATGGGGAGGTCTCCAGTATATTTTTTAATATCCTCATGCCAATCCACTATATTATTATAACTATCTCCATCTGTATGAGAGAATACTATAATTGCAGCCTTACTTCCCTTATAAAATGTAGGCCGCATAAAGTTGAACTCATCTTGCCCTGCAATATCCCAGAAAAACAATTTACAATTATCTCCTTCAATTTCTTCATCATATTTCGAAAATTGGGCACCTAAGGTTTTAATATAATCTTTTTGAAAGCTACCCTGAGTATATTTTTTAATTAAGGAAGTCTTCCCAACTGCACCATTACCAATTACGGTTATTTTGAATACAAATCCTTTAGCAACATCATTTTTTCCCATTTTAATCACTCGTTCAATAAAATTTGCTTAATTCTGTTATTAATGCAATATTTATCAAAAGTATACAATAATATTTTTTTATTTAATTTTATTTGTTATTATTTAATAATAACAACTCGTTTTAAATGTTTACATTGAGATTTGAAGTTCAAGATATAGATAAAATGGGCTTTTGTAAGAGTTGCAATATGAATGTGTTTCCTACGCGACCAAGATTTAATATTAAAATATTTGGAGTTTTTGCATTAATCATGCTTATTGTATTTATCACAATTACCATTATATCTTTATCAATTGTATCAGAAGTATTTCTTTTTATTTTTTTCATGTGGGGTTTTTTATTAATCAATCCATATCTCATTTATTATAGTCTACAAAAAAAGGACTCCTGTCCAAGATGTTTTAATAAGACTTCTGAGAAAAATCTAGACTATCAACCATTTGGAAGTAAAGAGCCAGAAATTTATAAGACATTAGCACCGGCAAAAAAATCTATAATAAAATGGCATTGTCCCCATTGCGGGAATACTCTTAATAAAGGAGCTTTGTTTTGTGGATCATGTGGAAAAAAATTTGAAATTCAGAGGTAATTAACATAAAGGATATTTTAGCGAGAATAGAAAGACTAATTATTTCTTTTTCAAAGAAAAATCTAAAGATTTCTGTTGCTGAAAGCTGTACTGGTGGATATATATCACATATGTTGACTAATATTTCTGGTGCTTCAAATGTCTTCGAAAGAGGAATTGTTTGTTATAGCAACCAAGCTAAAATTGAACTACTTAATGTAGATCCGATAATTATTGAGAAATTTGGCGCGGTATCTGAGAATGTTGTTAGACAATTAGCCTATAATATCAGACTACTTTCAGATGTTGATATAGGAATAGGGATTAGTGGTATTGCAGGTCCAACTGGAGGGACACCAGGGAAACCAGTAGGGCTTGTGTATATAGGGATATCAACAGAAAAAAAGACAACTGTTCATGAATTCAATTTCAAAACAGACCGTATTACATTTAAAAAAAAAGTATTGGAAAAAATTATGCAATATTTGGAAGAATTATTTTAGGGACTATCCCTCAATTAATTTTCCATTCTCCATTATCTCTTTCTTAGAACCATCCTTGTATTCTACTGTTATATTAACTTTTGGTTCTGTAACAAAATCCCAATGCATTTGAGATGCTGAAGTTCCTCCAAATGATTTATTTGAACCAAACGCAACGTGAACGCTTCCATTGATTTTCTCATCTGTTAGTATATACCCAATCGCTTTAGTTATTACAGGATTGCAACCGATACCTAATTCACCGACGTTATATGTCCTAATTTCTGGTACATTATTTTTGATATCAATTTTTTCTGCTTGTTTAAAAGCATCAATAATAAGATCTAACCCATCATCAGCAGATACTTTATCTATCAATAATTTACCATCTTTAAAGCTAAGTTCTATATTCTTTAAGATTTTATTTGAATATCTCTCAATAGTCAAGGGACAAAAAATCTTGCCTTCTCCCAATTTTTCTTGAGGAGGGAAAAATACTTCACCTGCGGGCAAATTTCCTCCTTTATCTCCGGTAGCGATTTGTTCATCAGAAAGGAATCCATTATCAAGGCGTATAGGACGATTTTCTACGGAAACCCAAAAATCGGTTCCAAAATTATCTTTCACATGCACATTTTTGGCATTTTCGAACAATGCTCCTAAATTTTTAGTAATAGTTATCATCTCTTCTAAAGGGATACTCATACCATCGACAATGAATTTCTCATATAAATCATATTCAACATTATAAAAATCTGCTGCTTTCTTTGATGGCCAGGCAGCATAACACCACTTTTTTCCTGGTTCATATTCTTCCTTAAGTGCATACAATATTTCTCGTACTGGAGCCAGACCTTTCTGAAAAGCTTTAAGTTTCTCTTCTGGAGCATTATTTCGAACCATAGGATCTTCGGGATATTCAATTACGATATATGCATCAATATTTTTAATCATTTCTAGTAAAGGTAATCTTTGGTTTTCTAGTGTTTTCGCTTTAATTTGTTCATCTTGCCATACAGATTCTTCATAGTAGTCACTTATAGCTGAAATAAAAGGGATTCCTCCTTTTCTATAAACACACAATCCTATCTCTTCCAATAACTCTTGACTAAATGTATTACCTTTTATATAGATGAATTCTCCTTCATTCTTCATATTGATACTCTTAGTAATATTCTCAGCACACAATCTAATTTGTTCTTTAGTAATCATATTAAAGAGAAATTTTGGATAAATAATATTTTTTATTGAATTTCTAAAGTTAAATTAATTAGTTTCTTAATCAAAGAATTTATTATATAAAACTATTATAATTTAAATATTGAATTGATAACTAATATTGTAGATAATACATTTTAACTAAGTTAATGATTTAAAAATTTATAAAAATGGTAGTTCGAGAAGCAGGTTTGTTATTTAGAGGGTTTACTTTAATTAAAAAGAGTTATCATGTCACTTCAAAAGGAAAAATTGATACTGATTTGAGAAGTGGTTTGCTCACAGCTATTTTAAACTTTGCTCAATCTACTTTTTCTAAAGATCTCGTAGAATATTTCGAGGGAAAAAAATTCCTCATTGCATTTATTGAAGATGAGATTAGATCCGATGATAGTTTTGAACCGGAACTTATAATTTCTTATGCAATTTTAGATAAAGAAAAGAGAATTGAAAAATATATACGGAAAATTATACAACCATTATTAAAACAAGTATCTAAAGAATTTAAGACATTAAATACAGGAAAGAATCTATCTGAAGTATCTCAATTTAAACCCTTTAAACAAAATCTCGATAGGATATTTGGATCAGATACACAAACTATTGATCAAAAGTTAAAAGGTGTTTTCTAGCTTTTTTTATTATTAGTTTTCTTTAAAAACCATAGTATAATAGGTAGAGCAATTGTAGCATCAGAAATAAGTGTCGAATATTTAGCCATTTCATTTATTTTCCCCCATGAAATAGCTTCTCTCAAAGTTGCACCACTCAATCCTCCCGGTTCGGGTCTATCCATTGTTATTTGGATAGCATAGGTAGCAGAATTCGGACTGAATTGTAATGATTGCATAATAAAATTTTTAGGAACTCCTCCTCCAACAATACAAACACCAGCAACCTTGGCATCCCAAGCTAAATTTACCATTTCAAGCATATCTGCAAAATGATTTAAATTTAGTTTTTGATGATGAAACCCTAATTGTAATGCTAACCCAGAATCAGTAAATGCTGGACAAAATATAGGAATCTGCTTCTTAGAACATAATCTTAAAATTGAATTAGAATCTTCTGGTAATTGATCTCCAAGAAATCTTAAAAAAGAACTAACAGACATCTGGATATCAGGTATTTCTAATTGTGATACAAAATCTTCAATGCCTTCATATACTTTATTAGGCATGAATACATCGTAGATTCTGTTAATTTGTTCATTATGTAAATATTTATCATCTATTTCTTTTGATTCAATATCTCCTTGTAGATGATGGTATCCCAAAGCTTCTGCTATATCATGAGTCAAATTTGCTCCTGTAGTAACTAAGATATCAATATAACCTTCCTTTATAAAATCAATAATTACTTTTTGCATTCCTGCTGGAACAAGTGCCCCAGCTAGTCCAAAAAATTTGATGCAATTAGGATTCTTATTCATTTCATTATAGATTTCGCATGCTAAAGCTAATCTTTTTGCATTAAATCCCGTATCTTTTAATGAGGTTATCAATCCAACTATATCTGTATCATTTTTTATTTCAATTTGATTAATTTTTTTTAATTTCTCTCTAAAATCTTTATCTGTCATTTAAATCATTTTTTAATGTCTATGAGTAATAAAAGAAATAAACTCGATAATTATTTTTGCTGCTAAATTACATGTCATCTTATTTTTTAAATCCAAATTTGGAGCGACTTCAACTAGATCGAATCCAATTATTTCGAAATTTTCAGCTAAACTTCTCAGTATCATCCATAATTCACGGTAAGAAAATCCACCAGGCATAGCAAAACCAGTACCCGGAGCAATAGAGGGATCCAAAGCATCAATATCTATGGAAGTATACAAATACTTAATGCCTGATTTATTATAAAAGTTGATTATTTTATCAATATAATTATTAAGTCCTTCAGATAATTGATAAGCGTTAAGATATTCAATTTTTTCTTGCTTTACTATTTCTAACTCTGGAATATCAACGTCTCGAACCCCCACGATAAATAAATTATTATTATTAATATAATCTAAATCATATACTCTGTGAGTTAATGTTGCATGCGAATATACTCCTCTATCCCATTCTTGGTAAAAATCTAGGTGTGCATCAAAAATAAGGACTCCGAATTGATCCTTCTTCCTAAAAAGTTCTCCCACTGTCTTTATTACAGGGAAGGAACAGAAATGATCTCCTCCGATCATAATAGGAATTAAATTTTCATTTTTGGAATATAGATCATTAATATAATTCTTGATGACACTAAGATTTTTTTTAACATCCTTTTCTTCTATAACAATATCTCCTACATCCGCTACTTTAAACTTATTAATTAGATAACCCAATTCAGTTGTCCATCCAATGTCATTTGTTACATTTCTAATTCTTTCTGGAGCGATAGATGAATTTGGTAAATCAATGGAAGTTAAATAATCCCAAGGTATTCCAAAAATTACAAATTGAGTATCTTCATTGATTTTATTGTCAAAATCAAAAAAATTCATTTCAAGTTCACTCTTTTTTAATAATACGCGCTACATTTTATCTAATGTTTCAATTCCTAATATATTTAAACCAGTTTTAATAACTATTTGAACGCAATATATTAATAATAATCTTGCTTTCTCTAATTCTTTATTTTCTGAAATAACTTGACAGGATGTATAAAATGAATTGAAAGCTTGACATAAACTAAGTAGATATTGTGGAATTAAATGAATGTTATACGTTTTTTCAGATGAGTCAGTGATCTCCGGGAAATAAACTAATTGTTTTATTAAAAATCTCTCCTTTTCGTGAATTAATATATCCCAATTAATATCTTTACTGATTTCTTTTTTAGATTTTGACATAATTGATGCAATCCTTGCATAACAGTATTGAATATAAGGACCTGTTTCACCTTCAAATGAGATACTCTCGTTTGGATTGAAAATAAAACCTTTCATGGGATTATATTTTAGAATGTAGAATTTCATCGCAGCTAAACCTATTGTTTCAGCTCTAGTTATCTGTTCATTGTCAGTTAAATCAGGATATCTTTTTTTAACCTCTATTAATGCTAAATTTTCTACTTCTTCGATAACATCATCACCATCAACAACAGTTCCTTCTCTACTTTTCATTTTTCCACTAGGTAAATCAATCATTCCATAAGCAAGATGAAAATTATCTTCCCTCAATCCTAACATATCTAATATAGCAAAAAGCCATTTAAAATGTTGAATTTGTGGGGCTCCAACTATAAAAATCGATTTATCGTGGTTAAAATCTTCCTTCTTTTTATACGCAAGATAAATATCCTGAGTAATATAAATGGAAGTGCCGTCACTACGGATTAAGAATTTATCAGGAAGTTTGTACTTATCTGAAAATTTCGCAAAAATAGCTCCATCTTCTGTTCTTTCAAATATCCCCTTTTTTAATCCATCAAGAATTATCTTTTTCCCTTTAAGATATAAATCAGATTCAAAATACACTTTATCAAAAGATATCCCCATTTTTTTAAAAGTGATATTAAATCCTTCTATAGCCCAGTTATTCATTTTATTCCATAGTTTTAAGGTTTCTTCATCACCCATTTCCCATAATTTTAATAGATTGTAAGCTTCTTGCTCTAAGTCTTCATCTTTTTTTGCCATATCACTATATTTAACGTAAAAATCTCCAACATAATGATCGCTTTTTTTATTTGGTTCTTTATTATTTCCCCATTTTTGATATGCAAGCATACTCTTACAAATGTGAATACCACGATTATTATACAAGTTAATTTGAAAAACTTTATTCCCTTTATATTCTAGCAAATTAGAGAGTGTTTTACCTATTAAAATATTCCTAATATGACCAAAATGGAGAGGTTTATTAGTATTTGGAGAGGGATATTCAACTATTATTCTTAGTTTTTTGGGTTTTTCTAATATATCTCTTATCCTTCCATAATCGTTTTTGAATTCAAAGATATTTTGAAGTATATATTTGGGGTTAATATTAAAATTTAAATAAGGACCTGCTACATCGATATTATTGATAAACTCCGGGAGTTTAATCTTATCTTTCAAGTCCTGAGCTATTGAATTCGGCTTTTTCTTAAGAAATTTTGAAAGTTTAAAACAAGGAAACGCGTAGATATAATTCAACTCTGGAGGTGGTATTTCAATTAGTGCTTCTATTTCTTCTAGACTAAGATCTACGATATATTCCTTTAAAACGTTAGCTAATGACTTTTTATCTATAACATTCATTTTCAAAATCCGATTAAATTCTAACTCATTAATTTATAAGTTGGATGTAACTTTTATCTGTTTTAATAAATATATCTAAAATAGCTCATAAAATTTATGTATATGAATTAAGGTTTTTTTAAATTATGTCATTTAAAGAAAAGGGAAATACACCCTTCCCAGAGTGGCCAATCTATGATAAATCTGAAATAAGCGCTTTAACAGATGTAATTAAATCCCGTAATTGGTGGGGCGGTTTTCCTGGAGATCAACAAGGTGAAAATCTTTGGAAATTCCAAGAAGAGTTTGCTAAGTTTCAAGAGGCTAAACACTGTATAGCAGTATGTAATGGAACAGTTGCTATTGAATCAGCATTAATGGCTTTAAATATTGGTATGGGAGATGAAGTTATTGTCTCCGATTTTACTTTTGTAGCTTCCGCTTCAGCTGTAATAGCTACGAATGCTGTACCTATTTTTTGTGATATTGATCCCAACACCCTCGTGATGGATGCTAATAAAGCGGAATCATTAATTACCGAAAGAACTAAGGCAATTATCCCAGTCCACTTGGGAGGAAATCCTGTCGAATTAGATAGATTATTAGAAATCGCTCATAAAAATGATTTATATATTATTGAAGATTGTGCTCACGCTCATGGTTCCCGTTATAAAGGAAAAAGAGTTGGTAATTGGGGTGTTGCAGGAACTTTTAGCTTTCAAGCCTCAAAAGTCTTAACAAGTGGAGAAGGCGGCGCAATATTATGTAATTCAGATGAGCTTGCAGATAAAATTTACTCATATATTGATTGTGGTAGGAAAAAGAATAGTTATTTTTATGCTCATTTTTCTTACGGAACTAACTACAGAATGGGTGAGTTTCATGCGGCAATACTCCGAAAACAGTTAGATAAGTTTCCAGAACAACACAAACTAAGAAATGAGAGTGCTCAATATTTAGGAAACAAATTAAATGAAATAGAAGGTATTAAAATAATGAAACAAACACCTGGAACTGAAGAATGCGGTTATTATGTATATCCATTTGTTTTTGATCCTTCACATTTCAAAGGGATAACTAAAAGAGAGTTTAAAAGGAAGTTAAATAAAAAAGGAATTCCAACTGATGATTGTTATCCACCTTTACATAGGTTAGAGTGTTTTAAAAACATAGAACTAAAAAAAGGAATTGATTATAGTAAAGCAAATTGGGGTGGAGAGAAAAGTGATGATATTAATTTTCCTATAGTTTCAGATATTTACTCTAGAAGTGTAGAATTGCCACATGAAGTTCTTTTAGCATCAAAAGATAAATTAGATTGGATAGTTGACAATATTGAATCGTTAAAATAAGGGTAATTTTAAAAAAGAACATTCTCCATAATTTATGAGCAAGTATAAAAAAAAATGAATACAAGGTGAATATTATTTCAGATAATGAAACTAAATATGTCAAAGAAATTCAAGAAATCCGAAATGAAATTAATAGAGGTTTCAAAGAAGATAAAGATTCCCCTTTAACTTCTGAAGAACGATCCAACTTCTCTGGATTAGATTTTTTCCCAATAGATGAAAAATATAAATTCATTTGTTCAATCCACCAAGAATCAGATTTAGTCAAAGAAGTTCAATTAGAAACTTCAAAAGGAGATATGCGTTTATTTATTAAATATGGTGAATTGGAATTAAAAATTCAAGATTCCACCTGTCAATTAGGTGTATTTAAGGTAAAAGATGAAGAATATTATTTTGTACCATTCATGGATTCCACCAATGGAAAGGAAAGTTATAGTGGGGGAAGATATGTAACCCTCGAAAAACTCGAAAATAATAAATTTGTCTTAGATCTCAATTTAGCCTATAATCCTTCATGTGCATACTCGCATGAATATAATTGTGTTCTAGTTCCTTTTGAGAATCGTCTTTCAATACCAATAGAAGCGGGAGTAAAGAAATTCAATTAACCTTAAGATTGTTAGTTTACTATTTGAACATTAAAATAAGATTAAATAAAATAAATTTTATAATATTTTTATAAAAAAGTTAAAAATTTTTAAGAAAGATTTCAAATTTATTTCTTATAGCTTAAAATTTGAATGTTGGGAAAACAATGACAGAAAAAAAAGATAATTTTATATTGAAATGGAATGATGACTCTGGTCAATTTGTACCCATCGAAACTGATGCTGACATGAATGAAGGCATTTTTGTAGAACTAGTTAATGAAGAAAAATGGCGATATTTTTATATAAAAGGTGCTTCATTAATTGCGCGCCGTACTGCGTTAAGAGCTGCTAATGGAATATCAAAAACAGGTTATGTTCATCCTAAAACGAACTTACGTTATGGTGTGGAATGTGAGCTTGCAGAAGAAATATCACCATATGAAGATATGCCTGATACTCTTAGGAAATCTCAACGTTTTTGGTATAAAGGAGAATATAAACAGTATTAAATAATCAGCTTCTGTTTTCTTTCCACTTCTTTTTTTAAATTCTAAGATATATAAATGTTTATTACTATAATTTTGTTACTTCTTCGATTTTTTTAGTTTTAGCACTTTTATACATTGTATCAACAATTTGAAGTATTTTTTGGCCGTATTTACTATCTGTCAATGGTTTTTTATTTTGAATAATACAATTAATAAAGTGACTTATTTCTTGCGGATAACCAAAAGACCATGATTCTTCTGGAACAGGAAAGGTCCACCCTTTAGTTGTTGATGCTTTTTCAACAGCATAACCAAAACCTTTTTCACTATATACACTAATTAAATTGCTAAATGTTGGAGCCGCTTTAAGATGTCCTTCTGTCCCAAATAATTCAAATCTCATATCATACCCTCCCGGAGCAGTCCATGATTCTTCTACAACAACTTGAGCATTATTTTCAAAATATAGTATGCCAACTGCATTATCTTCTACTTCACAAACACCAAATTTCTCCCTTTTGGGGATAATGGTTTTGGTTTGACAAAACACTTCTGAAACATCACAATTCAAATACCAAACTAAACAAGCTATATCATGAATACCTAAATCTATTAAAGCACCCCCTCCAGCTTTATCTTCTTTATAAAACCACTCAGAATGAGGTCCAGAATGTTGTTCTTTTCCTCTCCCCATGTAAATACTTCCGAGAGCGCCCTCATCAATGATTTCTTTAATTTTGCTAAATGAGGGAGCATACATACTATTTTCACAATAAAATATCTTTCGGTTCGAAGATTTTTCAGCATCTAACATTTCTTCGCCCTCTTTAGTATTCCTTGCTAATGGTTTTTCTATCATGGCATGTGCTCCGGAATTTAAAACATCAATCGTAACATCTTTATGCAAATAATTTGGTAGACACACAGAAATTGCGTCACATTCCAATTTCAATAAATCATTGTAATCCCCAAAGGATTTACCAGAAATATTAAACTTTTTTATAAAGATTTTTGCCTTTTCTACAGAAGTAGCAGCGATTCCAACAATCTCTACATTAGGTAATAAACTATAAGCATAATAGTGATCTTTTGCGCTAAAACCAGAACCAATTATGCCAACTTTAATTTTCTCCATGATAAAACATTCTTTTGAAAAATATGAATTACTCTTGAATTTCTAATAATTCAATGTAATGTTTAAGTTTTGTTCCAAAATTCTATTGGAGATAAAAATTCTTTAATTTTAGAAAAAGGACATGCCATAATACAATTTCCACAATCACTAGAATTTTTAACCCAAAACTCAAAACATTTTTCAACGTCAACATAATATTTTTTAACTCCAGGATTATTGGAAATTGTCGCAGGTTTAAATGTAGGATTCTCATCTTTTGTAATCGCTTCAGGCTCACAAGCCTCAGCACATCTAGAACATGTTTTGCAATAATTTTTAATTTTTTCAATAAATCCTTGGTTTGGCATATCTGAAATTAATGGTAAATCTGTAAAAACCTTACAAATTCTCACTCTTGGACCAAATTCGGGAGTAAGTAGTAGACCATTTCGTCCTAAAGCGCCAAGTCCCGCATCAATCGCTAAAGGTATACTAAGAGCAGTATCATTTCCACATTGAATCGCTCTATATCCCAAATTTCTAATAAATTCCCCTAAACACGAGATAATAAATGCCATTTTAGAATAGGCAATTGCTGAGGCTGCAGCTGCTGGTTGAGTTGGTGCTGTCGAAATTGCATCCTCGTCCATTTCCACACCCATTACTATCACTTTATCAAATCCTTCTGGTATTTCTATTTTTTGGTTATAAATATAATCTACAGCCTTTCCTTCACGAACTTCTTTCTTCGACTCAGCTTCACTAACATCATCTGGTCTTCTAAACCCAGTTTTATAGATCCATTTTTCATTAACATCAGCAATCCCTACTAAAGATGCTCCATAAAATTTTGCAGCTTTTTTTATCGTGTCTGTAAAACTTTCCGTATCATCGATAAGATGTTTAGTTTTCATCCAATTTACTCCATAACCAATATCTATCAAATCCTTCCTTTCCCATGTGAAGGCATAAGGAAACCTTTCATAAACAGTCCAAGCCGCCGCTACTAAAGCGAAATCTACTCTTGAATAGCCTTCTTTCTTTGATTCTATATGTTTCTCTAGATTGGTATCTATCATTTTTTGATAAGTCGGTAATGTTTTATCCCACAATCTTCGAAATAACATATTATATTTTTGTTTAAATCGTTTGTAATTTGTCTCATCAATTTCATAAGGATTCTTTTTTTCTCTAACCATTTTTTTATAGCACCTTTATATAAAAAGTTGATACCAATAAATAAATTAATTTGAATTAAAAAATAAGTAAATGAATTTAATTTTTAAGATTCTTCACTAATTTTCTTCTAATTTCCAAGTACCATATATTAAAATACTCAAATCAATTAGCAACCCTATCCTTATAATTTTCTGTCCTATTATTATTATTGTACGACTGAAAGTTATTCCAATTAAGCCTACTAATAGTGCTACGAAGAATATAATAAAGAATATAGTAAATATTAATCCAAAACGCCTAGAAAATTTATTTCTTATGAATAATGTAGCAGAATAGAAAAGACCCATAAGAAATATAGATGGATATCCGATATGAATTCCCTTTTTACCCTAAACGCTGTAAAACCACAATTATACGAGATATAAAAAGGAGTTTAAATTAATTACTTTAACTATGAATGAACAACGATTTATTGTGCAGCTAGCAATGGGAACGGACCAGCACGGACATAATGATGAATGTACCAACGCAGCTATTAAAGCAGTAAAAAATGCTATAGCAAATAACTGTTTATGTGGTCTTTCAGAAATTTGCAAAATAATCGAACCAGCAGATCTTTCGCGAATGAAAGTTCATATAAAAATTGGCGCTCCATATCCAGAAAATATCAATGAGAAGAAAATATTAAAAGCAATACCTTTTGGTGAAAAATCTCTAGAAGTCGTAAAGGGAGGTTTAATAACACAAGGTATTATGATTAAAGAATTAGGAGATACTTCAGATAAAATTATTATCTGTAATGCTGCGGTAACTGTTTCTGTAAAATCTTAAATATTTTAATCTCTAGGGACAAATATTAGAGTAAACAACAAAAGTTTTATTTAGAAAAAAAAAAATTATTCTTATTTATAAATATTTGAGAGCTTAAACCAAAAATGTTATCCTTTCACGGTTGGATAGATGGAATTTCTTTTGTTGTATTATTGGTTTTTGGTATAATCATCGGATTATTTTTCATTTACGAATCCCAAAAATCTGGAGCAAAAATACTTACCTATCTCGGGCTAGCACTATCTATATTCGTTTTAATGTATTTGGGAAATTTATTTGACTTTTTTACAGTATTAATATCGGGAAGAAATTTAGGGAATGAATTTCTATCAGTTGCTAGGATTGGTTATGTATTGAGCAGTTTAGCTTTGTTATGTTTGGGATATATTGGAATAAATCAAATGATTTCAAATCTAAAATTTGGGATAATTCTATTCATTTTCTTTATAATGATAACTTTAGCATATGTATATATGGTAATTTTTAGCATCGAGAATATGCTAACTTTAGTATATCCTGAAAATCCTGGCGAAGAGCTAATTCAAGATAATGTTAATCCTACTGCACCTGGAATGATTGTTTTAACAGTTGGAAATGTAATATTACTAATTTTCTTAGGGTTTGGATTTTTATATAAAGCAATTAACTCAGAATCTATTATAAAAAAGAAATCTTATATCTTATCTTTAGGCTTTTTTATACTTTTTTCCTCATTCTTTATTGAAGCAATGATTCCATTTGCATTACTCAGACTACTAATTGTAGTTGCTTTTATTATTTTATATTATGGATTAAGGGAAGAACCCGAAGAAAAAATCGAAATAAAGAAAACTACAAAAGTAGAAGGAGATTTATTTCGAATCACCCAATTTGACAGGGATCAGATTACTGAAAAAGAGGTTTCAATCTCAAAAGAAAAAAAGATATGTATTGTATGTAAAGGAGACGCAATTGGATTCAATATATACATCTGTTCCGAATGTGAAACTGTTTATTGTCAAAAATGCGCAAACACATTAATCACTATGGAAAATGTCTGTTGGGTTTGTGAAAAACCGATAGATCAGACTAAACCTAGTAAACCGTATCAAAAAAGAGAGGATGTAAAAATACCTAAAGAAGATGTTGAAAAAATTAAAAAGAAGAATAACTAGTTACTGAATTTCAAATTTTCTAATCCAATTTCTTCCTCAGCATACCTTTTTAAAGCTTTCCATTGTTCATCTGAAGTCCCGAAATATTTAAATACTGCAATCCCTAATCCTAAATCAAATCCTCTCATTTGTTTGAGCATTTCCTTAGTGTTACATTCTACCGAATTTGTTGTTATCAGTACTGGAGCTTTAAATTCTTTAGCCCTTTTCTTCAGATTTCTAATAAAATACCAATAGAAAAAATCAGCAATCTTCCCCCAGTACCACCCATCATCTCTTGTACCCATCAAGTAAGGATATTCCATAGGTGACACCACGTCCAAAATTGAAGATAATTTCGTCCAATCTTGTCCCAACCTTTTTCTGGAGAATAATTTTTTAGGTCCAGGGAGACAAAACCATCCAGATACACAAGTATTATTTATAGATTTTATTGTATCATTGAGTTTTCGTGCGTAATTTACTATAGTATCAGCTTTGAAATCATACCATTCACTACTTTTTAATAATTTTGGTTTATTTCCATAAATATCTCTAAATTTTTGAATACAACGGTTGCAGGTACACAAATCTGTATATGCTCCATCATATCTTATATAATCTGCAAAAAATCCCTTAATAGGATAATTTTTTACAACTTCACTAACTAGTTCTAATAAATAATTTACATGCTCACTATTAGGACACATAAAGCTAGTTAAAGGAATATACCCTTCACCACGAGCGTCTCGAGATTTGCCTGCTTCTTCATCAATTTGATTAGTTAAAAAGGGAATTTTTTTCTTATATTCTTGAAAGGCTATTCCTTCTGGTAAATCAATTCTCATTTCTCCATCAATATGAGTTGATATTTCCCCCTCATGATATTTAATTCCATACTTTTCTCCACTCTTTCCATGGACACTAACTCTATCTGGGTGTAAATACCCTTGATAAGCGTCATTCATACTGGTAAATGAGACGATTATTTCTATATTATAATCCTTACCTACATCACAAAATTCTCCTAGAATGTCTCGATTTGTTGGATTCCAGCCAACTTTTGTATTCCAGGTACATGCACCAGCGGTGTCTTTAATTACAATTCCAAGAGTATTGAAATGTGCATCTTCAAGTTTTGTCATGATTTCATCAATATTCAATCCCTTTTCAGCAAATTCATAATCTAACTTTCTGAAACCTTTTTGGCCTCTAATAGGCATTAATCCGATAGCATAAAATTTTTTAGCACCAAAATTTTTTACAAAAGACTCAATCTTATCCTGTTTAATTTTAACATATTTTGACCAATCTACCTTTCTTACCATGATAATTGTTAATTAGTATAACTTTAATAAAAATATTAAACATGAGTAACTACATTAATTTCATTGACAAATCTATATATCATAATGACATAAAATTTTAAACTAATAGTACAATCTTTTTAATATACACATTAAATTATTTTTAATAATTAGAAAAAAATATTTATTATAGAAATCTTAATAGTGATTAAATCAAAAAAACAAGAAATCTCTTTAAATAAAACAAAAATATATCAAGGCATTTCCAATTATAAATTTTTTTAATAAATTGAGGTTATTCAGCTAATGTATGATGCAACGTACAAAATCGTGATTTTCGGAGATGCCGGTTGCGGTAAAACTACATTAACTCAAAGATTTTTAACCAATTTGTTTAAATCTGATTCAAAGATGACAATAGGTGTAGATTTTGAGGTTAAAAGCTTAGAGATTAATGGGAAAAAAATAAAACTCCAAATTTGGGATTTTGGTGGTGAAGAACGATTTCGATTTCTATTACCAACATATGTTCGGGGAGCTAATGGAGCTTTATTTATGTATGATGTAACTAATTATAGTTCACTCGCACATATAGATGACTGGTTAATGGTAATCAGAAAAGAACTTAGAGCAGAAGATCAATTTCCTCTAATAGTTGTAGGTGGAAAAGCGGATCTGGTTGATGATCGTGAAGTTACAGGAGATGAAGGTATAAATATAGCTAGATCTAGGAATGTTGATGGGTTTATAGAATGTAGTTCGAAGACAGGTGAGAATGTAGAATCAACGTTTGAAGCATTATCGAGGTTGATGATGCAAAAGTCCAATTTACTTTAAAAAATAATGGCTTATTTATACTAAAGCTTTCGGTTATTACTCAATATTTTCTTCTTCTAATGTTTGTTGCTGTTTTAATCTTAAATCTTTTCTTCTGAGTGATACCATAATTTGAAAATCAAGGTCTTTTTTATACATATCAGCGAATTTAACTATTTCCTTAGCAATATTGCTTCCACCATCATCACTATCGATATGGATCCCATGAAACATTGGTATTTCAGAATACTTTTCAAGCAATTGTTTCGATAATTCTTCTGGTAATACGTCTGATCTGTCTTTTATTGCTATATTAATTATCTCTTCTAACCTAGTATAAATTTCTCTTTTACTAAATTGACAAAGGACACATTTTGAAATTCTGATCAGAAAAATATTTAAAATTATTAACCCAATAATAAATTTAGAATTTCTTATTAAAATCTCTTTTTCTCCACTACCAAATTCCCTTATGTATTCGCTTACATAAGTCTCAATATCAACGTATAACTTTGAAAAGATGGAAGCTCTACCAAAATAGGCTGGAACTATACAAA
>JAHPYZ010000128.1 GCA_019058425.1 Promethearchaeota archaeon
ATAATTGAGGATCCAGAAACAAATGATTTAGTAATTCATTATGAAGATCTAAAAATAGGCAAATTTAAGGACTTTCATGCAAATCTAGTGGTATTAGCTTCACCCCTTGTCCCTTCAGCTGGAACTAAAGAATTAGCTAATTTATTAGATATTGAGTTAGATAATTATAATTTCTTTAAAGAGAAAACATACTATAATAAATCCATATCCTCAAAAGAAGGTATATTTTTGGCTGGATTTTGTCAGGGTCCGATGGATATACCAGAAACTGTGGCTGACGCTAGTGGGGTGGCTTCTCAAGTAGCAACTTTGCTCAATTCTTTTAAATTTACTGAGACAAAAGACGAAATCATAGAAATACTAGAAAAAGTAGTTAAAGAAACAGATACACCCAGAATTGGGGTTCTTATCTGTCATTGTGGTATTAATATTGGAAAATACATTGATATTCCTCAAGTAATTAAACATATTAAGAACTTGCCTAATGTAGTTTTTTGTGAAGATAATTTGTATTCTTGTAGTTCAGATTCTCAAGAAAGAATAAAAGAAGTAATAGGTGAATATAATTTAAATAGATTCATAGTGGCTTCTTGTACCCCACGAACGCACGAATCATTATTCCAAGAGACATGCCAAGAAGCAGGTCTTAATAAGTATCTTTTTGACATGGTAAACATCCGTGATCAATGTTCATGGGTACATATGACAGAGATGGAGCTTGCTACAGAAAAAGCAATTGATTTAATAAGAATGGGTGTTGCTAAATCAAGATTACTAAAACCACAAGAAGAAAAATCATTAAAGATTACTCAAACAGCATTAGTAATTGGTGGAGGTATATCTGGAATGACTGCTGCATTAAATATCGCTAATCAAGGGTTTAAGGCTTATCTTATTGAAAAAGACAAGTATTTAGGTGGAAATTTAAAATTTTTAAATATGCTATATCCTACTCAAGATGATGCATCAGTCTTATTAAACGAAACCATTGAAAAAGTGAATAAGAATAAGAATATTCAGGTTTTTTTGGAATCTAATTTGAAAGACATTAATGGATATATTGGAAATTACAATGCATCTGTGAGTGATGCAGATAATAAAATTCATGAATTAAAAATAGGGACGATTATTGTTGCCACTGGAGGTCAAGAATTAAAACCAAATGAATTTTTTGATTATACTTATACGAATCATAATGTAGTTACACAATTACAGCTAGAACAGAAATTAAAGGATGAAGATCAATCATGGCTCGGTAAACTTAATCATATTACTACGCTATTATGTGTCAACGCAAGACAAGAGAAAGGTATAACTTATTGCTCAAACATTTGCTGTGAGAGTGCCATTAAAAACATAAATATCCTGAAGGAACTAAAACAAGACCTCAAATTAATTGTTCTTTATAGAGATCTTCAAATGGCAAAGAAAGAATTCGAAAATTACTATCGTGAGCGAAGAAAAGATGCTATTTTTTTGAGATATGATTTAAAAAGACCTCCTATAATCAAAGAGATTAATGGAGGAGCAAACAAGTTTGAAATTAATGTTTTTGATACTAATCTGCAAGATAATATCAAATTTAATACTGATTTAATAGTATTGTCAACTCCAATGGTTCCCGCTGATAATTTAGATGAGTTAGCAAAAATGCTTAAAGTTCCTTTGGATAGTAATGGATTTTTTTTAGAAGCACATGTTAAATTAAGACCTTTAGATTTTGCGACCGATGGAATTTTCTTGTGTGGATGTGCTCATTGGCCTAAAAATATCCAAGATTCAATATCACAAGCAAACGGCGCAGCGGGTAGAGCATGCAGGTTTTTAAGCGCGGAGGAAATTACAACATCTGGTTTAATTGCTGAGGTGGATCAAGAGACATGTATTGGATGTGGAACGTGTGAAGAAGCATGTTCATATAGCGCTATTGAAATTATAGAAGTTTTGAAGGAATTTGAAGAAGTGAGTCTTCCTATGAAAAAATCTACTGTTAATTCAGGATTATGTAAAGGTTGTGGAACTTGTGCAGTGAATTGTCCAGTTGGGGCAATTTCTATAAAACACTACGATTTTGAACAAATTAATGCTATGATAAAAACACTTGCTCTATAAAATCTAATATAGAAGAATTATTGTCATTATATTTGCAAATCATAGTTTGACAATAGAGTTATATAATCTAATCCGAAAAAATAAATTCTTTCTATTTTTTTTCTAATCATTATTGCTTCAAATTAACAAAATTTAGATTAATCAATCAAAGTGAATATCATTACTGAAACGTCAAAAGTAGATGATTCGAAAGAACTTAAGGATGATATCAATACTTACCTTGAAAAGATTTATGATCCAGATATAAGAAAATTATTGTATAAATGTTATCAATGTGTTCGATGTAGTGGTGTCTGCCAATTAAGCAAAGTCCAAACTTTTGAACCTAGTAGAATAATTCAAATGATTCTAGAGGGTTTTGAAGATAAAATCATTGAAAGTGGCATTTTATGGGATTGTCTAACCTGTAATGCGTGTTTACAAAATTGCCCTGAGGGAATCAATTTCGCAGATATCGTGAGAATGGCTAAGTATAAAATGCGAGAGGCTTATGGTCAAAAACCAGATGATTTAATTGCTCACAAAGGTGTTTATACTACTATATCAGAAATAATGAGTGAGCCTCATATAAATCCAAAAAGATCTCTTGAATGGTTTCCAAAAGGATGTGAAATTTCAGATAAAGGAAATATTATGTATTATGTAGGGTGTCTACCTTACTTTAATTTTGAGTTTGAAAATTCAAATTCTATAGCAGAAAGCACTTTAAAAATTCTGTGCCAGATTGAAAAAGAACCAATTGTAGTTCTTCAAGATGAAATTTGTTGTGGTCATGACCTGTATTGGGGTCAAGGAAAACTCAAGGAATTTATAAATCTTGGTAGAAGAAATATTAAAAGGATTGAAGAAACAGGCGTTAAAACAATTATAACAGCTTGTGCTGAATGTTATAGGACATTTAAAGTAGACTATCCTACTATTTTTGAAGATTTTAATAAAAAATTTGTTGTTAAACATTTAATTGAGTATGTTTATGAAAATTGGAAAGCAAATAAGATTGACTTTAAGAATCCATCACAAAAGGAAGAACTTATCCCCTTTACTTATCACGATCCATGTCGTTTAAGTCGATTTTTACCTAAAGATAGTAATATCATAGAAAATGTACGTGAAATCTTTTCTCATTTAAAAAAAATAGGATACAAATTTAGTGAAATGGCACATAATAAAAAGGATGCTTTATGTTGTGGTGTAAGCTCATGGATGAACTGTAATGACCGTTCAAAAGCCCTTCGATATAAAAGATTATTAGAAGCAAAAGATGCAGGCGAAATAATGGTTACATCTTGCCCTAAGTGCAAAATGCATTTTTCCTGCTTGCAAAGTGATTATGAGGATATTTCCTCAATTGAAATCGTAGATTTTTCCGAATTTTTAGTAGATTTAATAAAGATTGTTGAAACTAATCAAAAGATGGAGGGAGAGAACTAATGGAAGGCTCAGTATTAGTAATTGGAGGCGGTATAGCGGGAATACAAATTTCTCTTGATCTCACTGAATTAGGCTTTAAAGTTTATTTAGTAGAAAAGTCACCTTCAATTGGAGGAAGAATGGCTCAGTTGGATAAAACTTTTCCAACTTTGGATTGCTCTTTATGTATCTTAGCTCCTAAAATGGTTGAAGTGTTTCGGAATCCTAATGTCGAATTGATGACTTACCATGAAGTTCTTCATATTGATGGTGAACCTGGTAATTTTACTGCTAAAATTCTAAAGAAACCTCGATATATAGATGAAACAAAATGTAAAGGTTGTGGAGATTGTGCTAATAAATGTCCTAAAATTTTGGCTCCAAATCCTTTTGAAATGAACATTGGTAAAAGAAAATCAGTTTATATTCCTTTTCCTCAAGCAGTACCTCCTATTTATTTAATTGATTCAGAAATGTGTTTATATTTACAAAAAGGAGTATGTCAAGTATGTAAAAAAGTATGTACTGCTGATGCGATAGATTTTGAACAAAAACCTGAAGAATTTGAAATAAAGATTGGAGCAGTAGTAGTCGCTACTGGTTTTGAAATGCCTGCTGATCAATTGTCTTCAAGATGGGGTTATAGATTCGAAAATGTTGTAAGTGCTCTTGAATATGAAAGGATATTATGTGCTTCTGGACCTTTTGGTGGTCATGTCATGCGATTAAGTGATGAGAAAGAACCTGAAGTGATCGCTTTTGTTCAATGTGCGGGTTCTAGAGATCTTCATGAAAATGTACCTTTTTGTTCCAGCGTTTGCTGCACTTATACCGCAAAACAAGCAATAATAACTCAAGAACATTCTAAAAATTCTGAGTGCTATGTTTTTCGACATGATATTCGGGCATATGGTAAAAATTTCTATGAATTCACACAAAGAGCTCAGGATGAATATGGAGTAAAATATTATCAATCAAAAATTAGTACAATTGAAGAAGATCCCGAGACTAAAGATTTGGTTATACATTATGAGGATTTAAAAACAGGTGAATTTAAGGATTTTAGAGCCAATCTTGTTGTTTTGGCATCACCTTTAGTCCCTTCAAAAGGAGTTAAAGAATTAGGAAATTCATTAGGAATTGAATTAGATAAATATGACTTCTTTCAAGAAAAATCCTATTTTGATAAACTAAAATCTACCAGAAATGGTGTTTTCTTATGTGGATTCTGTCAAGGCCCAATGGATATTCCAGAAACTGTGGCAGATGCTAGTGGAGTAGCAGCACAAATTGCTGATTTATTAAATTCCGTTAAATTCACACAAATGAAAGAAAAAATATTTGATGTACCTGAAAAAGAAGTTAAAATTACAGATGAACCAAGAATAGGTGTAATGGTATGTCATTGTGGGATTAATATTGGTAACTATGTAGATGTCCCAAGAGTAGTAGATTATGTTAAAGAATTACCTAATGTTGTTGTATGTGAAGCAAATCTATACTCCTGTTCCTCTGATTCTCAAATAAGGATTAAAGAATTAATTGCAGAGTATAATTTGAATCGGTTTATTGTGGCATCCTGTACTCCCCGAACTCATGAGTCCTTATTTCAAGAAACATGTCAAGAAGGGGGTTTAAATAAATACCTATTTGAGCTTGTCAATATTCGAGATCAATGCAGTTGGGTTCATATGACTTTAAAGGATGCCGCAACGGATAAAGCTATAGATTTAATTAGAATGCATGTGGCAAAATCTAAATTACTAAAACCTCAAAGGGAAGACAAAATAGATATTACCCATACAGCATTAGTAATTGGTGGTGGAGTCTCTGGTATGACGGCTGCGCTAAATATTGCGAATCAGGGATTTAAAACTATTCTTGTAGAAAAAGAAAATGAATTGGGTGGAAATCTAAAATTCCTAAATGTTTTGTATCCAGTTCATAAGAATGCTTTAGAACTCTTAAATGAATTAAAAGAGAAGATAGATAAAAGTAGTAATATTCAAGTCTATCTAAACGCCGGAATAAAAAATATAAAAGGTTATATCGGCAATTATGATGTGACAATAAATGATTCAAATAATAAAATTCATGATGTCAAAATTGGGACAATAATAGTAGCAACTGGAGGTAAAGAGCTTAAGCCAGCAGATCTTTTCGAATATGATGATAAAAACAAGAATGTGATGACTCAATTAGAGTTAGAACAGAAATTAAGAAATAAGGATACTAAATGGTTAGATGAAATAAACCGAGTAACCATAATTTTATGTGTAAATGCAAGACAAAATGAAGGCATTACTTATTGTTCTAACATTTGTTGTGCAACATCAATGAAAAATGTTAGAATATTAAAAGAACTAAAACCTGAATTAGAAATTGTGGTTATTTACCGAGATTTACAAATGGCTAAAAAAGAATTTGAGGAATATTACCGTGAACGTCGGAAAGATGCGATATTTCTTAGATATGACCTTGAAAATCTACCAGAAGTAAACAGGAAAAAGGGGAGTCCTGAAAAGTATAAAATAAAAGTATATGATACCAATTTAAAAGATACTATTGAATTTGAAACAGATTTGGTTTTATTATCAACTCCTATGGTTCCAGCAGATAATTTAAAAGAATTAGCTAAGATGCTTAAAGTCCCATTAGATAAGAATGGGTTCTTTTTAGAAGCACATGTTAAATTAAGACCTTTAGATTTTGCGACCGATGGAATTT
>JAHPYZ010000129.1 GCA_019058425.1 Promethearchaeota archaeon
CCAGAATTATTTCTACTAAATGGATTTTCTACTTTTTTTAATAACCTAACTCTTGTACATACTACTTTGTCATACCCATCAAATTCTATTACATCTCCTTCTGCCTCATATACAGATATATTATTTTTGTTTGACCAATGTGCATAATGTGTAGCTAAATGATATCCCCTTTTACACATCTCCACATCTTCTATTATAGGAGTCCAATCCCCAGGTTTATCTCCTTCTGGCAATAACCATTCAAAATTACCACTATGGCAAGATTTATTTCTTTGCAACACTTTATATAACTTACCATCCCAATTCTTGACGTCATCTTTCCAAGACATTATTATTCTCCCAATTTTTTCAGTTTGTTATATATTATATGGTACGAAATTTAACACCTGTTCAATAGTAGGAAACAGCCCATTAAACATCATTACACAATTATCTATTGTAAGTGCTTGTGGTTTATATTTTGGAAATGTAATTAATTCAACTAACCTGATTCTTCAAATTCTTCGCCAAGCCATTTAACCATTACTCGACGTCCTCGCCAATATCTACTTCGATAACTATATATCTGTACATCAAAATCAAGATATCTTGGAGCCACCGTTTCCTCAAACTAATATATCAAGTTCTTTAGATTTGTAGCTTGCTGTGGCAAGCAATTGCCATACAGGATACCGTAAGATCCCTGGAGAAATCGTTGAAGTATGTTAGTGGCAGCATTTACGTCTGCGTTTTCGCTGTGATCACATTTCAAACATCTAAATACTTCTTTTTTACGATTTCTCCTCTCGATATGACCACACTTTGGACATCGTTGGCTAGTATAATAAGGTAGCACACTTCGAAAACTAATACGATTAATTTCAGTTGCTTGTTTCAACCTAGTTAACCAATAACGATAATTCCAAATACCAAGAGAACGACGTATATTTTTATTCAAGCGCCGTTTGAATTTAGTCTTATGATTTAAATTATTAAGCTTCTCTACCACTATTAATCTAATATCTTCACTTATTACTTCCTTAACAGTTTCATTTATATACTGTTTTAAACCATTTCTTCTACTTTTTTGGTTCTTTGAACCATGCTTACAACGTTTAATCTTTTCAATATGTTTCCCAACATCCTTACCAAACTGTTTTCCACCAGAAGTAGATGCTAATGCTTTTATTCCTGTATCAATTCCAATCATCTTACCAGATGTCTTTTTAGATTCAACTTCTATCTCAAATGAAAACTGAATATAATCATTTGTAATAATATAAGAATTTAATCTCTTACCTTTGGTATTCCACTTATTAAATTGCTTATGATATTTAATAGGGATATCTATAATAACCTTATTTCCAATTGAAGAAAGATGAAGCCAAGCATCAAAAGTACTATCCTTACTTGGTTGTAAATTAGCAACAGTTGATGATACTAACATTCTTTTGCCTTTATGTATAGGCATCTTTATTTTATTAGGTTTATCTTTCCATCTTTGTTTAACTGCTTGAATCATATCTATCGCTTCACGAGCTGCTATTTGCCTTAAAGCAGCAGATAACCAAGTATTTTCTTTTGGTAAGTCTACTATATTTTTAAGTAATTTAGATTTACTAGGAATTTCTGTATTCCAAAAATATTCAATGAAAAAATTACATACCTTGCCATATTCAACAAGAATCTTCTTTAATTGTTGTTTTTTATGTTTTGTGGCAAATTTAGCACTACACTTAACAGATCGTTTAAATTTCATTCAATTTAACCTATAAAATAATTCGCAAAATATTTAATTATATCATCTAAAAATATTCTAGTCATTTTATTTAATCAATACATTTTAAATAATTACCTTAATTTTGGTAATTCAAATTCATTTTCACGCCATTTACGATAATCATCTAGAATAATTTTAGATGATATAATTAAATTTTCTGCATATTTATCTGAATTATAAGGAATCCAAAAAGCATCTAAGGCATCATCCATTCCTTTAGGATCTTTATTTTCAGAAGTACGCATAAGAATATATATAATTACAACATGCCATCTTGGATCAGTAAATGGATTTGAATGAACACCAAATAATGATAAAACATCAGCTTCAATTCCTGTCTCTTCAAGAACTTCTCTTTTAATAGTATTCTCTACAGTTTCACCAATCTCCATCATTCCACCTGGGAAAGCATATCCGTAAGGTGGATATTTTCTTTTAACAATAAGAATCGATTCTCTATCATACGATTCAACACAACCAGCTGTTGCTACTCTTGGAGTAACTATTTTCTTCTTCCAATCTTCTTCTTCTCGCCTACTTAATTTGATCATTATTCACCTATCTTAACACATTGTTCACAAATTATAAATAAAGAACTTAAATTTTTAATTCTAATCCAAGCATTATTAATTTTTATATATAACTTATTATCTGTTCCTTTTATTAGAGAAGTTATAATTTTTTTACCACAAATAACACAGTATATTTCTTCAGAATAATGCATGGTATACTCGCTTTTAAATAATCAAGACAAAAGCATCTTTAATAAAGCCATTCTAACATAAACTCCATTCTCAGCTTGTATAAAATATTTAGCACGATGGTTATCATCTACACCATATCTAATTTCATCAATCCTCGGTAATGGATGCAAAATAATAGAATCATTTTTCATTTTATTAACAATATCTCTAGTTACAATAAGCTTACCCTTTGAGTTTTCATATAATTCTAACGAATCAAAACGTTCTTTTTGGATGCGTGTTTGATATAATACATCAAATTCACTTATATTAGAAAAATCTTCCATCTCAACAAATTGTATATTATGTCTTTCCAAATATTGAATAATATGATTTGGCATAGATAAATTTTTAGGAGAAATAAGATATAATTTAATCTTATCAAATTTTCCAAGCAAATAAGCTAATGAATGTACTGTCCTACCATGTTGTAAATCACCTACTAATGCAACAGAAAGACCATCAATTTGTCCTAATTCATCTTCAATTGTAAATAAATCAAGCAATGATTGCGTAGGATGCTGTCCTTTTCCATCACCACCATTAATAATAGAAACCTTTGATACATGAGCTGCTCGTGCAGCCCCACCTTCCTTATGATACCGTAAAATAATACAATCAACATAACCACTCAAAGTTAAAATTGTATCTTCTAAAGTTTCTCCTTTTGAAACCGAAGAAAATTGACGTGCATTTGCTGAAGAAAGTATACTAGCACCAAGACGATTAGCAGCCGCTTCAAAAGATAATCTGGTACGAGTAGATTCTTCATAAAAAAGTGTTGCTATTAATTTATCACTTAAAACTTTGTCAACTTGACCATTAGTAACCGATCTCCTCATTTCTCTAGATAAATTAAAAATTTCATTTAAAAATTCTCTAGTGAAAACTTGCGTCTTTATAATGTGTCGTATCATCCTACACCTTAATTCAAAATTGTAACTTTTCTACCTTCTATTTCATTTAATAGTTTGTTTTTTTCACTAATAAGTCTTTTTGAAACTTCTTGTAATAATTTAGAAACTTCAGTATAAAAAAAGAAACGTGTATTAAAACTTGATCTTACAAGAGAAGATACCATGGTTGCAATTTTATCTTTCTCTGTACTTTTTAAATCACATTCTTCTTCAAAATTATCCAAAACATCAGCAATTTGTTGTGCAATAATATCATCCATGGTTCAATCCTCATTCTCCTATTAAAGAAGAGTATTATAATTTATAATGCTAAATCACTTAAAAATTTTTGCTATAGAGTTTAAATATTAGTCTTCACTTATATCAAAATCATTATTCTCAATTTCCTTTACAAAATAATCCTTTAATTTTTTTGTAAAATCATAATCAGAAACTTCTATATTAATTTGTTTAATCAATTCTAACAAATCTTCATAATCTAAATTATTAGATAATTCAGAAACAATATCATCCAAATCCATATATTATCTCCAATATTTTTCAATCTTCACATTTTCGATAATAATATTATTATCAGGTTTAATGTAAAAATTATTTATTGGAATAGAAAACCTAAATCCATTTTCTTTCCAATTGATTCGTTTTATATTACCTTCAATAGCATAAATATAATTCTCCATATTTTTAAAAAATATTTCCTTATTATTATAAAATTCTACAATCATTAAATCAAATTCAAATTCTATACCACAATTTTCCATTAATATTTTTCTATCAAATTCTTGCAAACTAGGAAGATAAATGTGAAAATAAGAACAACTTGCTTCTATCTTTTTTAGAAAAGGACTATGAAGTTCTACATAATCCTTACTTATTTTATCATTACTTTTTATATACGAAATATTAATTGATCGAATTGTACCTATTATTTTTTGATCTTTCAAAATAAATATTTGTTTAAAATCCATCTTACCACCCATCAAATTCTGACAAATTTTCAAATTCTTTTTTACTCATATCTACAATATCTATAACAATAGAATCATTATTGGCAAATTCGGTTAAAATTTCTTTAACTGTATTTAAAATATCATCTATTTTATTAAAACCAAGTACAACGGCAGAATATCCTTTAGGTCTAATTTTCACTACTTTCATATTGTCTCCAAAAAATTAGCTAATTCATCAATATGTATGGGTTTCATATTCCATACATCGACACCCACATTTACATTTTTACCTTTAACTTTCCATTTCTCATGAACATGCCCGCAAATAATATAATCATACCTATCTAATAGCAATTTTCTTTCTTCATAAAATCTATTATTTTCATCAATAGGATGATGCAAAAGTAAACATTTAAACTTACCAATTTCCATTTCATACATTTGTTTTACAACATGATATAATGAATTAAAACGACGCTTATCATGATTACCATATATTAATGTAATTTTACCATTTAACCTATTTATGTATCTATTTGGATTAAAGGAAACATCACCTAAATGATATATAGTATCTTCTAATTTAATGTCATTATTCCAATTCTCAATTAAAACATTATCCATTTCATATAAATTATTAAAAGGACGGCTACAATATTTAATTATATTTTTATGTCCAAGATGAGTATCCGAAATAAACCAAGTTTCCAATGTTTTCTCCATAGATCAATCAAATAAAATACGGGATTAATTTTAAATGAGTATCTTATATCCATATTATTTATCTTTTCTATGTATTAATATTTTTTTCAATTTTAAATAACTTCTACTTTAATATTTATTAAAAAAACCAAAAAAAGTAATTAGTTAACTTTTAATTAAAAATCAAATAATAAATTAATTTAATTTTTGTACTTATTTTTAAGATAATTAGAATTTATTTTATACCAAATATGGTTGAGTCCAAAATCTTATCGAATTATAAGAAATTATACGATTCTCTATTCCTAACTTTGCACTCTTAATTAACCTTTTTCCTGTTTCCAAACTATGAAGACTAACTCTTCCATTATTAGAACCCCCAAGATATGTCAATCCAAATTTTTTAGACTTTACCAAAGAACCTTTCCTAAATCCTTCAGTCCTAGTTCCCCCATTTCTTCTACGTATATTCCTTTTTTTAGGAGTTTCAAGATGTAATGATCTTCTTCGGAAATCCAAAGGAACAATACAGAAAATATCCTTATTAATTGGTTTTCTTAAAATACCAAGACTATCAGCAGCTAATACCCAAGAATCTACACAATGTGCTTCAAATTTATTAGATAACTTATCTCCTGATTTCTTTAATCCAAAAACATCTCGTAAATTCTTCGTTTCCCAACCTTCTTTCAAAGATAAAGGAGCGATCACTTTCAATTTATCATAAAACCATTTCTTTCCTACTTCCAATGGAGAAAAAGATCTATTCCATTTTCTTTTTCCTTTAATTGTTCCTGCTTTGATATCTTCAACAATAATTTGTGAAATAGGAAAAATCCTTGAAAGCCATTTTACTATACGTAACTTCCAATCCCATCTTGCTTTTGTTGAAGGTAAAATCCTATTTCCTTTTAATGAAGAACGATTCCATCTAGGTTTTCTACAAGGTGTTTTGCGATTACGTTTGTTTCGACGAAGATTTCTTCGCTTCTCCATTTTCAACTTTATACCTGTTCTAGCATAAAGTTGAATATTTAGAAAATCTACATATTTAGATATTATGCTAATTCCTTCCCTTTTAGATCCAGGATCTATTCCAATTGCAATAAATTGTAAGTTTCTTGCCGATGGTTCTTTATTCAATCTAATACAAAAAATACCATTT
>JAHPYZ010000130.1 GCA_019058425.1 Promethearchaeota archaeon
TTATTCTCCATTCCAATAAATTCTTCTGAGTTTACTAAAATCCCATCACCTTCATAAGCACGTGTCATTTTAGCAACATTTATCTCGTAATTATGTGGTTGAATTACTAGTTTTATTGGAATGTTATATTCTTTAGCGAATTCAAAATCTCTCTGGTCATGCGCTGGTACAGCCATAACTGCACCTGCACCATACTCGTAAATGACAAAATTTGAAATGTAAACAGGTATTTCTTCTTCAGTAAGAGGATTGATACAGTATTTGCCAATAAACATTCCCTTTTTCTCAATCTCAATATCAGTCCTCTCAAATTTATTTTGATTCATTACTTCTTGATAGAGTACCTCAAATTTTGTTTCAAATTGGGTCCCTTTCACCCATTCGCGAACCCAGGGATGTTCGGGAGCAAAAACCATGAATGTTACTCCGTAAAGAGTATCTGCTCTTGTCGTAAAAATGTCAATAGTGCGCCTTTCTCCTACGATAGGAAATCGAATTATAGTCCCCTCTGATCTTGAAATCCAATTCCGCTGCATAATCTTAACTTTCTCAGGCCAATCAACAAGATTTAATCCCTCAAGCAATTCCTCGGCATATTCTCGAATTTTTAGGAACCATTGTGATAAAAATTTATACTCAACATTAGAATTGCAACGCCAGCATTTCCCTCCTTGCGCTTGCTCGTTTGCAAGTACTGTAACGCATTTAGGACACCAGTTGACATAAGAATCTTGTTTGTACGCTAGTCCTCTGTCCAGCATTTTCAAAAAAAACCATTGGTCCCATTTATAAAAGTTTGGGTTATGACTACATATCATTCTTGACCAGTCATACGAAAGACCAATCCGCTTTTGCTGATCTTTCATAACCTCAATATTTTTGTTGGTCCAATCTTCGGGATTAACCCCGTGGTCAATAGCGGCATTCTCTGCCGGAAGGCCAAAGGAATCATATCCCATTGGGTAAAGAACATTAAATCCATTCATTCGTTTAAAACGGGCAAAGCAATCACCAATTGTATAATTTCGTAGATGTCCCATATGGAGTTTGCCTGAAGGATAAGGGTACATTTCGAGCACATAGAATTTTTCTTTATCGGAGTCTATCTTCACTTTGAAAATTTTATCCTTTTCCCACTTTTGTTGCCATTTCTTTTCTATCACCTGAGGATCGTATTCTTTCATAATTATATCGCCTTTTAATTATCAATATTCCTTCATTCTAAGTTATTAAATGAATTGTTCGCCTACTTTTTTTCTTACTTCAGATTTATTTATGAATAATTTAAACATTAAAATTACTCAGTTCTTTAAAATTTTTGTACCATATATGAATAGAAAAGAGATCTTTTAAGAAACTGTATTAAAAATTAAATATCATACTAAATATGGAATCCTAGAAAAGATTATCCTTATTATTTTTTTGTTTATATTTATTTTCTCTCGAACATGAAAGTTTACCGTCAAATTGATTACAATTTAGATTAACATTGAAATTTAGGTTTTTTAAATCAGAATCATTTATAATATCAGTGATCTCAGTTTGAAAATCTAAAGGATAGTTAAATTCATAATAGAGAAAACATAGAAGTTCCGCCTCATACATCGCATCGTCAATAGCACGATGTTGCTGGATATAATTTGGTTCACTAAGATATTTTCTTTCACGATTCTCGTTTAAATTATACATATATCGATATGCATCTTGAAAATTATACTTTTGAGTTTTTGGAATTATCTCCCGAACATATTTCATTATATCCCTCAATTTCTTAGGAAACCTAAACCCACGATTTTTCAGAAAGCCTAAATCAAAATTTGAATTAAATGCAGCAACTCTATAATTTTCGAAAATAAGTTTTAATATTTCTTGAAGCAATTCGAGAGGAGGAGCGTTTATAACTTCTTCATAATCTATATAAATTTTTTTGAAAATTTCATTCTCTTCAAATAATTCAACCCCTTTCTCATAAATGGGAGAATTAAAGAGAATTTTTTTTTCTTTCGTATTAATATCTAGTTCAATAATTCCAATTTCAATGATTTTATCAAATTTTCTACTAAATCCTGTTGTTTCAATATCTATTATAGCCACCTTATTTTTCTGAAAATTAGGTTTTGTAATTTGTTCTAATTCTTTAGAAATTAGGTCTGTTTTTGTTTCATATTCCATCGTATCAAAATTTAAATATTCAGATATTTTATCTTCGATCAAATTTAGATTAATTAATTCCTTTTTTAAATCATCTTTATGGAAGAGTTCTTCCCTGGGTAAGATAATCTCTTGCTTAAGAGATTTTATATCATGGTTCTCAGCAAGTTTTTCATAATGTTTAATTTTTTTCAATTGCTTTTCAGATATTCCAATTAATTGAGCGAATAATTCTACGCTTAAAATCCGTATGTTTTCTGAAAATAAGACCCGATAATCATTAGGAATTGTTTTTATCGAATCATCAAAATACCATTTATAGCCAACAATAAATAAAAACACATCTTGGTGTTGGTATTTTAAAACTTTTTCAACAAGATTTGAATCTGATAAATCTGATGTAATTTCAACTATAATTAATTTTAAATTTTTAAAATTATTAGAGTTTATGTTTAACTTTTTGGCAATCCAATCATTCTCAAGGATTAAATTCAATATTTCCTTATTTACAATAAGTAAACCATCTGGACGTCTTGAAGGATAAATATTTGGTTCTACAAAATATTTAATATAATAGGATAAAAAGTGGAGCGTGAATTGATCATTTAGCAATCTGTGAAACCGATGTCCTACTATGAATCGAAGATTAATATAATATTCATGTCCTGCTGATTCTATTAATTCTAAATACGTCAAATTGCATTTCTTTTTCAATGTTTTAGGAAATCCTCCAAATCCCTTAGCTCTTATCATATTCCTGTTTGGAACTTTACCAAAGAGCGGAATTAATACATCATCGAGGAAATTTTTTGCTAAATCACACCGATAATCTAACCAATCAAACCTATATAACATATTGCTTTTATTGATACCATATTTTTTAAAAAAATTTAGTTCTAAATCTGTAAAGCCTTCTTCTTTCACTTTAGTTCCACCAGATATTGGGGAGTTTCCAGAATCGATAACCAATTGTTCCCAACTATAGTTTTCCATTCTCTGAATTCGGGTTAAAAATCCACTGTAGCCCCCCTCAATAACCTCTGATTTTGATGGAACTCGATTTTCTATTTTAATCAACACCTCATTAAAGAACATAACCATTAAAGATGGATGTGTATCCATCCAAGACCACCGTGAATTCAATTCTTTCTCTAAATTATAGTGTTTATGAAATTCTCTTTCATTTTCAGTTATATCGTCATCTTCGAAAGATCTACTAGATTTTACAATTTGTTCAAACTCACCTATCTCCAGTACTTGATTATATGATTTCCTTAACCTATTCTGAAGGGAGTCTGGAAAAGAGGTATAATTAGTCTTCTTAAGTTCATTCTGGTAAGGAACTCGACCGAAAATAGGGGATAACACTTCTTTAATAAAAACTATAGCTAAATTTAACCCATTTTTAAAATCTAACCAATCCCATCTATGTGGGACCTCATTTGGATTAATTTTATGCCTGTCAAAGAATCGCAATTCTGCTATGGTGAATCGTGATTTTAAAGAATTTGAATCAATACCATGAGTTAAAGAATATTTAAGCAGAAAATCCTCATCGATATTTGTACAAGGCTCTGTATTTAATGCTTTATACCGCGTTTTAAAACCCTGTTCTGATACCCATTTGTTAAAAGTCTTTCCTGTTATTTGTACGACGTTTTCAACATAAGTTTTAAAACCCATTTGATTAATCTCTGGTATCGTGGCTGTGCGATTATAGAAAGGATATATAACATTTCTATAAAATTTTGGAATTAAGTCAGGATACATATCCATCCATCCCCATCGAGATGGTAGATTGCTCGGGTCTATACCGTTATCCTGTAAAAATACAATCTCCTGTTTTTTTCTGTTAAAAATTTGCTTCATATTTGTCATTTTATCATCCTTACCTTATTTTACTTCAAAAGTTTTATTATGATTAAAGAAGTTTGAGTTTTTCAAATTGACTTTTAATCTGGGATGTATAAGAATGCGTTAAATTTTTAATGTCTCTAATAGCATACTGAATTACATCAATTTCAATTGGACTTTCCGTATTGGATAATAAATATTCTACTATTTCTATATAATGAAGCCCGTTATTTTGTGTGTCTGCGAAGCACTGCTCTATTACAAAAGTTAATTTATTCTGCAACGATAACACAAATCTAATTCCATCTTTATATTCCCTATAATGATCCCTATCATGCAGATTCATTGGTCTCAAAGGATATGTAGGAAATTCTATTTTGTCAACAAGAATTATATAATCACTGACTATTCCAATATCCGTTAATGTTAACTCAAAATCGTTATATATAGTGTCCTCAAAAAAAAATTCGATCGAACTATAATCAGATTTATTAATCTTGAACTTATATACTAATATTTCTTCAAATTCTTGTAATGTTAAGTTAAGATCTAATTCAATGGGTTGTTGATCATTAAAAGCACCATAAGGGGAGTTGCTATATAACATTTTAATAATTTGACTCAATTTTGTTTTTATAAAGATTTATTTTTTTTTTTAATTAATAATTATTATAATTTTTGCCTTTAAAAATATTTGTAATTTTGTAAAAATTTCGTAATTCTTAATTTTTAAAAACAAATTATATTTCTCTAAACAATACTATTATTACCAATTATAATTTATTTAGTTAAAATTATGAACCTTATTTCATGATTACTACTTCCAATGCTCTCAATTTCCAAATTACTTTCAGAAAAAAACACTTTTTTTAATTCCAAAAGTAATTTTTGATCGTTATATTTTATAAAATAATCTTGATCCTTTTTCCAGATTTTCAGTGTCCTAATATTATCAAAATCAAAAAACACCCGATATTTTCGTTTTTTATAGTATTCTACTAATTTAAAAAAGAAAACGTCTTTTTTGACAATTCTGTATTCCTCTTCACTTTTTAGCAATAAAAATTGTTTTAGCACAATTCTATAAAAAACAGCAAATTTACAAATTATGTCTATAGGTGACTCTAATAAGAGTTCAACGTTATTTTCAAATTTTAATTCACTTAATTCAGGATTAGGAATAAGGACACTAAATTTAATATTATATTCATTATTCTTACCATTGTTATAGTCTTCATCGTAGTCTTCATCATATTCTCCTTCATATTCGTCATTTTTGTCATTACTAACTCTTAGCTCTTTCAAAATAATTGTTTCAGTTCCAAAAACTGCATATTTTATGTCATAAAGTAAATGAATTTTTTCTTGAGATATATTCCAATCATATGTATATTTTACAAATGTTTCCCTATAATAATAAAACTCATTGATCGGTTTAATTTTGAATACTAAATTCTCCCATCTGTTCGCTTTGAATTCAATATCCATGTTCTTAGTTTTAAAATATTTTTTAATTAGGTAATTGAATTCGCCAAAGCTCATGTGCCTCTCTTCTACGTCAAGAGAAGGATAGTAAAGAATTTTAAGAATTGTTATTAATTCATTCCACTCATCTATAACAATTGAATTTGAAGTTTTTAAGTTTTTAAGTTTGTTTATTAAAAAAGAAAGAATAAGATCATTCAAAAAACTTGGAGTTTTAACATATTCTAAGCTTATAAGATTTCTGAATTCGGATAAACTTAGATTATTAATATAAAAAGATAAATTTTCTAATAAAAGATCTATTCCAATTTCTTCGGTTTTCGTTATCAAGAAATTAAACAGGATCTTTCTATAAATAGAATCTTCATGATTCAATATTTTTAATAAAGTTTCGATTACTCTATTATCATTGAACAAAGAGTACAATTCATCTTTAGTGAAATCTTTAAAGAATTTCTCTTCAATAAGATATATTATCACATTTATTTCACAACTATAAATCCGATTAACTATCTCCTCCTTATAGACTTTCTGTGCGAGTGGATCTCCCACCTGTGATAATCTCCTCAATACTGGAAATGCTATATTTCTATGGAGTAAACGAGTATCATATTGATTTTCATACCAAGCCTGAAAATTAGAACAGTGAGCCTTAAACTGTTCATCGGGGCTTATTACATATTGTTGATTATTTTCGATCTCATCCTGTTTGAGATATTTCTGCTGGACTTCTACAGCA
>JAHPYZ010000003.1 GCA_019058425.1 Promethearchaeota archaeon
ATATATAAAAGGTTCGGGAGGTATGTTTTTTGATATGACTATACATGATTGGGACATGGCAAGATTCCAAGTGGGAAGTGAAGTTGAGGAAGTCTATGCAACGGGAGATGTTCTCATTGATCCTGAAATTGGAAAGGCAGGAGATATAGATACTGCCGTTGCTGTTTTAAAATTTAAGAATGGAGCTATGGGAATAATTGATAATACTCGTCAAGCAGTTTATGGATATGATCAACGTGTTGAAGTTTTTGGTTCTAAAGGTTGTGTAGTTGCTGATAATGAAGCAACAAATACTGTCCGTATTTATACTGCTGAATGTACCAATATAGATAAAATTCCATATTTTTTTATGGAAAGGTATTTAGATTCATATTCAACTGAATTGAGAAGTTTCTTTGATTGCTTAATTAAAAATATAGATCCTAAACCAGATGGGAAAGATGGTTTACAAAATGTTTTAGTGGCACTAGCAGCTCAGAAATCCTTTGAAGAGAATCGTCCTGTAAAGATTTCTGAAATAGAAAAATATTAATTAACAAAAAAATTATGAGTCCATAACAAAATAGAAGGTTGAGTTATCATATCATATGATTTATCTGCTTTTAAGGTATTGATAAGGAAGATTTTTCCACCAAATAAGAGTGTTTTTACCGTAGATAGTAATGGTGACGGGAAAATTGATTCATTACAAATAAAATTCATTAATCTACTTTTGCCATTTGTAATTCCAAAAGAAATAGAAATTGGAGATTTCAATATTAAAGAGCTTGATCCTACTAGTCTTGATGTATCTAAATATGGTAAATTTTTCTTGGATGATACGGAATTAAATTTTTCTAAAGATAATGTAAATTTAGATACAATTAAGGACCGTTTATTAATCTATCATAAAGGGGAATCATTTAATTTTGATGATATTATGGAAGGTAAATTAGTTGGTAGAACTATTAACCTGAATGATAGCGTAAGTCTCTTTTTAAAATTAGAGAATGACACATTGAAGAAATTTTCTAAAGGATCTCACTCTTTCAGAATTGAAAGCGATTTAGTATCAAATTTAGTGATTAATTTTGAATTGGATGAAAGTAATATGAATATAAAATTCGATCCCAATAATACCTAATATTAGCTTTTTATAAATTACTTAATAGCTAATGTCTCCCAACTTAAATCTCATCATTTTCTTTAAGAAATAAATAATAAATGGGGTTTTTATTACTATTTGTAAATAATTTTAAGAAGGTGTTATAATGGCAATTACAGAAGTAAAAAACAAAGTAATCCTCAATACTTCGAAAGTAGAATTTATTTGTCCAGTGTGCAAAACAAAAAAATTATTAGATGTTCCTAATTCTGTTATTGCTGAAGCAAAACAATTAACTACAATGTCAATAGCGAAAGGTTTAGTCTGCGATCATCAATTTCAAGCTTTTGTAGATAAAAATTTTCAGGTTCGAGGCTATCAAAGAGTGGATTTCGAATTTGAATCTAAGGAAAAAGAAGAAAAGATTTTAAATCTTAATCACGATGAACAAGAGGAAAATAAACTTTTTGAGAATTTAATTTTGGAGGGTAATTATCTTGAATACAAGCCCAGGGAAACTATAAATAAAAACAAAAAGTTTCTTGACAATGAAGTTATAACCTCAAAGAAAAAAGAAATGACTCTCGAAGAAATATATAATGAATTTTGGGAATTTATAGATAAAAATAATGAAAGATTTAGAGATTTTATAGAAAAAGATTTAAGACGGAATCAAGTTCATCTAATTTATTAATTTAAATACTAAAAATAAAGAAAAATATTACGTGGATTTTTCTTTCAAAGCATTTACTATCCTTGTCATACATTCTTCCAATAATGATCTTGGACATGCAACATTTATCCTCATAAACCCTTCTCCACCAGGACCGTACATTTTTCCTTCATATAATCCAACTTTTGCTTTTTTAAACATAAACTTACGTAGTTCATTATTATCCATTGACAATTTACTAAAATTTAACCATGCCAAATAGGTTCCTTCAGGATCAACTAAGTCAACATCGGGAAGTCTTTCATTTACTGACTCTTTCAAAAATTTAAAGTTAGCTTCAATGTATCGTAATACTTGATCCAACCATTCTTCTCCTTTATCGTAACCAGCAATTAACGCAACTATGCCAAAAACATTAGGTAATTCCAAACCATTTCTACTAGCTATAGTATTTGTAAAGGCATCTCTTTTCCTTTCATCAGGAATAATAATATTTGAAGTTTGTAAGCCAGCAATATTAAATGTTTTACTTGGAGCGGTACATATAAATGAGTTATTCTCAAATTCCTCTGATATCGTTGAAAATAAAGTATGTTTATACCCCGGAAGAATTAAATCGTGATGAATTTCGTCTGAAACAATTAAGATATCATTCTCTAAACAAATATCTCCTAATTTTTTAAGCTCTTTTTCAGTCCAAACACGGCCTACAGGATTATGTGGACTGCAGAGAATAAATATTTTAGTCAATGGATCTTTAGCCTTTTCCTCAAAATCTTCAAAATCAATTGTGTACTTCTGATTTTCATATAAAAGTTGATTTGTTAATACTTGCCGTCTATTATTTTCTATTCCTTCAGAGAAGGGTTGATATACTGGAGGTTGAATAATTATTTTCTCTCCTCTATTAGAAAATGTTTGAATTAGCATGTAAATTGCTGGAACTATACCTGGACTAAATACTATCCAATCAGAATCAATTTTCCAATCGTGTTTTCTTTTCATCCAATTAATAACAGCATCTAAATAAGTCGGTATTTTATGCCACGCGTATCCATAAATTTCTTCTGCAGCTCTCTTTTTTACAGCATCAATTATAGGTTGTGGACATTGGAAATCCATATCAGCAACCCAAAACGGTAAAATGTCATCAGATTCAAACTTCTCTTCAAGAAAATCTTTATTCCACTTAATCGAATTTGTTCTAGTACGATCAATTACTCTATCAAAATCATATTTCATGATGAATCTAACGATGTAAATTAAAAGTCTTTTTTAAATATTTATTTGGATATTTGGGATGTCGGGACGAATAGTGAGATTAGATATTTGTATATTTCATGAAAGGTAAATTCAGCGTCTGATTTCAATGAAAATTAAAGGAAAAAAACTAAAAATATATTAGCTTTCTAAAAGCTCCATACAATTTAGATCCTTTATAGTACTAATGGAAGCTTCTAATCTAGGCCACCAAACTATAGAAGGCATACCAACACTCCACCACCAGACAATTCTGTAAATATTTAATATAGCAAATAACTTGTAATCATACCAACACTCATCCCAACTATAATTTTTCACACCCGACTTTAAAAGCTTATTATGATAACGTTTGATAAGATCTTTTTCCATCAAATGCCGATAATCAGGAAAGAAAAAGAGTCCTATCATATACGCTAGATCTTGACTTCCTACACCGATACTCCAAGTTTGCCAATCAGGTAATATTGTTTTATATTTTTGATCTATTATGTCTTTTGGATAGAAAAAATTCCAGAAATGAGCATCACAATGGATTACTGTTATATTCTCTTTTGCGATTCGTTCATATGCCACTTGAGGATATAATGAGAATATTGTTTTAAATAACTCCTTACTTTTACTCCCTATTCTTTCTCCTAAAAATTCTAAAAATGGCTTGAGTGTCATTTTCTGGTTATTAAACCATTTAAAAATTTCTTCTTTATTAAAAGAATTTTCTTTATATGTGTAAAGAACGTAAGAATTTTTCGATAGTTCCTTAAGCATGGGGTGATCCCACCAAAATGCATGTAATTCTGCTAAACAGTCAATTGCTCTTTCATAATTTCGTTTTGAAGGAGGATAATCGAAATTTTCTACATGTGTTTTTGATAAACTTTCAAGGATAATATGTGATAAACCAGTTTCTTCAGAAAACGCTGCATCATAGCAGATTGGAATTGGTATTTCGCTCATCATTTCAGCTACGATACGATAAAATTTTGCTTCATGTTTCCCGACAAACCTGGATACGTCATTGGATTTGGGGATTTTTACAACTATTTCAGAAGAAGATGGTTCCGTTTGGGAGTCATTTGAAAAGTTAAGCTCTAAGAAATGTACATTAGAACTTACAGTTTCTTGCGATCTTTTCCTAATTATTTTTGTTACTTTTCCTTGTTTAAAGTATCCTTTATTTTTGAAGATCCTCATCAACCATTCTGGTGTTAACTGCTCTATATCAGTAATTATTTTATTCTCTCTCATTTTTCTACAGCAGATGATTTATATCTTCTAATGCATTTTTCTCTTATACATATTTTCCTTCTTTATAAGAGACGCATGGTTCGAGCCTTTTTAAATTTTGTCCCAATTTCCTTTGAAATTCGGATGGAAAGGTAAATTCAAAGTCTGATTTCAATGAAAATTTAGTGAAAATTACGATATTAAAATTCTGTCAATATATAAAAAATGAGGAATTTGGACCTGCTTGCAGTCTATTTTTAATTTTCTGAACTTTTGATAAATTAGAAATTGAAAATTTTTTTATAGAATTGAAGAATTTACAGGAATTTTACTACATTGTTTAAAACGTTCTATTCAATAAAAAAAGGGAAGAATTTTTCAACAGAAATAATAAAACTTAATATTTTCACTATTTTTTAAAATACTATGAAGTTTGGTTATTGTGTAAGAAGTCCTTCTACTCGTATATATTCTGAAATTAGAGACTTAACATTAAGAATTGAAAAGTTAAATTTTGATTCTATTCATGTTACCGACCATTTACTAGGTTTTGATGAAACTCAAGAAAAAAAAGAAACGTTTTTAGAGTGTATGATGCTATTGGGAGCGTTAGCAGTAGAAACAAATAAAATAAAATTGGGGCAAATTGTACTATGCAACTCTTTTCGTAATCCTGCTTATTTAGCAAAAACAATATTGACTTTAGATCACATTTCTAATGGTCGAGTTTTAATGTGGTTAGGAGCAGGTTGGTATGAGGAAGAATATAAGGCATATGGCTACGCATTTCCTTCTCCTAAAAGAAGAGTCGATGAGTTGGAGGAATCATTGACTATATATAAGAAGATATTTACGGAAGATGAAACTAACTTTGACGGAAGATTTTGGAAACTTGAAAAACATCGGAACTTTCCTAAGTCAGTACAGAAACCTTACCCACAATTAGTTATAGGGACAAATGGTAAGAGGATGATTGACATTGCATGCCGAGAAGCAGATGGAATAAATTTGGCTTCATTGGAACTTTCGCAACAAAAAAAAAGAATGGAAAATATTTCACTAATTAAAGAAAAACTAAGAAAGTACAACCGTGATCCTTCTAAGTTTGAGATCTCTCTTTTCACAGGTGTTACAATAGTCAGCATTCAAGAAACAGTTGAAAGGATAAGAAAAGAAAGGAATATTTTAAAATCTGATATGAAATATCAATTCATAGGAATTCCTGAAGAGATTAAAGAAAAAATAAAAGACGCTGAAAATTTAGGTATCAATAAAATGGTTATAGTAATAGAAAGTCCTGATATTGAGGATCCTATTCACACTTTTTGTAGAGAAATAATGTGATAAATTTTAATCTGATCTAAATCAGACTGATTTTAAATCTTTTAAATCTCGATTTTTACTTATTTTTTATTAAGGGTAAATTCAGCGTCTGATTTCAATGAAAATTCCTTTGAAAATGTTAAGATATGACACTTTTTAAACCTTGATTCTAATCTCTTTATTATTTTTCAATAAAATTGAGATACTAATTATTCTTACAAATTGTAATTAATCCAAGTAAAATATATATAACTCCATATGGATAGGAGAAAAGATCAAACCAATTATACTCTCTTATTAGTTAAAGCAACATAAATTTGAAATCTTAATGAAGAGATTTTATAAATATTATAATTTATATTTGTACATTTAACTGTTCAATATCTGTTCAAGAAAGAAACAAGAAATATAAATATGATTGTTCCTTTATATTATATAAAGGTGTTCAATTATGAAGATGATGTCCGAAAAAGATAGAAAGGATATAATTTCAGAAGTGCAAAAATTTGGGGGTATAAGCCTACGTCGTCAATCTTTAAGAGTACACAAGAATGGGGCGAAATTTCCAATAAGTAAAACCTATATAGATGATGAGCTTTTGGATCCCGAAATGAGATATACTCTCATTTTAATACCCGAAATTAAAATTGCTTCTAAAACCGTTGTAACCTTAAGTTATTTTGAGAGAAAATTAGGACCTGTAATATTCTATTCATATCCAGAGGATATTCAGGATGATCGATTACCATTGATAATAAATATAATGGATCAAGCATATAAAGAGGGTTATTATGTCCACATGTCTAGCATTGTACCATCATCCTTGAATTATTATTTTGAAATTCCTTCAGAATGGGCTCGAGGCAATAAAGAAATGCTTATGATTAGTGTAATATTAGAAAAACCAATAAGTAAGTTATTAGGTCAGAGTATACAAGAAATTTGTACTGATTTTGCTAGAAAATTAAAAAACATAGAAGGGCTTTTTAAAGCACTATATGTGAAGGAAATTGAGAAATTCCCTGAAAAAGAGCATTCTGATATTAAAAAAATTAATGAAAGTTTAAGAAGAAAAATAGAAGATTTTTATCAGGAAATAATTATATCCACTAAGCAAGAATGACAAAGTATTAAATGATAAATATAGTTTAAGTCATTTTGATACTATAATAGGTCCTAAGGTATTTTTAAGTATACCAAAAGAGATACAGATTTTTTATTAAAAAATAAATGCCAAGGGAGAGATCGGTTCGGAATCCGTTCAAGGCGAATCTCTTTGAACTTTCTCGAAAATTGACAAGAAGTCGATTTTTTCTCGATACCTAGATCTTCAGTTTCACCATTATCAGTAATTCTGATGATTCTAGTGCGTTCCTACCCGACATCGGTGAAGTTCCGATATTCACCGGGCTACGCCACCTTGGCTTTGGTAGAATTTTTATTTTTATAAAACATTGAAGTTTTTAAAATATCAAAATTCGTAATTTAAAAAGGAAAAAATATCATTTAAAGTTTTTTCAAGTGAATTATTTACTTTTTTAAAATTTGTTCCCTTATTTCCTTTGATAGTTTTTCACTGGCGTATCTAAGAACCAAACGTGGCAACCTTGATTTGTTTTTCATTAAATAGTTGAAAATTGCGTCGGGATCATATTTTGAACACGTTTTTAAGAGCCACCCTATTCCTTTCAAAATATAATCATCATTGTAGACAAGCATTTTTTCGGCTAATTCAAACACATAATCTTTATTAAATTCCTTTTTCATCATTATTGTTTTAAGTAAAATTACCGTTGAACCTCTTTTGACCCAAAGATTATCAGATTTTGACCAATTATTGATAGTTTTTTCAGCTAATTGCTGGTTATTTTTTTTTCCTAGAAACGGTCCAATAACCCTTATACAAAGACTATCACAAAAAGCCCAAGTATCACAGTTTTCTGATAATAGATGCTCTAATAATTCAATGGTTGTGTGATTAAAATGTTTTTTGAAACGATTGAGAAAAAAAAATCCAGCAAATTTTTCTTCTTGAATATTAGAGCTCATTAAATTTTGACTAACATTAAGCGCATCTTCAAAACTACATTGATATTTCATATGGACTCCTTTAATGATTCTTTCAATATCCGATATTTTATGACCATATCCAAAAAAATCTGGATTACTAGAATTCAATATTTTGTTTCTCCAAACAATTTGATCGGAAGATAATTTAGGTGCGGTATCTTTCAATTCTTTGCTAATAGCTTGAGTAATTTTTTCGATTATAGAAATTTTTCTAACCCCGTTTTTTGTTTTAAATCTTTGCTTTTTTTTAAGATAGGTTCAACTATTTCTATTATTTTAGTATTGAAATTAGGTAATGTGTGTAACTCATCTCTCTTATAGACATCTAGTATCGATTCTTCTAGATTATTAAGGTTCAATCCCGCCCACATTAGAGTTTTATTCGATTTCCCTGTTTTTAATGAATCTATATATTCCTTATTTAAAAGCAATTCAGAGATTTTATAATTCCACTTACGATAATCAGACGGAATCCACCTTTTTACTCTTACTGATAATTTATATTTCTCACTTAATTTTAATAGTTTCAAGTGTAATTTTCTGACATATTGGGAAGGCGGATGCATCTGACCTTTATATAATTCAAGTAGTGGTTTAACAACGTGATTATATTTGCTTTGTTTTAATTTCTTTACAAAATAAACCGCTTGAGAATCACGCATTGTTAGACCGGGTGAAAATAGAACAAAATCTGCTCCAGCGTCCTTAGATTGCTTAAAAACATTCTCCAAATTTTCGTCATCATCAGCTAGAAAAGGAATAATTGGAATAAAGTAAGTACCAACTTGAATTTCAGAGCCTTCTCTTTTTATTGTCTTTAATGCTTCTAATCTCTCTGTAGGTGTTGATGAATAAGGCTCTAAAAATTTAGCAAGTTCCTCATTAATAGTACTTATTGAAAATCCCACTGTACACCAAGTATCATTAGCAATTTTTTTAAGGATATCTAAGTCTCTTGTAACTAGTTTTGATTTAGTAGCAATATTAATTGGATATTTATGTTTTGCAATGATTTGGAATACTTTTCTGGTGTGTTCAATTTTCTTTTCAATTGGTTGATAGGCATCATTTACACCACCTGGAGCAATCACATCTGGTAATAATGAACGAGCTCTTTTAAGTCTCTGATCAAGTTTTTTATCGAAATCAGTTTTAATGATTACTTCATTTTCGAAGTTCTCTATATAGTATCGTTCGCTTCGAGCATCACAATATATACATGCATGAGCACAACCAGAATAAGTGTTTAAGGTGTAGCGAGACCAAAACCATGAATCTGGAAATTTTAATTTGTTTAAAACTGATTTAAACTCTTTATAAATATACTTGACCATTATAATGATTAATAGTTTAGTATTGGTCAATAATAAAATTAAAAATTTAAGATTATTGATAAAGACGGATATAAAATTTACAATTAGAGAAAAAACGCCTTTTTAATACAAATTCTAAAGTGATCTAATATGGAAATGGAAAGTATTTAGCAGGCGTTTTTTCTATATAAATATACAAATTTGTATATAAAACTTTTTGGTTTTGTGAAATAGTGAAAAAGCTTGTTTTTCATAACCTAGGTTATGAGAGATAAAAATCATCGTGAAACCATCCTTTTACGAACAATTTCATTAAAATTATAATGTAAAATAAAGATAAAAAACATGCGCCCGCCGGGAATTGAACCCGGGTCCCAGAATTGGAAGTCCTGGATGATAGCCACTACACAACGAGCGCATATTGCTCATTTGATTAAAATAAGTATTAAATAAAGTGTTTAATTTCTTTTAACTTTTCTGTTTTTAGTAATTTTAGATTATGTTATGATAAAGTTCATAGAAATTAATAATCTTACTAATAACAACCCATGCATCTAATGAATAATCTGATATAGAAATCATATTATTTGACAACTTCAATATTTCTTCTGAAAAGCTACTCTTCTGAAAACCACCAATTATACCCACAATATTTTTTGAGGGATCGTCTTTAAAAAGATCTCTATTATCCTTAATTAGCTCACCTTTACTTGAAAATAGGTAAATTTCTGGATTTTCAATCTTATTAATTAATGAATACAATCCTCCTTCAAAATGGGAAATTAATTGGTTTCCATTAACCTTTATATGATTATCAATAAGAAGTTTTGCAATTAAGCCCTTAAATCGATTATAATTTCGTGCTATTCTTATTTCCGAATTAATTTTAAAAATTCTATTATTTATAGTATGGATAAATAGTTTTAAATTACCCGATTTATTCAAAGGTGATCCTAAAGCATTAAGTAAACATAAATGAGTAATATCTGGCCGACCTCTTTTTTCAGAATTAGCTAAATTTTTCATTGCGGAATGATGTAGTGCTGTATCTAAGATTTGTGAAGAATAAATACGTGATGAAAAATTTTTCTTAACAGAAGGATGATCTCTTATATTTTTGGGAATTAATTCTAATCCACATTCGACCAAAACCAAGATTAATGGCATTTTCAGTTTCCTAAAACTGGTTAATCAGGAGTATTAATTCTTTGAATTTTTTAATTTAATAAAATATCTTGTAGTTTTATTACACTCAAAACATGTTAAAGATATATGAGACCCTTTTCCGTTTTGAGAGTGCATTCTAATTCTATAATTCATACCAGGGTATAAAAATTTTTTACATTTTTTACATATACGCTTTTTCCACTCAAATGGGATTTCTATCTTCGCTCTTTGAGCATAGCGTCTTGCTAAATAAACATATCGATTTGATAACGTTTGATCTTTAGGAAAAACTTCATGAGCTTTTTCAAATAGAAAGAGCATTCGTTGATTTGCAATCTTTTTTACAATATTTCTAGGATTTTTATAACCTTTTGTCATTTAAATTTTCTTGAAAGCTATTTTAATTAAACTTTTCAAAATCATATTTAGAAAGTATAATAATTTTACCCCTCACATCAAGTAGATGCGAGTTTGTTAAATTCGAGATTTTATTAGCTAATTCATTTATATTGGCTCTAGTTGCTATAGACCGTAATGCTTTTATTTTTATGATTTTATATCTTTTTAATAATTGAAGGACGTGAGTGATAAATTCATGAGATATTCCATTCTTACCTAAAATGCAATGTGGTTGTGATAATAAAGCATTTTTAAATTCTTGTTGATAATCCATCGTCCCAGAACTCAAAAAATACGAAAAATTTTTAATTTATTCTACTCTTTTAAACGTATTATATTTAATAAAGTTGATATTTGTTATGTCGATATTTGTCGTTCAACCGGAAAAACTCATCGGAGCAATTGCAGACAAGCTAAAAGAATATCCTGAAATTTCACCACCTGAAGGGTCAGAATTTTGGAAGACTGCATTTTTTAAAGAATTAGCACCACAAGACTTTGAAAATTTCTGGTACATCAGATGCGCTTCACTACTTAGAAAAGTAAAAAAATTTGGACCTATTGGTGTGAATAAGCTCAGAAAATATTATGGTGGGAAAAATAGAAAAGGTTCAGGGCTACCCCATTCTGCAAAAGGAAGTGGGAAAATTATAAGAGTAGCTTTGCAACAATTAGAGAATGCAAAGCTAATTGATAATGTAGAAAAGGAAGGAAGAGTTGTCTCTTCTGAAGGTACGAGCTTTTTAGAACGAACGGCTCATGATATTTTAAGACATTAGACCGATAATTTGTAAGATTTTGTGAATTATTGTGAGTAATGACGAAGAATTAGATAATATTAGAAGAAGAAAATTAGAGCAATTAAGAGAACAAGCAGCACAGCAACAAATCGCAAAAGCTCAACAAAAAGAATATGAAAATAAAAAATATCTTATAATGAGGAAGATATTAAGTCAAGAAGGAAGACAAAGGTTAGAAAATATTAGGATGGTTAAACCTGAATTTGCAGAACAAATAGAACTACAACTAATTCAATTATTTCAATCAGGACAATTACGAGGAGCAATACCATTACCAGATGATTCATTTAAGAAATTATTAGAACAAATTTCTTCAATTGGCAAAAAGAAAGAGTTTAATATCAAAAAATAATAATAAAATAAAAGGGATTGGATAATATGGCAAGAAATAAGGATTTACCTTCAAAAATACGACGAGGAAAAAAGGCAAAGCAAAGTCAATCACTTCCAAATTGGATTGCGATAAAAACAAATCGTAGAGTGTCTTCTAGCCCTTATTCGAGAAGATCATGGAGGAATACACGACTCAAACGAGATTAACTTAAAAAAATGGAGTATTGATATAAAATGGCTAAAAAAGAAAAAGAAATTAGTTTAGATGATTTAGAAGAAGAATTAGGAGATTCTGATGAGGAAATTGAAGAGATAGAGGAATTTAGCTTAGATGAAATTTCTGAAGAGGAAGAAATAAGTGAGATCTTTGAAGAAGAAATCGAAGAGAGAGAAGAAATAGAAGAAATAGAAGAACCAAAAGAAGAAATAATTGATGAGAGGATGTATATAATACCTCTCGCAAAAGCTAGAAAAGGACCAAGAAATAAACGAGCTAATAAAGCAATAAGATATCTAAGAGAATATATGACACGTCACTTTAAACCAGAATCTTTAGTAATTACTCAGGAAGTTAATGAGCGCATCTGGCAACATGGAATACAGAAACCACCACGAAAATTAAAAGTAAGGGCGACGAAAAATATAGATGGGTTAGTAGTCGTTTATTTAGGATAAAAGTTAATAAATCTTAAAGAGACTCATAAATAATACACTCCTTTTAAATATATAAAAATCTAAAGAAATAAAATCATATTAGTTTATCATAAATGGCAATTATTCGGGCTCAAGTATATGGACGAAGTCTAGTTGGAGTATATCTAGCTGCTAATAATTCCTATATTCTTTATCCTCCAACATTACTGAACCCAATACTAAAGAAATTCAAGACTATTTTTGAAGAACCTTTTTTTTCTCTTACTATTAATAATTCAAATTTGTTAGGTGTCTACACAGCATCAAATAAATATGGAATAGTCGTACCACATATAATAAGAGAAGATGAACTCAATAATTTAAAATCACACGTGAAGGAAACAAGTCAAATTGGAGTTTTAAAAACAATTGACAATGCTTTTGGTAATTTAATCTTATGCAACGACAAAGGAGCTATCATCAGCTCTTTCTTAAAGACGCAGAGAACAGAGATAGAGGATATTTTAAATGTTGAGGTAGTTATATACGAATTTGCGGATTATTATCTTCCTGGATCAATATCATTAGCAAATAATCATGGCTGTCTTGTTCATCCTCTATCCACGGATGATGAAATTGAATATGTGTCTTCCATTTTAAAGGTTGATGAAATCGATGTCTCAACAGTAAATCGTGGTATACCATATCTAAGTTCAGGAGCAATTGTTAATGATAGGAGTGGGATTTTTGGAGTTGATTGTACTGGTCCTGAAATGATGCGAATTACGAGTATATTACATTTATAGAGATTACTAATCAAATTTAATTAGTTCTCAATTTCAATCTAATCTGAACTAAAACCCTACATAATTTAAAATCCAAAATTTAATATTTTTGTAATAATTATCCTATTTTAAAAGCTTTGAGATAGTGGTTTAATTTAATCATGTCAGAGATAAAGATATTCAGAGTTATTGGGAACTATACAAAAAACCATAAAAAATATTTGTTTCGAAAAGAGGTACGTGCCTTGAAAGAAGAAGACGCTCTTGAAAAAGTGTTAAGTCAAATTACGTCAATTGGGATTTATAGGCGTCAAATCATTATTCAAGAAATTAAGGAAATATCTCTTGAAGAAGCTCAAGATTATCTCATTCGAGAGTTATCAGAATAAAATAATTATTATAAGAAGTGATATAAATGGAATCATCTCAGGAGTACCAAGAGCAATTATTAAAATTTCGATATTTTAAAGAACAACGTGATATGTTTCAGGATCAGCTAGAAATTATAAATGCTTCTTTAGGAAATATTATGAATACAAAGAGAACTATAGAAAATTTAAAAGAAGGAGTAGAAGAAGGTGATGAGATTCTTATTCCAATTGGGGGATTAGTTAACATTAAAGCATCAATAAAGGAACCAGAGAAAGTTTTATTGGCTGTTACACAAGATGTTATTATCGAAAAGGATTTAGACGGTTCCCTTGAATTTCTTGATAATTTAATCGAACAACATAATAAGCAATTACAATTTTTGCAAACTCAAATACAGAATATTGATGTAAATCTTCAACAAATTTCTCAAACTGTTCAAAGAAGCTATTCATAATAATTTTTTTGATTAATCATACTATATTTTTGATAGTTTTTTAAATACTTATGGAGATATAAATGCTTGAGAAATTAAAGAACGTTTTTTCATCATTTGTTAAAAAAACTTTAACAGAAAAAAAGTTAGATGATACCATTAACGATCTAAGACTATTACTTTTAAGCAACGATGTAGCAATGGATACTGCTGATGAGATTTGCAAAAATATTATTGAGTCTTTTAAAGGAGAACAAATTGGTCGATTAACTTCAACTAAAAATACACTATTTGAAACACTTAAAGAAATCATAACTCAAATCTTAACACCTGAACAAGAAATAAATATTGTTGAAGAGATAAATAAAAAAAAAGATGGTCCTTATGTGATTGTCTTTCTTGGAGTTAATGGTACTGGAAAAACAACCACTATAGCTAAAATAGCTCATTTTTTAAAAAGAAAGGGATTTACTATTGTAGCAGCTGCAGCAGACACATTTCGAGCAGCCGCTATCGAACAATTATCTTATCATATGGATAATGTAGGAATCAGGGTTATAAAGCATGAATATAAATCTGATCCTGCCTCAGTTGCATATGATGCTATTAACCATGCTAAAGCTAAGAATATAAATGTTGTACTTGTTGATACTGCAGGAAGACAGGTTACAGACAAGAATCTGATGATTGAGATGCAAAAAATATGTAGAATAGCTCAACCGGACCTAATTGTATTTGTAGGTGATTCTTTAGCTGGTAATGATGCTCTTTATCAAGCAAAAGAATTTAAAACGAAAGTAGGAATAGATGCAAATGTCTTAACGAAATTAGATGCTGATGCTAAAGGTGGGGCTGCCTTATCTATTGCTTTTGAAACAAAAAAACCTATAATTTTTATTGGAGTTGGGCAAGGATATGATGATCTGAAGTATTTCAATAGGGATCAATTTATTTCAAATATACTTGAGATTACTTAATACTATTATTTATATGATTTTTAACAGTTAACTTTTTATCTGAAATTGCTTTTTTTTAATTGTGTCAAGCTATCCGAAATATGAGAGTTATTCTAAAGCTGATAAACATAAAAAACCAGGAGTATATGATAGACTGGTAAAGTTCTTCCAAAACTCAAAAAGAATAATTAAAATTGCAAATAAACCTAAAAGAAAAGATTATTTATTGGTATTTAAAATTTGCACCATTGGTATTTTGATTTTAGGCGCTCTTTCATATATATTACAGTTAATATTTTCTGTTGTTTTGGATGGGATATGGTCATAATAAATAAATATGTATTAATTTGTTATCAGTAAAACCACACTGAGATATGTTCTGGGATTTTCAGTTCTTCTTCTTTGTTTTTAGAAGCTATAAATTTAATTTTCATATTTATTGAGATTGAAAGAAGCCGTTTTGATAAAATACCATCAATAATTAAATATTGAGTGTCTTTAAAGTCTCGGATTTTTTCGAAAATCTCTCCAACGGGCATATCGAATAATTTTTCAAGACTTTTATTAAATCCAATAGCAAAACCTGCCTGAATATCCTTCAATGCATTAATAATTACGGTTTCATCTTTTATTTTAAATTTCTTTAAAATTTTCTGAAGACTTTCATCAGTTCCAACATATGCTTTACCAACTTTATCTTTCTCCTTAATATCTTTAAATGATTTTGCTGGTTTTTTATTTTGTAAGGCTTTGATCATCTGTTTTCTTGTTAATTCTTCCACTTCTGATCCATCGGGAGCCCGAGCTACAAAGTCAATTCGAGCTACTTGTAATAATTCGTTAATAATAATAGTTCCGCCACGGTCTCCATCAACGAATGCAGTCACAGATTTTTTTTGCTTAGCTAATTTGATTACTGATTTAGGGACTTGAGTTCCTTGAACCGCAATTGTGTTTTTAACACCAATTCTTAATAAATTTAGAACGTCAGCTCGACCTTCTACAATAATTAAATCTGGATTACTTTCCACTTCTGGTCCTGCTGGAAGACTTTCTGACCCCCATGAAATTATTTCCCCAAGCTTGATGTCTGTATCAATTTGTTCTTCAATTTCACTTTGCTCTAATGATTTTTGATCCCATTCCTTTAAAAGTTCTGCTGCTCGTTCTATTATTTGTTGTCGTTTTGTTTCACGTACGTCGCGAATTTCAACAAGCAAAATTTCTGCTTCGCATGGTCCTACTCGAGATACAGTTTCAACGGTTGCCGCTAATAATGCAGTCTCCTTTCTAGTTAATGAGGATGGAATCATGATAATACCTTTAGAAATTCCTTCTTTTGATTCATTTTCAACCTCTATTCTCCCAATTCTTCCAGATTTTTGTAAATCTCGTAAATCAAGATCTAATAGGAGTCCTTCAGTTTGCCCAAAAATAGCTCCCACGATATCTGATTTCTCAACTACTCCCATAATTTTAAATTTAACTTCAATAATGTATTTTGTTGTAAATTCTGATTGATTTGTTATATTTATCACTTCGATTGTTTTGATTTATATATATCTTTGATAAATCAAAATTTATTGACATACTTATAAAATAGAAGCAGGATCTAGTCTTTTGATCAAATAGTAACACGAATTAAACTATTTCTAACTAAAATCTTAAACTTTTTGTCCATTGATAAGACATTTTGAATTTAAATTAAGCTTGAAATATGAAACTACTTCTTATTGGTTTATTCTAAGTAATAACAATAATTTTGATTTACTAAAATGATAATTTTTTTATTTATTTGATTTTTGATTTATTATATTTATTAATTGATTCAATAAATGATGCTTCTTGATGTTTTTATTTATCTGATTAAGAATTATAATATGTTGATAAGATAGATAAATTATTTTAAAAATTTATTCAATAATATTGATATTTTTAATTATTATATACTGATAAAATCGTTCAAGATATTTATTTTTTGTCAATTTCTATGAAGATTATATTTTTGCATTTATCTAAGATATTTGGTTAGTTTTTTATGGTATTTTTGTTTCTGATATAATAAAATAGATCTTTTAGGTAGATACCTTATTATGGAAAAAATTATTGTTCTTGGAGGAAAGGGGGGAGTTGGGAAGAGTTCTATTAGTGCTGCTACCGCAGTTCTTCTTTCAGATTTGCTTCCAAATAAGAAAATTTTAATAATTTCTTTTGATATGGCTCATAACCTTAGTGATTTATTTAAATTGGAGATTGGTAACAGAGTAACACAATTAACAACAAATTTATGGGGAATTGAACCTGATGCTGATGAATATGCAGAAAGATATACGAAAGATTTAATAGAAAAAATGAAAAACCTTTCAAAGCAAATGCCTCTTGTAGGGAAGATTCCTCAAATCGAAAAATTTATAGATACTACATTTACTTCTGACTCTATACCATTAGCATTAAAAAATGCAATGTTTTTTCAAAAAATATTGGATGCTGAAGATATTAATACTCAAGAAATTCAGTTTGACATAATTGTAGCAGATTTCCCCCCAACAGCAAATATGATCACTCTTTTTGAGATCCCTGAAGATCAAGTCAAGGTGATGCTTAAATACTCTTTAAATTTCTATAATTCAGTTAAGGGGGCAATTCGAAATATTTCCAAAGTTTGGAGAAATATAATGAAACCATTTGATAATTATGAAGAAAGACGAGAATTAGGAAAAGAGATCTTCAATATGATTGTTGAACTCGAAAAACGAGGTGAAAGAATTTCAAATCTGATTCATGATATCGGTTCACTTAGACTTGTTACTATAGCAGAAAAACCAAGTTTTGAAGAAATTAAAAGAGCTAGAGACTTGACAACGCGGTATATTCAATTAGAAGGCGTTCACATTAATATGATTATCCCAGAACCTAAAAAATGTGATTTTTGTTCAAAGATTAGATCACAGCAATTAAAATATACTTCAGAGATTATAAAAGAATTTAAAAAACTGAAAATTTGGGAATCAGAAAAGCTTAGAGAAGAACCTATTGGATTAGATGGCTTGAGAGTTCTTGCTTATGAAGTTTACGGTAGCAATGTCAACGTTGATGATATAATAAATCCAAAACCATAATTAGGTAAATAAAATAGAATAATTAAGAGTTTATATTTTCATTTCTCCTCATTTCCATAACTTTACTTACAATAGTATTAAGGTCAACAATATTTTTGAAAACATCGATTTTCTCCCCACAACTCATTCTTAGTAGTTCCAATACGGATAGAACTTTATATTTTCTCCTCTGAATCCGAGAATCTAAACCAAAACTAGAGATGCATCCAGGACAAGTATTAATAATATATTTACTCCCTGTTTCCTTAATTTCATCAAATCTTTTCTTTCGTACTTTTTCCATTTGGTCACGCCCCGAAAGCCCTACAGCAGCACCACAACATAAAGCATTTATGCGATTATGTTCTAATTCGATTATTTCACAACCTGTTGCTTCTAAAATTTCTCTAGGATAATTCAATAATTCCGGATATTTCTTTACAACACATGAATCGTGATAAGCGACTTTAAAATCTAACTTATTAGTAATTTTCAAATCGCCATTTTTAATTGCTTTAGCAATGAATTCCCAAATTGAAATTATTTCAAAATCATTAGAAATTTTTTTATATTCGTGTTTATAGGCTTCATAACATTCACTACAGAAAAGGATTAATTTTTTAACACCTAATTCAGAAAATCTTGTATATAAGCGATCTTCAATCTCTGATTTCGAAATTGGGTATCCTATTCTATGATATACTTCGCCACAACAAAAATCAATACCTCCAGCAAAGGTTTTTCTTTCTAATAATCTTTTAAGAGTAGGATTTGTATATAAATGTTGCATAGTATACGAGATCGCACATCCTAATAACACTAACTCTTCAGATTTCGAAGGTGATTTCCATTTTGTTAAATTTTTCTTTTCCTGGGGACTCATCATTTCTTTTTCGTAAAATTCAAAAACATTTGGCTTATTGAATGGGAATAGGAATTTAACTCTATTGGAAATTTTTCCTTTCTCTTCTAATTCTTTAATATGTACGGATTTCAATTCTTTAATTAAATCCATGGGAGTTAAATTATTAGGACAATTCAAATCACAAGTTCCACAAGTTGCACATTCATTAACAATGAAACTCGAACCAGCAATTAAATTTTCAATTTCTTCTTTAGCTTGATCAATACTTAAATCAATCACGGGACAACTTTCTAAACATATTCCACATCTAACACATTCTTCTACATCAAACATAATTTAGCAAATAAACAATCTGTTATTATAAAGATATTAGATAATAAATTAAGATTAAATTTAAAAAATTTGAAATTTGGTAATCAGAAAAATTAAAAGACGAGCCTATTGGATTAGTTGGGTTGATATCTCTATCCTATGAAGCGGTCAAATCATTTAATTCATCAATTTCAATTCCCATGGATTTAAGTTTTAGCGTATTATAAGATAATAAGTACCGAAGATGTGTCAGACAACATTCATAAACGAAATTAGAAATTTTTAACCCACTTTGTTATATTAATCTTTCACTATAAGTTATTATAAAAAAACGTTTTTAATAATGCCAAAAAATAAATTTGGAATTTATATCGCTAATTATGGTATATCCAATGATCCTCAAGATTATATTGATTTAGCAATTTTAGGTGAAAATAATGGCTGGGATGGGTTCTTCTTATGGGATCATGTCTTTTTATCCTCAAATAAAACGCAACCGTTTTTAGATCCATGGATAATTTTATCAGCAGTTGCAGTAAAAACAAAAAGAATTAAATTAGGAACAACTGTCACACCTTTGGCAAGAAGAAGACCATGGATAATTGCAAAACAAGTATCTACTCTTGATCACTTATCAAAAGGAAGAATGATTTTAGGGGTTGGTTTAGGAATTGATTTAGATTTTAGTAATTTTGGAGAAAATACTGATCTATTAATCAGGAGTGAAAAATTGGATGAATCTTTGCATATTTTAAAAGGGTTATGGGCTAATAAGCCCTTTACATTTAAAGGAAAGCATTTTAATATTAAAGAAGTAGAATTCTTTCCAAAACCTTTTCAAGATAAAATTCCGATTTGGGTTGGTGGAACTTGGCCCATTAAGAAACCATTTCAGAGGGCAGCCCAATATGATGGTGTATTTCCACTTAAAGCAGGTGAAGAAGAATCATTATCCCCAAATGATTATAGAGAAATTATAAAATACATAAAGCAATATAGAAGTTCCGTTGATTCTTATGATATTATTAAATCTATTTATACAACAGGTATAAAAAAAGAAGATGAATGGATTAATGATTATCTCAATATTGGGATAACTTGGTTTGTTGAAGCAATATGGCCTGGACGTGATTCATCATTAGATAATATTAAAAAAATTATCTCTCGAGGACCCCCTCCAATTAAATGATAAAATAGTGTTTTTCATTTTTATATTCAGGAATCACTCAAAAATTACACTAAAAAAGAAGAAAAATTAAAAAATACCTAACTAAATTTTTAAATTTATGTTTCCTCTGTTGAAGAGATATAAAGTTCTAAAGTTTCTGAGAAATATTATAGGAATTCAAAAGGAATGCATGTATTAAACAAAGAAAATAATTATGAAATAGGTATGATCTTTCGACAAGAAAGGATGGTCGAGTAAAAATCAAAATAAATTTCTCCTTTTTTTTTTAACTTTTTTACTTATAATTTAAAGAAAAAGCATTTTTGATATGAATAAAATAAAAGCATAACTCAAATGGAAAAACATTTAAAAAATTTACAACTATTGTGAACATTCAGCGTATTTATTAAGAAATCTAATTTTATCTTTATAATATGATCAGTTATGAAGAATCGAATCCGAGTGATGTTGATATAAATCATGTAATTAAAGAATTTTCAAAATTCATTCCGAAAATATCAAAAAATGAAATTAAATTCCTGTATCATGGAACTTATAATGTATTCGAAGTTAAAACGAAATACATATTTAGAATTCCGGATCGATTCTTCAGAAATGAGAAAGGTGTTAAATTAATCCAAAAGGAAACAAGTGTATTGAAGTTTCTCAAAAATCATATCTCAATACCCATTCCTCAACCTTCCATCATTTCTCTAACTGAAGATTTTCCACTCATGGGATACGAAAAGATTCCCGGTGTATCCCTTTCGCGCATTTTTTCTAAAGTTGATATCTCTTATAGACGGAAAATAGCTGAACAAGTGGCATCTTTTCTGAATGTTTTACATTCAAAATCAATCTGTAAAAAATTTGCTGAATTATTTCAAATACGGGAAACGCTGAAAGGAGAATCGTATAAACAATACTGGGTAAAAAGGCTAGAAAGATTGAGGAACATAGTTTTCCCAGTAATTAAATCTTTCGAACAAAAATGGTTAGAAAGCATTTTTGATGATTTCCTCTCGAATGAAAAGAATTTCAATTTCTCACCAAATCTCGTCCATGGAGATTTCGATACATCTAACATTCTGGTGAATCCTGATACCAATGTACCAGAAATCACAGGGATCATTGATTTTGAAGAATGCTCCATTTATGATCCCGCATATGACCTCCAATTCTTCGATGAAGGTCCTGAATTTCTAAACATACTTCTTTTCAAATATAAGTATTCTAACGATCCATCTTTATTATCACGGATGAAGTTTCTCTATTGCAGGACATGTATTGAATACCTAGAATTTGGTATTGATAACAATCGTGTGGACATGATTAAGGCGGGAAAACGGATGTTAAAGAAAAATATGGAAAAATTTCCGATCTAATTTGCCATTGAAAAAATAGGGATTAATAATAAGTTCCTGTCGTTCCTTTTTTTTCGAGTTCTACTTACAGATGAACAATACAAATATATCCTCGACTTTTTATTTTTGAAGAAAAGTAAAAAAGATAGAAAAACAATCATGAAGTTTTAATTGAAATTTCAATCTCACAGTAAGGATCTCCCAAAGGGATTTTCTTTTTATGTTCTAAAATGAACTCGGTTTCGGGAAAAGCCCCCTTTAACAAACCCCTAATACTTGCAAGTGTGACCTTGTGACAAGGAATTGCATCCTGAGGCCATACTTTCTGAACCATACTCCAAATTTCACATTCTAAAACTCTGTGAACCATTTTGCTTTCATTAATAACCTCTATTTCTGAATTCATATTCATAAGTGTATGCTGGATCTTCATTAGTTTTGGCAGTGTTTGAGATAAAAGACCTTTTAAATTTGTTATTGAAGCAATTTTCTTTCCCAACCTTTCAGAAAATAACTCCCATGCTTTTACATCTAATTCTGTCGCAGTCTCTAAACCGAGTTTTTCTACCGAAGCCATAAACCACGCACCATCCAATCTGAGAAAAGCATATCTCATTAATTCTAGTAATTCTTCTAAACCTAATTCTATATTTTCTTCTATATTTAACACCTAATTATTATTTTTACAGGGTTTGATTATTTGTAATTATGATAATTGAATAAAAGTTAAATTAAATTTATGTATTTAGACTAGTTAAGGGAATGATATAAGGAACTTGAAAAAAAGTAATTTAGTATAAAAAAAATAAATAAAAATAGATTAAAATCCTTCTTAATTATTTATGTGCCCTCAAGAAAGCCGTGGATGTAGTTATATTGTTCTTCGGTTAATTTATCGATCTCCACGCCCATGGATTGAAGCTTTAGGAATCCTACTCTGTCATCAATCTCTACAGGTACTTCAATCATACCAGGTTTCAATGAATTTTTATTTTTGACAATATATTCTGACATTAAGGATTGAAGACCGAATGACATATCCATAACTTCAGCGGGGTGTCCTTCTGACAAGACTAAATTTGCTAATCGTCCCTTAGCAAGCAGATAAATTCTTTTTCCATCTGGAAAAATTAATTCTTCAACATCTTGTCTGATCGGTTTTATTTCTTTAGCGTACTCGTAAAGTTCTTTGGTTGGAACCTCAATATCGAAATGTCCAAGATTACCCAGAATAACACCATTCTTGAATTTATCGAACATTTCTTTTTTCGGAGCAATGACGTGCTTACATCCTGTTGCAGTTAGAATTATATCTGCGTTAGCTAAAGTATCCTCAATGGGCATGACCTGATAACCCGAAAATTTAGCTTGAAGTGCTTTAATCGGATCAACTTCTGTAACAATTACATTTGCTCCAAGACCTCTTGCTCTCAAAGCCATTCCACTACTGCAATGACCATATCCAGCGATAACTACATTCTTACCTGCAAAAAGAACATGCATCCCATAAATTGCTGAAACTATACCTTGCCCCGTACCTAGTTCATTATCAAACTGATTCTTACATCGAGCATCATTTACAGGGAATAATGGTACCTTCAATACTCCTTGTTTATCCATTGCTTTGAATCTTTTAACACCAGTGGTTGTTTCTTCCTGACACGCAATAATGGTACCTGATGTTATAAGATCTTTATATTCTTGATGAGCAGTAACTATCATATCAGCACCATCATCAATCAATATGTTTGGTTTGGCATCCAAACACTGCCTAATACACCAGTAGAATTCTTCATCTGTATTACCGTGCCATGCAAAAACATTAATTCCTTCTTGTACTAATGCTGCTGCTACATTATCTTGAGTTGATAATGGATTACTACCACAGAGGTAGACTTCGGCTCCACCAGCTTTAAGAGTTCGTGCTAAATTACCAGTCTCCTTTGTTATATGCAGACAACCTGCTATAATTATCCCTTTTAATGGTTTTTCCCTTTGAAATCTTTCACGAATAACTTTTGCAGTGACTGGCATCTTACTTTCAGCAATATAAAGTGCTTCTTTTCCTTGATCAGCTAGACTTTCATTTGCTACTTTATAATTTACCATTTAAATCACTTTCTTTTTTGTAAGAATATTAATTTTAATTAATTAATAAACCTTTTTTTGGTTAAAAGCAAATATTTATATAGGAATTTTAACATTTAATTAATAGAAAATCAAAAATTTGGAAAAGCGTAATATAATGAGTACTCTTAATGATCAGATAGAAGTCCAACGGTTTATTAAAAATTTGAGTGGAAAAACCAAATTTATCATATCAAAAAAATCCCGTTCGATTGGACTTTCAAGACAAACATATCAAAACAAACTGGATGGTTTGAGAGAGCAAAAAATAATTAATAATTTCACTATTAACATTAATCCTAATATCCAACCCAACAACTTGAAATATGTGATGCTTGAAATAAAAACTAACCCAAAGGAGCCTGAATTAGTCAAAAGGTTGTTAGATATTCCCCAATTAAGAATGTTAGATGGAATAATTGGTGATTTCTCTCTATTCGCCTTATTCATCTTTAAATCTTCAAAAGAGTATTATAAGATATTAAATACCATAGACAATATAATGGCTAAATCATACTTCAAAAAATATCAAATTATTGAAACTATAAAAGTATTTAAAACCAATGGAATAAGCTTGAGAAAATCAAAGATGACTCTTGAGGAACAACTACAGGACCATCTAAGTGAAGTATTAGTAGAAAATAATGATATTAACGATGATAAGATAGAAATTGAGATACCTGAAAAACTCGATTTAAATCAAATTGCTCAGAACAATTCAGATATAGAATATAATCCTAAAAAATTTCCAGGACTAGTTTTTAAGATTAAAAACTCTCCTGTGACAATTTTAATCCTTTCAAATGGAAAACTAGTCATAAATGGCTTTAAGGGTGTAGCTTATAATGATCGAATAAGAAATTTAATTGTTACCAGCATCAGAAAAATTGGAATAAAACTAGATAAGGAAATCATGGATTCTAATTATGAGATAGACAAAATTGATTACTTTATTTTAAGTATACTTAAGGATAATCAAGGAAATAAGCCAATATCCACTTATGAAATAAGTAATATTTTTAAAGAACTACATCAAATGGAGATTTCTCAATCAACTATTCATAATAGAATAAAAAGACTCGAATCTCAAGGTGTAATTTTGAACTATACTATAAATTTTAATCCAAAAAGACTAGGTTTTAAAGGAAAATATCTACTTCGAATAAAACCAAAAGATCCTTCAAAATACAATGAACTTGCCCTCAGACTAGATAAGAATAAGAATATAACCGATCTATTTCGAATAGGTGAACAATATGGACTATTTGCTATTGTTCGGGTAAAGAATATCGATGATTATGCAACTTTTATTAGAGATCTTTATACTTCGGAAGAAATTGAAGATACCTTTACAAATTTTGTATTAGATGAGCTTAAACTTTATACTAATTTTGAAATATTTTAATCTAACAAATTTATCGAAGGGATAATTATTTTTTAGTTGGTTTAATTCTAATCATAAAAATAACTTAAAATGACTAAATTCTTAATAACTTTAAGAGATTTCAGTATTTAAAGTTAAAAATTAATATTAAAAAATAATTAATTTAAATGAAAATATGAAATATTTCTTTGAAGTCTTAGCCAGCAAGATAGGTTATTCAAGAATTGGTAGAATTATTTTTTCAAAAGAACGTAAACTATTCGTTAACACTCCAAATATTATTATCCCTATAAAGAGTTCTTTAATGAAACAATTCAATTTCATTCAAGAATTTGAAGATCATAATTTATTTACAATTTCTAAAGATTTTTTCTTAAAAATTGGTTTCATAAGGGAGAAATTCAGAAATACTGGATTTATATTTACCTATCCTGGTACTTTAAAAAATTTCCGAGAAATATTAGGAAAAAATACTAAAGTTTTTTCCAAGGATAATATAATATCACTTATCCCATACAACATTCCAACTACCAGTATAAATAAGGAATTTGCTGCGAGTGAAGTAAAAAATTATCTTCTCAGTATAGAAGAAATTTTGTATAATCATCCAAGTCTAAATTTTGGTTTAACTATTAGAATATTTGAATATGATGATTTATTAGATCTCTATATTCCTATTATTAAGAAATATGAAAACATTAAGATTATTAATTTTGCTGATCTTTTTGATAATATCAGCAATTATCGAAGCATTTTAAAGAACATCATTAAAATAAAACAAGAATTGGATAATAACATAGTTGTTATGGCTTCTGGAAGAATAATTCCGAAGTTTTATCCGTTATTGATTTACCTAGGAATAGATCTAATTGATTCTTCATATCAATTGTTCTTATCTGCTGAGAATTTCTATGATACAATAGAATATTTACTACCAATATATAAAATAAAATATTTTCCCTGTTCGTGCATAGCTTGTAAAGGCAATTTAACCAGCTTATATAATAATAAATATTCTTCTGAAAAGATTGAATTATTAAGCTTACATAATCTAATAACAGCAAAAAATTATATGAATAAAGCCAAACAATACTTAAACAATGAAGATTTTCGAGCATTTGTAGAAAAGTCCTCTTTAGATGATACAACTTTAATTTCAATGTTAAAAATCTTAGATAAAGAATATTTTAATGTTATTAAGTATGAAACTCCGATAAATCAAAAGAGTAAAAAAGTAAAGTCTTTTGGACCATCTTCATATAATAGACCAGATTTCAAGCAGTTTAGGGAAAGATTAATCAAAAATTTTGAACCTGAACCTTGGACAACTTTACTTATTTTGCTCCCATGTTCAGCAAAAAAACCTTATTCAGAATCTAAATCTCATAAAAAATTCTATAGCGTTCTAAGAAAATTTCCAGAATTTCCTACATTTCAAGAACTAATTCTAACATCTCCTTTAGGATGTATTCCTAGACAATTAGAAAATATCTATCCTGTTAATTCTTATGATATTTCTGTAACTGGGGAATGGGATAATGAAGAAATAAATATTACATCGGAAATGCTTATAAAATTAGTAGAACGATATGATCCAAACATACCTATTATTTGTCATTTAAAAAATGAATATCTCGAAATCGTGAAAAGAGCTTCCTCAAAACTATCTCATAAATTTCTTTTTTCTGAAATCTTGGATAAACCAACTTCTATAAAATCACTCCAATCCTTAGAGCGATCAATTTTGGACTTTAAAGATAAATTTAAACCAAATAAAAGTCATTTAGAATATAAAAATTACTCAAAAACATGGATTAGGAAATTTGTAAAAATCTTAGATTATCAATTTGGCAAAAATGCTGGCATTAATATTATCTCTAATGGTTTAAAGCCGATTCGGATAAGATTTAATGATCAAATTGATTTATATGATCTAAAAACTCAAGAAAAATTAGGGGTGTTTAAATCCTCAATAGGTCAAATTGAACTAACAATTATTGGCCTTAAGCGGTTATTTAAATCTAATCTTTCAATAAATTCAAATTTTATTATCTTTGATGGAGAAAAACTTCAAGGAAATACATTATTTCGAGCAGGTGTGTTAGATTATAGCCCAGATCTCATTCCCAATCATCAAGTTATTATATTAGATAAAGGAAAGGATAAAATCTTAGGAAGTGGAGTGTTAATTGTCGGTTCTAATTTTATAAAAAACTCTAAAAGTGGGAGAATAGTAAAAATAAATGAATGGAAATAATAGTTTATATGAAGATAATAAAGTAATTCTTGAGAAGATTAATACTATAAGACTCAAAGCTTTAAAACATAGGAAAAAATATAGGTTAGAGGAAGCTAACCGTCCAGTTAGTCATTGGATAAAAGAAGATAGACTAAGAGATGAGATTGGAAAAGAATTTACGATAATCTTAAGATCAAAAGGATGCAGTTGGGGTTTAAGTGAAAAAGGAGGATGTTCCATGTGTGGATATTATTTAGATGCGATGAATGAAGATGTTTCAACTACTCAACTCAAAAATCAATTTGATTTTGCTTATAATAAGAAGATAAATGAAATTATTAATGATCCTCATAACTTTATTTTTAAGATTTACAACTCTGGAAGCTTTTTAGATGATAATGAAATACCTCAAGAAGTTAGAACCTACATTTATGATAAAATCTCAAAATTAGAAAAAATTAAGGAGTTTGTAATAGAATCACGTTTAGAGTATATAAAAACTGAAAAATTAGAAGAAATTAGAGAATTTTTTGATAAAAAATACTTAGAGATTGCTATTGGGCTTGAAACAACAGATGATTATATTAGAAATAATTATATAAATAAGGGAGTTTTATTTGAAAGTTTTATAGGGGCTTTAAACTTATTAAAAGAATATAAAATTGGTGTAAGAGTTTATTTATTACTGAAACCTCCATTCCTGAATGAACAAGGAGCAATTGACGATTGTTCAAATTCCATAAAAAAATTAATAGAACTAAACGTTAATTCAATATCAATTAATCCATTGAATATTCAAAAAGGAACTCTCGCTGAACATTTATGGTTTCAAAATAGATATAGACCTCCTTGGTTTTATTCATTATTTAAGTGTTTAAAAAAGTCTATAAGACAAGAAAATTTGAAAAGTATTCGTATATTATCTGATCCTTCTGGAGCTGGAACAAAAAGAGGGATTCATAACTGTCTAAAGAAAGAATGTGAAAGTTCGGCAAGGAAGAGACTCCAAAAATTTGTATTTACTCAGGATTTAAGAGAGTTAGAGCAGCTTGGATATGAATGTGAGTGTAAAAAAAAATATCAGTTTACAAAAGACTACTTCTAACAATGCTTTTCTCTATATTTTCTATTACAATTCTTTTTCGATTATGAATCCCTTAATATACCTTTTTGTAAAGATGGGAAAAAAAAACCATTATATTTAAATATTAACAACCATCATTTATTTTAATTTTAAATTTCATCCGCTCAGCTAGGGGATCTCTTGAAAAAGAACTGGGTTAAATTAAATCTATTCTATATTGGTCAATCAACTAAAAGGCATCAAATATTTAGAGCGAAAAACTGGAATAATAAGTTAGAAAAAGTATTCAAGCAACCCATTTTCAATCAGAAATATGAAAAAATTGGATTTATTAAGGATATTTTTGGACCAATTGATTTTCCATTTATCTCAATTAAACCATTATCTAATCAAACTTTTACCCCTAACGATATGTATTTCACAAAAATAGCTTAATCTTTTTAAAGATCTTTTTTACAAAGAAAAGAAAATATTACAAAAAGGTGGGATTAATTTCAAGTTGGAATGAATTGAGAGTTGATTCAGAAGATTACTCTAGTATAGATAATACCGTATGCATTGAATGCGGGAAAAACATTTTTTTTGATGAAAATCGAGGACTAGTAGTTTGTGAAGAATGTGGACTAGTTCATTCAGAAAAACATATTGATCGTGGACCAGAATGGAGAGCTTTTGATGCTGATCAGAAGAAGAAGAGAACTAGAACAGGAGCACCTATGACTTATATGATACATGACAAAGGTCTTAGCACAATGATTGACTGGAAAAATCGGGATATTTATGGAAAAGAGATACCTGCTAAATTGAGGGGGCAAATTTTCAGACTTCGCAAATGGCAAAGCCGTATACGAGTCTCTGATGCTACAGAAAGAAATCTTACTTTTGCATTGAGTGAACTTGATCGGATGGCATCAAATTTAGATCTTCAAAAAAATTTACGAGAATGTTCAGCAAAAATATATCGCGACGCAGTTGAAGCTCATTTAATTCGTGGAAGAAGTATCGAAGGTGTAGCTGCTGCAAGCTTATATGCTGCATGTAGAATGTATAAAATTCCACGTACTTTAAATGAAATTGCAGAAGTTGCTCGCGTAGATAAAAAAGAAATCGGTCGCTCTTTTAGATTCATTTCAAAAGAATTAGAATTAAATTTGAATCCAACTAAACCAATGGATTTTCTTACGAGGTTTATATCTGAATTGCAGTTACCTACTGAATGTCAAAAAATAGCTAAATCAATAATTAGAATTGCGGAAGAGCGTGGATTGACTTCTGGAAGAGGCCCAACAGGAGTATGTGCAGCTGCAATATATGCATCATGTATTTTATCAAATGAACGAAGAACTCAAAGAAAAATTGCTCGAATTAGCTGTGTAACTGAAGTTACAGTTCGAAATCGCTTCAGTGAACTCGTAGAAAATCTTAACCTTGGAATATCATTAAAAAAAAACAATAAATAGATGTTTCTTACTTTTTCTTGGGTTAGAGAAATTATATAATTCTGAAATATTTGTGTTTTTTTTTATATTGCTTAATTTGATAGAAGAATGGTATTATCTTCATAATATAGCATTTAATGATTCGAGTCTTTCAATAAGATCATATTGATAGAATAGGTGTTCTAATATTGGATAATCTTATTAATGAAAGTGAGGTTAAGTATTTCTTATACAGAATAGAAAAAAACTTCCCAAATTTTGTTGCTGGAATCATTACAGATAAGCATGGATTTCCCGTAGCATCAAAAATTTCAAAGAAATTATGGATACTTGAGAATACATTAGCCTTATCTGCAATTACTAAAAATAGAGAATTCATAGAAGATTCTAAATTAGTACAAATAAAAAAAGATTTAGATAAGTCAAAAAATTACAAATTGTTAGTATTATTGGAAAAGTCAAAAGATTATAAAAGTCGAATGAAGCCATTAAAGAGTTTAATTAAAGACCAGAATCTTTTCTAAGAACTAAATTTACTGAAAAGAACGTAGAATTATTGTTTATTGCGAACCGTAGAAAAAACACTGAATCTACTTAAATTTTTATATTTAAAATTTCTTCATTTACTAAAGTAGGTGTAAGGTAAAAATATAAAGATTAGTTTAAATAAATATTTTTTAACCTTAAAGATACTTAATTGAAATGATATAATGATAGATAGGTTGACTAATATTTGAGTTATACCGAGGATGAGCTTAGATTAAAAAAGATTTTAACTACAATCATCAACAGTGCAGCTGGATTAAAATATGCTCTATTAACCGATGATACAGGAATAACTATTTTAAGTCAAGCTAAATTTAAATTTTCTAATCATCAAGGTATATCTGTAGAGAAAATTGGCGCTATTGGAGGTGCTGTTTTTGTAGCTGGTGAGGAACAAGGACATATTTTAGGATATGGATCCATTAACCTTCAAATAACTGAATACCTTGAGGGTATGATCTTTTCAATGAAAGTGGGTAAAGGAGTATTGTGTATAGTTTCTGATAACAATGCTCAAATTGGATTTATTAGAGCAACTATGAAAAAATGGGGTCCTATGCTGACCAGCATTTTGGACAGATATCTAAAAGCCGATCAAGCAGAAATGAGTAAGGAAGTAAAGGAATTATTTAAATCCGACACTTTTGGTATGCTATAAATTGAATCAGCATGTATTGTTGCCTAAAACACTAACTCTTTTTTCTCATATCATGGTATTACCATAAAATTGAAAAAGCTCTCTCGTGTTAGGCGATAATTTTTATGCCTTTTTGGGACATAATCATGTTTCCTGCCTGGGTACTGACTCAAATTTCATTGCTATTGGCATTCGCCATTGCTCATTAGGAGCCCATTTTCTCAGGATAAATACTGATTAATCAACTCAAGTGTAAGCGTACTCATGCGCTACATAATCATATTTTAGATCATATGTGCCCTCGATGACGCAATTAATCCATCATCGTTGTCCCAATATAGTTATAGAATATTATAATTATAAAAATTTTCATTTTTAAGAAAAATCAAAGGTATATTTTTCATTAACAATCTTAATATTATCTTCGATTGTTATCAATTCCATTCCTTATTTTTGCTTTTCTTTTATTTCCATTTTTTCTAGGGCATTATTAATTCTTTTCAATTCATTCTCTAATTCTTCCTTCCGCTTTTTTTTTTCTTCCTTGTTAGTTAATTTAACTTCTTCAAGGATTGGATTTATAAAGGATGTTTTCAATTCTCCTAAAATTTTACGTCTTGTTTTTGGATCTCCTCCACAACGAATTTTTGGGCTTTCTTCTATTTGTATACGATAAAAAGTGCGTATGATATCAATAATAGCATCAGAGTAATCATTCCAAATTCCTGACATTATATCTTCATTTAAACATTCAAGCCAAAAGTTTGGTATTGAAAGCACTATTTTAGTTCTATTTGTTGATGTGTTTCTTGTAGTGGTAATAATACTAGGTCTTCCATTCTTATCCCACTGTTTTGCTGCTGAAATCGTACCATAGGAACATTTTTCTGCTATTACAATCGAAGATTGTTTTTCACCATTAGCAAGACGTTCAATGATACGTTCATATTTATTTATATTAGATTTTCTTGTCATGTTAATCACTGTTACTACTATAAACTGATCATGTATTTAAATCTTTGTAGTAGGGTTTTTAATTGAAGTAGAATAATAGTAGTAAGATCAGAAAATATTAACTTTTTAGAATTATTAATAATAGTAGTATAATAGTAGAATTATTTAATTTTGTCCTTTAGCACCAATTCAAAAAAAATTAAACTGATGTATTTATTCAAGAAAAAGGAAAAGGATCTTTTTTATTAACTCCTTTAATCTTATCCTCAATTCGAGCTATTAGATTAGTTAAGCAGTTAAAAAGGATAATTTTTATCTGTTCATAGGTAAGATCAATTTCTATATCTGTTTCGTCACGGAAATCATCATTTTTATAAAAAGCTTTATAGACATTTTCTGTTTTTAGGATCTTGTATGAACTATCTACTATAAAGGCGTAGACACTTTCACTTTCATATTCTCTTTTCATAATTAAGGAGAGCATAGCAAATTCTTTTTTCCCTCGTGCCCATTCAGAGGGGATCTCGAAATTAAAATTTATAATCTTCTTTTTTTTTGTGATGAGAACTATTTCAAAGAAGGTTTCATCGATTTCTAAGTCGAAAAATTTCAAAAGTCTATTGATAATATCTTCCTCAAGCTTTTCATTAGGATATGACATCAGCACAGATGGACCTTTAATTTGATGGAAGTAAGTAAGTACGAGGTGCATAAGACTATTAGAATAAGTTTTATTATAGTATAAATTATGGAAATTTAAAATTATTTTATTAGTAAACGATGAAATTACAACTAACTCTTCTTTATTAATGAAAGTATATTTTCATATGATCCAAGCAAGTTTTTAATTTTTGAATTTCCTAGCCCTATTAAGGGATTACCTGCAAAAATCATTTTACCTTCATCCAAAAAAAGCATATACTTTGCCCAATGCTCGATAAAAAACAAATTATGAGATGTAAATAATATAGTTATTTCATTCTCTATTCTTAGTCTTTCTAATATTTTAAGATGATTGTATATTGACTTAAAATCTAAATTTGCAAAAGGTTCGTCTAAAATCAACAATTTTGGTTTCAAAACAAGTAAACCAGCTAAAGCTGCTCTTTTTCGTTGGCCCCAGGAAAGATTAAATGGTGAGTATTCCTTATATTCTAATAAGTCCACTGCTTCTAAAGCCCAATTGACTCTTTCTTTTACTTCTTCCTCTTCAAGTTTTAAGTTCCTAGCTCCAAAACTAATATCTTCTTCAATTGTAGGTGCAAATAGTTGGTCATCAGGATTTTGAAATAAAAATCCAATTGATTTCCTAATCTCCCATAATTCTTGTTTATTTCTTGTGAGAGTCTTATTAAAAATCTTGATATTTCCTGATTCAGGTTTTAATAATCCAACTAATAATCTTAATAAAGTTGTTTTGCCTGAACCGTTATTTCCTGTAAGCCCACATATGATTTTTTCTTCTAAATTGAAAGAAATGTTTTGAATTTTAAATCCAGAATTGTAGCTGAAATTCAAACCTTCTATTTCTATGGCATAATTAATTTAAAAACACCTTGATAAATTGATTTTAAGTCTATTATAAAAATGATACTAAGGATTAGTAGTAAAAAAAAAAACAATAAACCCACGTCGATAACTTTTATTTTTTTTGAAGTAAAGGTAATTTTACCAGAAAAACCACGCATTTTTAGACTATCATATAATTTTTCACTCCTTTCCATATTCATTACAATACTCTTACCCATCACGAATGCGTGTGTTTTTAATTTTTGCCAATATGTGGTAATTTTTTTACCTCTCATTTCTTGTGCTTCTAATATTTTTTTGTTGGAACTTGCTAGGATAGGAATATAATGCAACATTATTATTAGAGATCCCACTAAGAACGAAGGTATTCGTAATTTTGTTAAACTATCTACGAATTCTGAGTAAGTTAAGGTGGAAAAAAATGACATAAAAATAAAGAGTGCTCCAAAAACTCTTAAAAAAATAAGAGAAGCAAGATATAAACCTTCTCTATAAATGATTAATGAAATACCAAGATTCAGGGTATATAATTTTGTATCCCCTACATAAAAGGGAATAAAAATTGTGATCAAAAGGATAAAAGGAATGATTACTTTTAATCTTGCTAAAATTTTTATGATATTTAACCTAAACATTAAATCACTAATTATAGCGACTAATATAATAGTAAGTATCAAATAAATGTCTTCTATAATTAGAAAAGGTAAGACTAAGAAAAAGGGTATAATCAGACGAAAAAAGGGATTAATCTTATTTAAGTAGATTTTCTCATTCTCAAGTCTAAAAGGTAAGGTTGTTTTCATAGAATTATCTTTTATATAATTAATTAATTAGAGTTCATACTTATTTTTAAAAAAGTAATACTTTTTATTTTTCATACTATTTTATAATATAGTAACATTTTAAATCTTCATTATAAAAAAAATTAACGTTAATAATTTAAAAATGCATATACCTGATGGATTACTTAATCCTGCAACTCTTGTTACCCTTTGGATTGTTGTAATTTTAGTGATGATTTTAGGATATTTTAAAATGGGAAAATTATTTGAAAAGGAAGATTCTGAGAAGTTAATTCCTTACATTGGTGTTTTGGCTGCTACTATTTTTGCATTTCAATTTGTTAATTATCCAGTTCCAGGGGGTACTTCGGGGCATTTGGTTGGCGGAACTCTCGTCGCAGTTATATTGGGTCCATGGGCTTCAGTAATTATACTCTTCTTAGTGTTGATTGTTCAAAGTTTATTCGGAGATGGAGGTATTCTAGCTTTGGGAGCAAATACCTTCAATATGGGGATAATTGGTGGAATATTTGGATTTTATTTAGTTATATTTATAGTTAGAATTTTAAACAAAACATCTATTAAAAAGGAAATCAGTGTTACAATTGCTACTGCCATTGGCTCCTATATAGCAATCGTATTAGCATCTTTTATATGTGCTGTTGAAATTGGGATTTCTGGAGCTATTCCAATAGGGATAGCTATCCCTGCCATGGTTTATTGGCATATTTTAATAGGTATTGGTGAAGCTATTATCTCCGCTTTGATTGTGTTTTATATATATAAAGTAAAACCAGATTTAATCACAACAAAATCATATATGGAGGATAAAGCAATATTTCTTAACGTAAGCAAATATAAGAAGCCTATAATTTCAATAGTCATAGTAGTTGGAGGTCTACTATTAATGATTGCAGTTGGATTTACGATAGGAATTTTGTCTGATGCCCCGGATGGATTAGAACGTGTATTAATTGACCAAAATGGTGAGACATGGTTAGAAAATTTAGTATCCCCTTGGATTCCCCTTCTAAGTTGGATTACTAGTGATTATGGTGCAGCAATTGTAGGCATTATCTTATCTGTTGTACTTATGTCTTCAGCGTTCTACTTAATTATTCACTATAAGAAAAAGATTTCGATAAACATTGATAAACATAAAATTAATAATTAAAAAAAAAAATTTTTTTATTTCTTTATTTATTTCCAAACTTTTTGAATAATTGTACGCCTAAAATTACAATTATAATGCTCACTATTGAAACAACTGCAAAATCGATTAATAAATTCCTACTTAACAATGAAGCGCCACTATATATTGACTTTATTGCATCAGTTACATAATAACTTGGAAGTGCCATAGCAATGGGTCTTGTATTTTTAGTAAGTGGTATAAAAGTACCAAAAAACATTTGTGGCAGTATAAAGATAAACGACAAGCCAGTTGCAGTTCCAGAGCTTTTCGAAATTGTTGCTGTAATAAGGCCTAATCCTACAGAACTAAGAGAGAATATAGCCATCAATAGAAAAGCGAAGAGAAACCCTCCTATATTAGTGTTGGGACTGAATCCAAAAGGTAATGCTAAAATGAACACTATAACTACTTGTAACATGGTTATAATCATATTTGAAATGACTTGGCTTCCCATGAAATCTCCAGAAGTCATAGGAGTTGTATTCAATCTTCTCAATAAGCCTTGTTCTCTTAGATCACTAAAAGATTGAGCAACAATCATGATTATGAATATACATGCATATGCAAATAATCCTGGAGCCATTGCATTAAAACTCATTCCAAGTTCAGGATCACTAAAAGCAAAACCAAATACTATTGTAAGTACTGCTGGAAATAAAAGCATTAGAAATAAATATGCCGGTTCGAAAATAACTCTTTTTAAATCCATTTTTAATAATGCTATAATTCTTTGAAATTTCATTTAAATCCCCTCCATAATTCTTCTTCCTGTAATTTTCATAAAAACACCTTCTAGATCATTTGTTTGATATTTCTCCATCAAATCTTTAGGTGAACCAATATCCAGTAATTCCCCATAATCTATAATAGCAACTCGATCACATAAGGCTTCCGCTTCTTCAATATAATGTGTAGTCAAGAAAATTGTTTTATTTACTTGCTTTAAGCTCCCGATAAATTCCCATGTTTTTCTTCGAACTCGCGGATCCATTCCAACTGTAGGCTCATCTAAAAATAATATCATTGGATCATGAATTAATGCCGTAATCAAATTTAATTGACGAAGCATACCACCACTATAACCTTTTGCCTTTCTTTTACTAGCTCTTGCGAGATCTAAAGTTTTTAATAGTGTTTCTGTTCTTCTAAGTATCTCATCTTTGGGCATCAAGTGAAGATTCCCGAATAGACTAATATTTTCTTTACCAGTAAGATGCTTAAAAACTGCAGCTTCTTGAGGACAAACTCCAATTAGTTCTTTAATATTCGGTAGATCTTCATGAATATCATAGCCATTTATCAAAGCGGTTCCATCATTAGGTTTAAGTAATCCAATCAACATTTGAATAGTGGTAGTTTTTCCTGCACCATTTGGCCCTAAAAATCCAAAAAGCTCTCCAGATTTTACTTGAAAAGAAATTCCATCAACAGCTTTCACATCATCATAACCTCTTTTCCCTCTATAATATTTCTTAAGATCTATAACATCAATAGATATCTCACTATTAGGATAACGTATATTTTCAGGTTTTTCATATGGTTTTGTTCTTGTTTTTATTTCATTCATTTTTTTTTCACATTTATTTTATTGTTATTTAATTTAACTTTTAGAATATTATAAAATATTCTTAGTCCAATATTTGATATTGAATTATGAAAAATCGTATATATTATTGATGCAAACTAATGTTATCTAAAAAGGAAAAAAAGTGTAAGAAAATTGGGACTTTTTTAACCCACTTGGGTGATAAATTATACCATGAAAATTTTTTTCCTTTTTAAAGAACTTTTAAAATAGGTTCTTTTCTTTAAATATTCAGCATTTTAGAAATTTATTTATAAATCTATTTTTCAAGTATAGTTCCCATCACTAAATCAGTAACTGGGAAAAGGGGAAATATGCGAAATTTTATTATTTTGATTTAAATTTAATTTCATTTACCTTATTCTCTAAAATAGTATCAATCCATGTCGGAAACATTTTTCCCTCAATTAATATTGTTAGATCCGCCTTCTCATAGTTCTCAGATAAGAGTGAATTTTGAATTTCTTGAAGTTCCTTCATTGATTGAGCCCATATAAAAATAAATTTAAGATTTGGGAGGTTACTGAACGACCAGATAATTAGAATTTTTGATCCAAATTTTCTTTTTAGCTTATCCTTCAAATCTTTATCATCGATAATTTTAGAAGAATCTAATTTTAGGTTTATCATTAAGGGTATTATTCCTGTTTTATCAGGATACCAATCTATTTGAAATTGGACAAGAAAACTTTCAGTTAAGCGATCTAATCTTCTTCTTATTGTTTTAGTTGATGCACCAACTTCAAGGGCAATATCAGAGATAGACTTCCTAGAATTATCTTTTAATGAATTAATAATAAGATAATCTAAATCAGTAGGTGGTTTTATATTTAATTTTTCTAAAGCAATGGGCGGCATTTCTTTATCAATTCCAACGATCAAATCAGATAAATTTCCAGTTTTACGAATAAATGATACTAAGGAGTCTAATTCACTAATATTCCTGAGGTATGCTTGTATATAATAAGAATTACCACTTCCTTGTATAACATTATATATATATTCATTTTCTCCTAATTTATTTATCAATTGCTTTTTTTGTCTTATATTTGAATGGCCAAATATAATTATATTCGTTAATCCTGGAAAATTTGTGAATCCTAATTTTGCTTTAAATCCTTGTATTACTTCGAGATCTACTAATGCTTTTACTCTTTTATGAATAGAATTCACACTCATGTTGAACTTCTCAGCTAATTCTTTGTAAGGTATCCTTGAATTACCCATTAAAATCATAGAGAGTGAAATATCTATTTCATCCATTTTATTGTCTAACTAATTACTTTTTTAATGATTGGATTATATTATTAACAATTCTTAATATAATTCTTTTAATTAAAGAATTAGTTCTTATTTATATTAAATAAATTGTTGATCTTATGACTATTATCTTCTTTATCAAATCTAAAACTGTAAACATTGATAAATATAATATTAAAGACGTTCCGGGATCTTCAGGAAGATTAGACGTAATTTCACGATGTATTCTTTCAGCAATACTAAGTAATAATGATTTTGAAAGAAATATTCAGATATGGGTATTTTTGGATAATTATGGTACCTTTATTTTTAACCCTGAAATTTTTGACTATGATACTTTTCCAAAAAATGAACTCTTCTTTACAGATTATTTTGTTAAATTCCTTCAAAAAAACAATAATTCAGAAGATTCTTTATTCAATCGATTGAGTTCGATCAAAGTTTCCAAAATGAACATAATTGATGCTATTAATCATTTTAAACAATTAAATTATAGTCTTTATATTTTATATGAACAAGGTCAAGATTTTTTTAAAGTTTCAAGTAGGATTCAAGAAGAAAAAAACACGGTTTTTATAATTGGAAGTCAAGAAGACGAATTTATATATTCAAAGGAATTATCAGCATTAAAGATTCCAATGATAAGTATTGGAACTCAATCGTATTTAGCCTCTTCAGTTATTCGTTTATTGAAATTGCACTTGTTAGTATTATAATAAATTTTTTATGATAATAAAATTTTAAAAATAATAATCTGAATTATTAGATATCAGGAATTTTAAAGCAATTGAATGAGATAGAAGATACTAAAAAAAGAGCTCGACAGAAGGAAGTCTCAACTAGGTATATAAATCGACCAGTAGAATTTTTAATTAAACACAATATTACTCCTAATAAGATTTCATATATCGGTTTTTTCTGCACCTTGGTTGGTTCATTAATAGTTGCGATATATGGCTTATATTTTTCTCTATACCTTTCGTGGATAATCCCTGCTATTTTGGGCATAGCTGGAGCTTTTGATCTATTTGATGGAGAAGTAGCCAGAAGAACTGGTAGTGAAACTCAAGCGGGTGCATTTCTTGATTCCAATTTAGATAGACTTTCTGATGCTATACTAATCTTAGGTTTAATATATGGAGGTTTAGTAAATTATTTATTAGGGTATATAATTTTGTTTTTAATCATAATGATTTCTTATATCCGTTCACGAGCAGAAAATGAAGGTGTTAATATGAAAGGGGTTGGTTTTATGGAACGAGCTGAACGAATTTTATTTATACTTTTTGCTATTATTATCGAACTCATATTCTATTTCATATCACTACTCATGTTCGGTGAACCTATAACTATTTTAATACCTTTTATTACTAGAGTACCAGTCACTCCAATTTTTCTCATTAGTATTATAATTTTTACTTTTACATTATTTTATACAGTTCTACAAAGACTTATTTTTTCTTTTAAAAAATTAAAGACCATGAATACAATTTAGAAATACACACTTAATCAACAAATTATGGTTTTTTAGTAATTTTTGTTGTTTATTATGCTTAAAGATAAATTTTTTAAGTTTTAAACTATTCAAATAATGTATTAATGTGCAGATTACCAAGAAAAAATAATAAATAGCTGATTTATATTCCAAAAAAAAGAAAAAGTGGCGGTAGAAGCGGTTCTAGCAAAGGACAATATGCCAAAGTTCAGTGTGCTAAGTGTGGTCGAACTGTTGCTCGTAGTAAAGCTAAGGCGGTAACAAGAAGAGTCTCTCTGGTTGATAGCAGAATGTATACTGAATTGAAAAAGTCAGGAACGATAATTCAAACTCCAAGTAAGACAAGGTACTATTGTATTTCGTGTGCCATACACAGTCATCAAATTTCACAACGAGATAAAAGTTTAAGGAAAGGATAATCATTTTTTTATGTTATTGTGCTACAGATTCAACTGTTTAAAGAAAGACGGAAGAGAATAGTTTATTTGAACTTGATCAAAGAACTAAATCAGAAATAAGAACGTAGTAGTTAATATCAATTTTTTGTTTCTTTCATTAATTTTCTAACAGTTTCAATGTTTATTATTCATAAATTCAATTGTTTGAAGAATGATGGAAGAGTATAAATTATTTGAACTTGATCTTTTGTTGTTACTTCTATTATTGCACGGATTAAAAAGGCGTTTTTCAAGTCTTCGTTGGGTTCATAAATTTTTACTTTAGCAGTTGGTTTTATCTTAAGATTATAGTTTTCTGCAATTCCAGTTACATTCTCACTCGTTTTCAATTTAATTCCAAGCAAACCTAGTTCATAATGAGAAACAATAAAAAGTATTTGATTTTGTGTATCTTTTAATTTTTCGAAATACACTACTTCTAAATAATCATCTTTAAGTTCTTTCGGCAGTTGTGAGAAAGAGACAATTTTCTTTTTTCCTGCAATATAAGGGAATGGAGTATAAAATAAGAGATTAAAGCTAGAGATTTTTTTAATTTGTTCATTGTATTTTTCAACATCTTTGATTGAGTAAGCTTTATCTAATAGGAGATCTAACTTGTCAATAGCATCTTCAGCTGAATATCCCGCTAACACAGTCGCTATATAAGATCTTTTTAATTTTTCTATTAAAATCTCACTCTTAAATGATAATTTATAATCAATTGAAATTTCTAAAGCTTGATTATAAAGATTTGTAGCAATTTGAGAGTGCCCAAGGGCTAAAAAATAATCCCCTAACTCGCTAAATACTATTATAGCATCAAGAAAATTCTTATCTAAGTCCATACTTGAGATTTCTTCCATGATAATCAATGCTGTATTCCTATCTTCTCCTTGAATATAAATTGCTATGGCTTTTCCTATCAAACATTTTAATCTTAGCTTATCATCTCCATAAATATCAGCTAATTCTTCAGTAAAATTGTATTGCTTAATTGCTTCTCCATATAATCCATGGAATAAGTATATTAAAGCCTTCACATAATTCAACGTTAGACAAGTTTTGTAATTTTGTATTATAATTGAGAATAATGCAGCTCTTTCAAGTGAATCTATTGCAGCATTAATACGTCCGAGAGAAACTAATAAAAATGCTCTTAAAAATTCCATCTTACTAATTTCAGAACATATTAATTGCTCTACAACTTCATAATCCTTTATATTTGTCAATTGCCCAGAGGCTACTTGAAGTAAAGATACTAAAAATCCATTCCCTGTTTTTAAAAATTTAACAGCATCTTTAGAATTACTTTTGACAATAGCTTCACGAGCTCGAATTACATACTCCCTCGATATTTTTAAATTCTCAAGAAATTTTATAACTCCTAATATCTTTTCTTCCTCAGTTTGTGAAAGGTTTTGATTTTCTATATATTTCTCAGCAATATTTATTTCATCAGAGTATTTGGAAGCTCCAATTTCAAATTTCACACCACCATCAGGATTTTCTAACTCAATATCTTGTGATAGAATAGATGTTTCTGTGACTGCTATTGCTTTTTCGATCAACCAGGTAATTTTTTGTTCAGCAGGATAGATTTTAGAACGCTCAATCATATAAGATAATGTATAATTCAGGCTTCTCCTCCAAAGTTCTTTAAAATAACTTCTCATCTGAGTTTTAGCAATTGTCCTCTGGATTTTCAGAAGAAAGCTTGAGAGTGATAATATATTTATTTTACCCTTATAAAGTAAATTAGTATTCTTTGCCAATTTAAAATCATCAGTTACTAGATGGACAGGAATAGTGTTATTTTCATTCAATAGTTTATTCCCAATGCAGACAAGTGTGAGGTCTGGATCTTGAGCGGGAAACCTTACATTGAATTTACCTAAATTATCTTTGATTTCATTAATTTCAGCAGGGATTACCTTTTCTACATTTACAAAACTTTTTAATTTATCTTTATAGGTATGAGGTGCTTTTATTTCGTCAAATACAACTTGGGATATATAATAATCAAATCCTAAATCCTCTGCAGCTTTATCTAAATTTGGTAAAATATTACGTGCTTTAATTTGTAGCATACAAATGAAAAAATTAGCATCGAATATTATCCTTTCTTGATTAACAGACATTAGTTTTCAAAGATATTTTGATTTCTATAGAAAAAACTTATTTAAATAAATAATAATTGGTAAAATAATATATTTTTTTTTCATTAGTATAGATGAAAATAGAAAAAGAATACTTAATAAATTACATTATGATTTCTAAAATTATATCTGTTATTGGATATTCTGGCTCTGGAAAGACTAATTTTATTACAACTGCCATCAAATTCTTGAAAGAAAACTTAAATTTTAATATAGCCGTAATAAAGAATGTAAAACACCATCAAATCGATGAAAAAGGTAAAGATTCTTATAAATTTACTGAAGCAGGAGCTACTTACTCTTTGATACAAAATGATAAAAGTGAGATTGCGGTCTTTTTTAAAAAGGAAGAAATTAGATTGGAAGAACTCTTAAAATGGGTAGAGAATGGACCTTTAAAATTAAATATTGTGATTACAGAAGGTTTTAGGAATTTAAGTAATCCTACAGTATTATGTATATCTAATCTAAACGAAGTTGAAGAACAATTAACAAAAAACGTTAAAATGGTTTCTGGAGTAATATGTTCCAAAGACTTGAAAGATAAAAAAATCTTAGATTTACCAATAGTAGATATTAAAAGTCAATTTTCCATTTTTCAAGAAATATTTGGAATTGGGTAAAAGGATTTTATAATAATTCAATTATTCAACGTTTTTCCAAAATGGGGCAAATTGTTGGCATAAGAATTTAAAATCCTTAATTACTTGCTCATCTTCTATATTCAAAAGGAAATATTCGCTTAATTTTTCATATACTTCAATTTTATTTGTGGGATCTCCAACTGAATTTCGAATTTTTTGAAATAAATCATTAAATGGTATAATAATCTCATGGATTAACCATTCTTCGAAATAAGGTTGATCAGCAAAAGACTGAATATTATAAGTTATCATAATTTGCATTAATTCTTCAACTGAATAGAAATACTTGTCTGGAATTTCTATCTTATAATTTTTTATCTCATTTCTAATGTGATCTTTATTTAGACTAATTATGTAATCAGGCCAGACATCATCAGAGTAGTTGATATCTTGAAAAACAAAAAGTTCTAATACTCTTAAAGCAATATTTTTTCCAATATATCGACTCCTTGGATCAATGAAATTTTTTGACGCAATATCTGGTGAGGATCTCATAAAAATTTTATCAATTAAGACATAGAGAATTCTGCATATATGATCAACAATAACATTAAATGTAAAGGGTGTATTCTCTGGATCTTCACATAATATTTCATTTTCTCGAGTTAAATTCTGAGAAAAATTTGAATTTAAACTTTTTAGAAAAGTCTTAAAAAAACCATAATTTAACTGAGAAATTTTCTTTTTAAAGATCTTTTGAAAGAACAGGTTAATATTTTTGATATTTGACAAAGCTGAGAGGAAATTTATAAATTCTTTAATATTGTTTATAGAATTTGCTCCAATTACATCTTCTACATTTTTATTATATTGATTTAATGATTTTTTAAAAATCTCAGGCAGAAATAATAAATCTCCTACTTCTAAAGCCTCGAGTCCACTCCCAAAATAATATTTCATATATAATAAAAAAAGATTTAGTTGCGATTTTGGAGATGGTAGATTATTTGCTTGAAAAGTCGAATATAGGGTTGATTTCTTATCAAGATAATCGAAAAATTTGATAATGGAATTTTTTTTCTCTGTGGAATAATCTAGATTAATTAAAAATTCTTTCTTAATAATATCCACTTTAGAAAATACTGAATCTTCTACTCTAGCTCCTACAAAATTAAAAAAGTCTAATAATGGTGAGAAACTTTGTAACAAATTACATTTTTTATAAAAATAATACAATAAATCAACTAATTTTTCTTTTGACAGAGAATATTCGTCTAAAGCAACGTTGTATAATTTCTCTCTTCCTTCTAATAATTTATTATAAAAATCTTCAGGAATTCCTTTTAATTGCCTTAAGAAATAATATAAGACCATATTGTAATAATAATTAAAAATCTCATCTTTACTATCTTTAATTATAACCATAAAATTCAAATTTTTTTTTGCGTCTCCATCTTTAACAATAACAGCATCAAGTAGAATAAAGATTCTTTTCTGAATGATTTTTCTAATGACAATTCCTAACAAACGAATAAGAAAATAAAGATATCCCGTAGTAAGAGAAAATCCATATAATACATCTTCTTTAAGTTCCACTGAATTTTTGGTAAAAATATCCTCTTCATTTTGATTTAAAGTATAGTTATAATCAAAAAAGATAATTTCTTCAGATATCTTTTCTTTATTTAGAAGTATTAGTGAGTTTTTGTCAAAACCAAAAAACACATTCAAAAAGTATCTAAACATCTCTTGAAAGTTTTCATAGAAGAATGATGTAAAGGTTTTCTTAATTACTCGATTTCTATTTTTTTCAGCAAATTCTTCCCATTTTAATTGGATATTATTTTTAAATTCTTCAAATTTAGCTTGATTCTTCTCTAAAATTTCAAATAACAAGTTGTTCACAGAATTTATGCTAAAATCTTGCTTATTGACTCTTTCTTGAAGATTTTTAAAAATGTTTTCTAATTCTTTATAAACCACGATTGATCAGATATTTAATAGGTCTATCGGTAATTCGGTATTAAACAACTCTAAGAAATTGATTCTATATATATATTAAAATGAAATTTTGAAAATATAAATCTTAGTTAAATAGCTAATAAAATTATATATATTCTTAATGAACAATATGAAATCATTAATTTTGATATATGTCTTAGAGAGGTTAGATTGAACTATGAGAAAAACTAAAATAATTTTGTAATTTCATCAGTTTCTGAGTATATAAGCTGATCTGTTTTGCCATCTTCTTTTTTAACCACTAACCCTTTTGCTTTAGACATGAAAATACCTATTTGTTCAGCATCTATTTTATTATTTCTTAGGAGATCGATTAGACCAGGAGAGTCTTCTTGATTAACAGCAATTAATAAGGATCCCGATGATATGGTATTGTAGGGATTAATGTTAAAAATTTCACTTAATACTTTTGGTTCTCGTAAAATATTTATTTTATTTTCTTCAATAATTACTCCTGTATTAGAAGCTATGGTCATTTCGGCAACACCTGTATAAATTCCACCTTCGGTAGGATCATGACAAGATTTAATTTTGAAATTGTTATTTGCTAAAAGGGCTTCTTTTAGAACACATATTCCAGGATCGAAAAGATAATCCTGACATCTTTTTATAAAATCATAACCTAATTCATGGGTTATAAGCTCCTTTTCTTTCTCTCGACCTATGATAGATGTACCTTCTATAAAAATTCCTTTGGTTAATATTAGCGCATCCCCTTTTTCTGCTCCAGAAGTGAGTACGAGTTTATCCTTGGGAACTTCTCCTATCAAAGATCCTATTATAATAGGTCTATCAAGTCGAGGAGTTATTTCTGTATGCCCTCCTACAACAGTTATATCCATCGATTTGCAGGTATCATGAATATTTTTAAATATCTTATCAATCATCTCATTTGTAGTGAGTTTCTCAGGTAATAATATTGTCGATTGAAACCATTTTGGCTTAGCTCCAGTGCATACAAGATCGTTAACATTTACAATTACAGAATAATATCCTATCTCATCAGTTGCGAAAGTAATAGGATCTGTTTTAATTACTAAGTAATTCTCTCCAGGAATATCTATAATTGCCGCATCCTCACCAATTTTAGAACCCATTATTACCCTACTATCATGTACTTCTATATTTGAGAGTAATTGAGCTAAATAATCATGTTTAAGCTTTCCGAGAGCAAATTTCTCATGTACTCTTTTCATTGTTATAGTCTTTTTAGGTTTTCATAATTTATTAAAATTTTTAGCAAATCTATGGCTAAATCCATCTTTACTATATTTTAATTGAATGAAGGAAAACAATTCTAATAATTTTGTAGAATATAAGAAAATCTTAAAATCGATCTATTATTTTCTGAGAGGAAAGTAAAAGAATCTGAATTTCAATAGAATTTGACCCTAAAATTTAAAATCTATTTCTTCCTTGAAGATAGTAAGATTTAAAACTCTAAGTATAAAAAAGAGTCGGATAGAAATGGCATTTGGGAAAGCATTTTTGTTGAGTATAGCTGCTTTTGTAGGATTAAACTTCATTTTCACAATAATTTATTATGCTCTCGGACCAAGTTTTGATACATTATTTACTAACATCCAATTGCGTCCATTAATAATATTATATTATTTATTTGGTTCAATTATTAGTACTCCTTCTTTAATTCTTAGTTATACAATATTTCAACCAATTTTAGGAAGTTTTGTTTTAGATATTTTCCTACTTTGGTTAGGATTCTTAATTCCTCCAATTATCGCAGCAGTACTTGCCGGAAGATTTGGTGAAAGTAAAGCTGAATCCTTTGGAGCATGGGCCTTGACAGCAGGTATAAGTACAGTAGCAGTAATTATTGCAGCTTTGTTAAGTCCTTTCACTCTAACTGAAATAACAACTTTATACATATTGGCTTCTTTTGATCAACTTCTAATTTTTGCTATTATCAGTCTTGTTATAAATATACTATTTTACGGGTTCTTCGCTTTATTGCTTTCAAAAATAGAATATTATTAAGTTTTTTTTTCTATATTTATCAAAATTTTGTTCTATTTTTATAGTTTAAATTAAACGATTAATTAGGAAGGGAAACAAAATTTTCAATCTTACATTGGATTTCGCCTTTAATAATCTCCTTTTATAATAAATTTGAATTTTGTTATCCTTATCCTCTCCTTTTCATTAATCATTCAGAATTTTACCATTTAATTAAACATTCTAATGTATTAATGGGTTAATAGGGTTCCTACTCTGAAATTAATATAAGTAAAATAATAGTATATGTAAAATTTGTGGTTAATTGAATGAGTTCAGGAAAATTAGAGGGAAATTATCTTAAAAATGTAGAACGTGGTTTTAGGTTCGATGAATCTGCTATTACTACTAATTATAATTTACAAAATAGTAATTATTCTGGACAAAAATTGTATAATGACAACTTAGTAAAAGATAATGAGAGCAACCTTCAACAGATAAATAAAAGTGTAAAAGAAAATCATTTTAATATGATAAGAGAAATTCATCATATTTTAAAGAGTTCTGAAAATCTTTCTCAAAACCAGAAATTTGCTTTCTGTAGTAGTCAAAGATTTTTTATGAAATTATATTTAAAAAGGATTTGTAGAGAAATATAATTTTAAGATCATATTATCAAACTTCTCGATTTTATTGATTATTTTTAAGAGATCTTAGAAATTCCATATAGTCACATAAGTAAGAGATACTTTTAGCTGCATCTCTCAAGGATAAGAAATATAAAATCCTTTTCTTGTGTAATAACTTCTTGCCTGACTCAAATCTTTTTGTGAGTATACTATCATCGGCAATAGTAGGTAAACAGAACGCAAAAGGTTTTGAGATAGATTCAAAACATTTAATCATTCTATTAAAAACATGCCGATAAATATGGTCAGGCCAAAGTGGAATTATGACTATATCAATGTTTGGATCATTAACAACGATATCTATACAATCAGTAAAAGTGTTTAAGATAAATCCTGATGCCCCTAAATCAACAGGATTTTTTATATTTACGTTAACATATGGTAATACTTTAGCAATTTGAGATTGAGAATCAGGGGTTAATTCTGGTATATTAAGATTTTGAGATGCGAAAATGTCTGTCAAATTTACCGAGGAACCTCCTCCCGGGGTAATTATCCCTACATTTCTTCCTTTAGGAAGATATTTTGGATATAATAATTCGAAGGTTTTTATTGTACTCCAAAATTCTTCATTATCCTTCACTAAAATTGTCCCAGTTTGCTTAGCCATTGATTGCCATAATGTTTGATTTGAAGCTATTGCTCCAGTATGGGAAAAAGCAGCTCGGGATCCATAATTAGTATAACCTCCCTTCCATAAAATAACGGGTTTAAATTGGGATGCCCTTTTAAGTTCTAAAAATAAATCATGCCCCGATGCTGAACCTGTTGATTCTAAATAAGCAGCTATGACATCGGTTTTTAAATTTTGATGATAATACCTAAAAAAGTCTACACAGTTTAAATCAATTTGATTTCCGAAACTAATACCATAACGAAACCTAATATCTCGTTTATACCCCACATTAATTAATTGAGTTAAATGGCCTCCGGATTGGGACATAAAAGATACACCCCCATATTTTCCTCTTTGAGACGTAAATGAGAAAGCCATTCCATTTTCTGCATTAATGGGGCCTAAACAATTTGGTCCTATTATCCTTGTAGTGGAACCTTCAATAATTTCTATAAGCTCTTCTTCTAATTTTTTTCCTTCAGAATCTCCAGTTTCAGAAAATCCTGAAGCAAAAATAATTACCCATTTAATTCCTTTTAAAACACATTCTTTCAGAGTATCTGAGATAAAGTTTGTCTTCAATGAAATGTATGCTGTATCAATGGGATAAGGAACATCTAAAACAGAAGGATAACATTTCCAACCCAATATTTCCTCATATTTTGGATTTATTGGATAAAAAGTCTCAGACCATATAGAATCCTTGAATGCTGGTAAATACATCATTGAGCCTAATCTCGAGTTTTCTGAAGCTCCAATAAATGCAATATGCTTAGGATAAAACAAAGAATTAAGTTCTTCAAAGTTTTTTTGATCTTTTACCATTAACTAATAAAATTTAAAGATTTTTTAATAATTTTCTAATCCTTTAATTCAGATATTAAATCTAAAAGAGAGTTGGAGTCATAATTATTTTAAAAAAACCAAATTTTTAATTAAATTTACAATTAGAGTACCCATACTTAGTGAATATTTTCTATAGAATAAATAAGAATTTGGAGAAAATGAAATGGCTAGACCAAGTCCGTTAGAAGTTTATGCTCTCTTAGATAAATCAAATTGTAAGGATTGCGGATATGATACATGCATGGCTTTCGCAACAGACACATTAGAAAGGAAAGTAAAACCTAAAGATTGTACTCATTTAATGCAGGATCCTAAACAAGCAAAAAATAGAGAGAAGCTTATTAACCTTTTGACTCCTCCTCAAAAACCTGTCACAATAGGTATTGGAGATAAGGCAGTTACTATAGGTGGAGAAGAAATTTTGATGAGACATCAATTAACGTTTTATAACCAGACAGCTCTCTTTATTGAAATTGCAGATGATGACACAGATTTAGAAGATTTTATTAAATACCTTTCAGAACTTAAAATTGAAAGGATTGGAGATGTTCTTACTCTTGATGGTATTGCTTTAAGAAATGTTTCCGGAGATAAAGATCAATTTAAATTAGCAGCTAAAAAGATTACCGAGATCTCAAAACTTCCTGTTATGCTTTGTAGTTTTAATGCAGAAAATTTAATTACTGCTGCTGAAGAAATCAAAGAAAATAAGCCTTTACTTTATGCAGTAACAAAAGATACATGGGAGGAGATCGGAAAATTCGCAATACAAAATAATTTACCTGTTGTAATTACTTCCAGTAATTTAGATGAATTAATGTCTTTAAGTGCAACTCTTCAGAAATTTGGAGTGAAGGAGATTGTACTAGATCCAGGGACTTATTTTGGACCAGGTAATCTTTCAATTACATATGATAGAATTATGCAACTCAGAACAGGAGCAATAGATAAAGAAGATAAAAATGCTTGTTGGCCAGTTATGGGTGTACCTGCAGCTTACTGGAGTCAAGTAAAGATTGGAGATGATAAAGAACTATGGGAGCATCAATATCAAGAAGTGATAATGGGCGCTATAATGGAATCTGTTGATACAAATTTATTAGTATTGCACACAGGTAAGAAAAAGGAAGAGATCTGGGCACTTTTAGTTTTAATGACTTTACGACAAAGTGTATTTTCTGATCCTAGAATATACCCTGCAGTAGATCCAGGAATTTATAGAGTCGGAGAACCCGGAGATATGGCTCCAATATTTGTTACCAGTAATTATAGGATGACTAAAATCCCAGTTGAACAAGATCTACAAGGAGCTAACTTAAACTGTTGGCTTTTAGTAGTCGATAGTGAGGGGATAGGTATTGAAAGCGCTGTTGCAGGGGGACAATTTAATGCAGGTTCAATAGCTGAAGCGGCGAAAGAATTTGGAGTTTTTGATAAAGTAAAACATAGAATTCTAGTTATTCCAGGTATGGCAGCTCGTTTGAGTGGAGCCTTAGAAGATGAAGCAGATGCCTTTGTAGTGGTAGGTCCTCGAGACAGTTCTGGAATCCCCAAGTTTATGGATATTCAGTGGAAACCAGAGGAATTTATGAAAGAATATGAATCATGGTCAAAAGATTAAAAAACTGTTAATGTTTATTACTTTTTTTCTCTTTTTTATATAAATTAATACAAATTAGAAATTGACTTTAAATTAAAGATAAAATTAATTCATTAGTTAAATCGCTAACAGATTTAATTATTATTGCTTTTCCCTTCTTAATTTCTTCTAACTGTTTAGATGAGTGCTGCCCAGTCAATACTCCAATGAAAGGACAATTTAGGTTATTTGAGAGCAGAACGTCTTTAGGATGATCTCCAATGATTATAATTTTATACCCAGGGTAGTTTTCTTCAAAATCTACTTTAAGTTTTGGATGTAGTTTTCCCAATTCTTTTGTTTCTTCTGTTTCTCCCATTACGTAATCAAAATATTTCTGAAGTTCTAAAATTTCGAGGATTTTCATTGCCATTTCTTGCTTTTTTGATGTTATTACTCCTAAAGTATAGGATAATTCCCTTAATTCTATTAATTTTGCTTTTATCCCAGGTAAGATAATTGCTTGATAAATTCCTTTCCTCCCATAATATTCTCTAAACGCAAAAACTAATTTCGAAGAGTCATAGTTGGTAATACTTTCAAACATCTCATTTAATGGTGTTCCAATCATATATTCTATTTTGGACTTCTCTAATAAGGGTAAGTTATATTTGTTTAACGCATAATTAAAAGAAGCTACAATTCCTTCTCTGTTATTGATTAGAGTATTATCTAAATCAAAACTCAAAACAATATTTTTGGTTATATTTTTATCATTCATTTCTGTTAAAGAATTTAAAAATAAATAAAATGTAAAAAAGAAAGAAAAGAAAGTTTATTAAAATTTCTTGTTCTGATATATATATTTTAAATTTGCTAAGTCATATGAATTGTTAATAATGGATCCCCAAAAAATTTCATGCCATATACTTCTTCCCAATGATTAAGAGGGATGATTTCAGGACCATGAAACCAGTCTTTAAATGCTTCTCCAAAAATCTTTCCATCTCGTAGTGAATCATAGAATGGCTGATAAAGGCTCATTCCTCCTGATCTCGAACACCCTATTACCCCTAATGATTGACCATCAAATAAGTAATGAGTAGCAATATTATTTCGTATCATCAGATTTGCTGAAAAACAAGAATACAAATTAAAGAATAATGGTTGAGGTCCATTGTTATAAATATCGTTGTAAGTCAGAATTCCATCATCAGCATTATAAAAAGGATGTTGAAGGGCATTGATGCCAAATTGTTGTTCAGTACCATTACAATGAGCCATTACATGCACTAATTCATAGTTTGTAAAAGCAGGATGAGTGATATCCGATATATTAGAAAGAAAATAAGTTGCATTTGTAAAATCATTAGCAAAGTAGTTATAATCTGCCTCACATGTAAGATTTGCTCCTGTATAAGTAGTAAAATTACTTACCCATTCAGATTTATAAGCTGCCCATTCATCATCAATATACAATAAACCTTGATGAGGTCGATATGTAAGCCCAATTCTTAATTGGTGATCTCGATAAAAAAAGTTACTTAAGGAAGTTAATGGGTTGAAACCCACCTTACTTATAGTATATGGACTTATTCGTGCAACCCAAATCTCTGGAAGCGCGTCAGCTGTACCATTATTATGTTCTAAATGATTATCTAAAGCACCGACATCAAAAAAGCCATTTGAATTGGCATCTGTCCAATTTCCATCCAAATCCATAAGATAATAATCACAGGAAAACTGTCGAAATATCATCCATGAAGAGTCCCAATATTGCGCTTTTGCATAAGGAAGTTTGCCAATTAAAACTGCCCCAATTGTGCCGTTTGAATAGTATGGTGTTATATGATTCTTAAGTTGGGTTACATTATTATTAGACCAATTAAATATATTTACAGTGTATCCTTGAGTAATGATATCTTGTTTATATTGTGTAATATCGGAAGATAAACTATTATAGAGTGATGAGTTGATATAAATCAAAACATTTCCAAGGAATATTGGTGTAATTCCAACAATAATTGTAATAGGATTAGAGTGTGATGACTCTCCAAAATCATTTAGGGCAGTAACTGTGATTTGATACGTACCATTCACTCCAAATATTATTTCTTCCTGATTATTGTAAGAACTTGCATTAAACACACTGTTTACATAAATGCTATAGTTATCTGCTTCAGTAACACTAGTCCATTGAATGGTTAATCTATCTGTTGTTATAGTTTGATTTAGAGTTGTTATAGTTGGAGGGTTTGGGGGTTGATTACCTGTACCTCTTCCTCCAAAATTTATTAATGTAAAAGGGATAGTCACTCCAATGAATATAACAGAAAGTACAATGACTATTAGAATTTTATTAATTTTCTTCATAATTAACCGCTTTTTAAATTTTTCGATTAATTTTTTTCTAGGTTTTTATATTCTAAAGGATTTTAAAAATTATTTATTAATTCTCACATAAAGAACCAGTTTTAAATATTTAAGCTTTTAGAGCGACAGAAAAAGCCTTTACAAAATTGTCTATTTAATTTATTCTAAATCCTTTAAAGAATTTTAAAAGGAATGTTATTTCTTCAGAGCTTTCTATTAATCTTCTTAAATCATAAGGAAAAATTTCTAAATCTACTTCTCTTCCTTCTGAAACTTGGTCAATGATTATTTTTATCATTTCTTTGAATTTTCTTACAGTGTTTCCTTCAGTTTCGATTTCAGAAATTACTTCCCATGCTTTTTTCAATTTTCCATTCAGTATACATGAGATAGATGCAAGTACATAGCTTTGAACTATGTGTGAATAACCAATTTTTTTTAGGTTTGCAGCTCTATAATAGTACCGATAAAGATTGTTAACCATTTCTCTTAAGAGAAAATCTTTCGCTGTATCTAGTTGCTCATAGAATTTTATACTTTCCAAAATAAGAGTGGCTGCGGTAAAAAATTGTTTGTTTTTTAAACCCTCTTCAGCAATTTTATTTAATCCTCTTATAATTTGATTAAAAATCCCAAATCTATTAAACTCTAATTCTCCTTCAACTGCAATGTCGTATGCATTTAAATAACTTTCTGTGGACTCATTAATACTACCTACCTTCCAATAATTATCTCCTGCTTTAACAAAATGCTTGTATGCCATTTCTAAATTTTTCATATCTTTAAATGTATTAGCACTATCAGCAAAATTTACTGCAGCTTGGTTAAAATCCTTCATTTTTTCTGAAAAATTTCCTGCCAGTAAAAAGCAAGAAGCACATTCAATTAAATTATTTTGTATATCTTGATAACATAATGCAGCCCCCCGATAATATCGCCCAATTTTATGGAAATTTTCTGGTTTTTTTTCTAAATTTTCTGCTAGATCGATATACGCTCCTGCTTCTTTTTTAGAAAAAATAGCATATTGATCTTCGTTATCTAAAATTCTATTAAGATTTTTCAATATCTGATATATTTGAGCTAAGTTTAACTTATCACTTTTTCCTTCATATTTTGCAACTAAATTTGAGAAATGCTCAACTCCATCCAAAATAACGTCTTGCGATTTGTTATAATCATCAATTTCTTCATAACAAGATCCTATTTGTCGATACGAGTAAGATAGCATATCAAAATAGTTATTTGGTTTTGAGATATATATAACTTTTTCGTAATATTTTATCGCATTCTTATAATCAGAAAATTTTAAAAATAGTTCTGCGATGTTCTGATAATTTTGGGCAAGCTTTCTAGTTTCATTGAACTCTTTTAAAAGTCTACTTTCTTGTTTTAAAAATTTTATACTATTTTGGATATTTTTTTTCTCAGATTCGATATCTTCAATTTTCTCCCGGTAAATATCCGATATTCGTAAGTATAACTCCGCTATCTCATGTAATTTTGCTTGAAGTTTAAAATCAATAATAATTTTTTTATAAAGCTCAATAATTTGCCTGTACAAATTGATTGCTTCTGAAAAATCAAGGTTTTCCAGTATTTCAGCTACAGAAAAAAGAAATTCACCTGCTTCAAAATATTCACCAGATTCAGCAATTTCTCTAGAGAAGTTAATTGCTCCTGAAACCATTTCTTCTATCGTCTTTTTTCTCTCTAATGGATCAGTTAGCTGCTTAATTTTGGATTCATATTTTCTTATTTTATTTAAATACTCTGTATAATCGATGAATTCTTCTTCTTCAATAATTTTAAAATCTCCTCAATACAAGTAAAACCTATTTATTGAAATTATTGTAAAAATAAAAAAAATTGGTTTTTAAAAAAATCCAATAATATATCGGTTCATTTTTGATCTATTTAAAAATAATCTTAGATTATCTAAAAATTCAATTAATAATTCCTTTCCTTTTTTAAATCGGAAGCTGTGAATTCATATTTTTTAAGTTTTTTGACAAAAGTATGATTTATTTTAGATCGAAATCAGTATCAGAAGTATTGATATTAATGCTCTGATATTTTATATCTATTTTTCAAAAGTTCCACTTATTTTTGGAATTTTCAAAGAATTGTCGAAAGTAGAACTATAAATAACCTCTCTTAGAAATTTATAATATCATGACTATCCTATTATGTTATAGTAGTATTTAAAATTAAAAAAATAAAGTCCAAATACTATGAGTCTGGTGAAATATATCTTAAGAAGACTCCTCGCTCTTATTCCAGTGCTTTTTGGAACTATGACTTTAACTTTTATTTTATCTAGATTGATGCCTGGTGATCCTGCTTTTTTATTATTACGAGCACAAAGTGTACCTCACATTAATCCAACTTTAATTGCACAAAAGAGACATGAATTAGGCCTAGATCAGCCAATAATTAATCAATACTTTAAATATTTTTCAGATTTATTTAAAGGGAATTGGGGCCTCTCCGTGTCTGTTTCTAAAGGAACTCCAGTCTGGGATCTTATAATGAGACGCCTTCCTCGAACCATAGATCTCACTATTTTTTCAATACTAATTGCATCATATTTGGGAATTAAGATTGGGATAATTTCAGCTACTCACAGAAATAAAGCGCGAGATACCATCTTTCGTGGAATCGCTTTAATAGGCGTTTCGATTCCTGTTTTCTTTTTAGGATTGTTATTGCAATTTTTCCTAGGCTATAAAGTAAAGATCTTTCCTACTGTCGGCTATAAGCAAATACAATATCCAGATCCTCCCTTTATAACAGGTTTCTTCTTAATCGACTCGTTATTCGGAGGATATTTCTATTTGGTTATTGATTATCTATGGCACATTACAATGCCCGTGTTTTGTTTAGCATTTGTGACTATTGCAGGAATTGTCAGACAAACGCGTTCAAGTATGCTAGAAGTATTGCAACAAGATTATGTAAGAACAGCAAGGGCAAAAGGGTGCAAAGAGAAAGATGTAATCCATACTCACGCATTAAAAAATGCGCTTATTCCTACGGCAACTGTAATTTGTTTGAATTTTGCTAGCTTACTATCTGGAGCGGTTCTAACAGAAACTACTTTTGATATAGATGGTATAGGTTTAACTTTAGTGAGCTCAATTAGATACCAAGATTACTGGGTTATAAATGGTGTTGTATTTGTGATTACAATAATATTTGTTCTAACTACATTAATAACTGATGTTCTTTATGGATTTCTGGATCCTAGGATAAGATTTTGAAGTAAATATTTATTTCAACTAAAAGTTATACAAAAAGTTCATCAAAAACTAATATTCACAGCAGTTTGAAACGAATAAATCTGAAGAAATAATATTAAATAGTATAGCGAGTATATTATTAATAATAAAAAAATGTAGGTGATTGTAATAAAACAAGTTTCTGAATTATTAGATACTGGTCTGTATGAGACTTTCAAACCTGAAAAAACAATGACCGTAGCTGACCTGTTGCATGAATTAAACTTGGAAAACAAGTATTTTGGAATCTTGGTGGATGGAAAGAAAGCTACTCCCGATACAGTTATCAATGAGCAATCAGAAGTGGTTATCCTTCCCCATATCGCCGGTGGGGTTTAGAGCAATAGATAAATTGGATTTTTTTATATCCTCTTTTTTATATTAGATGTTTATAGTCAATTATTTTAATTCAATTCTTAGTAGATCTTCCGCTAATATGGTATTTGGTTTTGTCTACAAGTTATAAAAAAAAGATAAGATTCGATAACAATCGCAGAACAAGGTCTTACTAATTACTACCTACTACTTATTAAATACTATTATTTTTTATTGATTTTTAACAAAAAGAAGCCTAATATCGAAAATCTCGAACTTGGGGAGGAGCGGCTTCAGTTACTACAACTTTACTCGCAGCAGGACCCTTATCACCTTGGGTGATTTCAAATTCTACTTTATCGTTTTCATTTAGTGTAGCAAATTCATCACCCTTTTTAACAATGGCACTGTGATGAACGAATATATCTCCTTCTTCTTCAGTTGCTATAAATCCATAACCTTTACGGTTATTAAACCATTTAACTGTTCCTTCGGTCAATTTTAAAACCAATTTTTACATAAATTAAATTTTTTATCAGTTCTTTGTGAACTAGTTAAGAAAATGAATGATGCTGTAAATATGTTATGTTTTTCTAATGATACATTAAAAAAATCATGGTGTTTATTTGATTATTTTTTAAATGTTTCTTTTGTATACTGAAAAACGGTTACTTCAATATAACTCGCAATAGATCTTCCGCTAATATTGTATTTGGAAAAATTTCTTTAGCTTCTTCTAGTAAACTTACAGCATCTTCTTGATATCTCGAAGATATATGAGTAAGAATCAATTGTTTTGCATTCATTTTTATCGCATCATTTGCAGCATCAATTGAAGTTGAGTGCTTTTTTTCTTCAGCTGTTTTTGATAAGGCTTTTGCAAACGTAGCTTCATGAATTAAAATATCAGAATCCTTTCCTAAATCTATTAAGGAATCGCTTGGTTTCATATCTCCAGAGTAAGTAATTTTTCTTCCTGGACTTTTTGGACCGATAATTCCTTCTTTAACAGGATCAATAATTTTACCATTAATTTCAATTATTTCTCCTTCTTGGAGTGTTTTCCAAAGATTACCCTCGGGAATATTAAGCTGTTTTGCTCTATCTGGATTAAATTTTCCAAAACGGGGTTTTTCTACAAAAGCATATGCATATGTAATAACAGAGTGCTCCACTAAGGCATACTTTACAGAAAAATGTTTAGAATCGAAAATGATATTATTGGTAATTTTCATTGATCTTTTTGGTACTTCTGAATCTAATCCTTCAAATTCAGTAATTTCTTTATGTTCATGGTCAATTTCACAAATGGTGATAGGATATTTAGCTTTTAGCCCTAGAATTTTTTGATGGAGAAGTAAATAAAGAAAAAGATTTCTAGGTCCAAAGATCATTAATGGTGCAGTCCTATCATTTAAGCTTAATCGAAATAAAAATCCAGGGAGTCCAATTATATGATCTCCATGAAAATGTGTAATAAAGATCTTAAGTGGTTTATTAAATTTAAGAGAAGCCTCCGCATATTTACGTTGGAAATCTTCCCCACAGTCAAAAATGACAGTTTGGTTTTTATATTTAATAGCAATAGAGGATAAATTTCGATTTTTTATAGGAATTGCAGCAGCGCTTCCTAAGATAATTAATTCCATAATGAATTTAGATTTTTTTTCTTAACTGAGAAATCTCTATTCGTTGTTCGTTATTAAGTTTACTAAGATTATCTACTTTGTTCTTTAGTTCTCGTAACCTCAACGATAAATCAGGATCTTCCTTCTTTGGTGATACGTGGGTTTGAATATTAAGACTATCTAACTGGCGTTGTAGATCACTAAGTTTTTGATCTTTTAATCTAGTTTGATTTTCTAATTGTCTATATTTTGTTTTTATTTGTACAGCTTCATTTTTTATTGTTTCAATTTCTCCATCTTTTGTTTCTAATTGTTTTTGAAGAAAGATTGCCATCTCCCTTTGCATTTTTAATTTGCCTTCCAGTTCTTTTTGAGATTCGTTCGATTCAATTGGTTTTCCTTTCCTATAATTACTAAGTTGCTCTTGAAGTGCTTGAATTTGCATTTTCGACCTGTTAAGTTTAGTTTGGAGATCTTCTCTTAACGTTTTGATCATGTCTTCAGAAGAACCTCCATTCTGTTCAAACTTGGAAGCAATTTCAGTTTTTTTTAAAGTGATAATCTCGTTTTTTAAATCATTAATTTCATTATTTTTTGCATTAATTTCTGCCTTTAATCCTTTGATGTTATTTTCAAAACTTTTGATTTTAGAAGGTTCTTTTTCTTTTTTTTTTTGTTTTTTTTGAAATTTCTCAAGTTCTTGTTTTAATTCACCAATTTTCCTCTTAGATTTGGTTAATTGATTTTGAAGATCCTCAATTAACTTTTTTGCGATTGAATCGCCACTTTTATCAGAGGGAGAACTAAGATCTTTTAGTTTTTGATTTAAAGTTGAGATTTCATCTCTTAATATTTCAATTTCTTCGTCTCTTTGAGCTAAATCTTCAATGAAATCATCATTATTAGCACTACTGGATCTTAATTTATAAATTATTGAACGTTGTTTATTTACTTTTTCTTGTAAATCTTTGACTAAAGCATTAAGTGGTTGTTTACTTCTTAAATCTTCAACCCTAATAACAGATGAATCCTTAATCTCTGATTTTATTCTTTCTAATTCTTGTTGGATTTGTACCTTCTCTTTTCTCAAGAAACCCATATTATTTTTTAAATCTCTAATTTGTTTATCTTTTTCTTCGAGTTCATATGCAAATCTTGATTCTGCAGCTTGTATTTTTTTACTTTTTTTTATTGCTCCTTCTTCTAATTTTTTGAGATCTTCTAGTTCCATGATTTTATCTTGAAGCTCTTCAATAATATCATCAAGATGTTCGATTTCTTGATCTCTTTTCTCTAATTCTAACTCTAATTCTCTGATTTTATTTTTTAAAGCATCTTCAGTCATAGAGAAGAATCACCATTTTATTAGAAATTAATATATTAATACAATTTTAGAAATTAAAATTTAACTTATTAATATCTTATCTACTTCATCATTTTCAAATTTTTTTTAAAAAAAATCATTAATACATAGTAAAGTCTTTTATAGAAAAGTTGTTGATTTTTTTAATAATCGGAAAAAGGCTTAAAAAATTGAATATAATAAAAATTGTGAATAAAACTAGGAAAAAAATAAATGGGATATACAAGGGTGGCAAAAAGACTCGACTAAACAAAAATAATGAATTTATTATCATCCCTATTCCTAAACTTACAATTAAAGAGGGTAATAGAATAAAACTTGATTCTAAAAAGAGAATTTTTTTCAATGATCTAGTTTTTGAGCCAATAGCACGCATAATAAGAAAATCTTTTGCCTTTTCCATTATTCCTGCTTTCTGATAGTTATATAATGACAATATACTTAATATTGAAATCACTAGAATTAAAATCATAGGGTAGAGCGATAAATTGTTTAAGAAATCTAAATTGATATGAAAAACATCATCTAATTTTAAGTAAGTGAAATTTTCCCCGATGTTACTGGAGATATTTTCAAGTGAATCTCTTATCGTGTCATATGTACCATCTTGTATTTTTAATGATACAAGATTAATTTCTGATGACAAATTCAGTGCTTGCTGAATAATATTCAATCCTACATAACCAGCCCATCCTGCATAAAAGCTATCAATAACAATTCCACTAATGTGGAAAGTTGATCCAATAGAAGTTAGTCTTAGACTCTGATATAGTGGTAAATCAAATAGATTTCTGGCTAAACTATCTCCTATTGTCATATTATCATAAGCATCGTCTTCAGTAAAAAATTTCCCTTCAATCTCAAAATTTTGAATTAAGTTATCAGGATTAACACCAATAATTGGGATATTATCTGTTCTTTGTTGACCAACAACTTCATAAGAATCATCTTCATGTATAATAATTCCTTTAAGTTCTTCTACATCATAAAAATTAATTAACCGTTCATCAATTTTTTCAATTTCACCAATTGAATATAACTCACTTATATCACTTATATTAAACAAATACTGGGATTCTATGAAATTTATATCAGTTTCATTAATAAGTAGATTAGGATCAGAAAACATTCTATACATTAAAGAATAATTATAAAGAACCTCCTCATGTCCGATTATTATTAAATTTTCACTTTGAGATTTACGAATCCACTCTTGAGATGATGTTCTTAAAACAATTGTCCCCAAGCTTAAAGTAAAAATCATAAGACCAATTATTGAAAATATTAATAAATATCTCTTAAATTCTCCTTTTTTCCTTAATGTATTAACTACAGCCATTTTTATATTAAATCCTATTGAGATCAACCATTTTGGGATAAATTTAAGTTGTTTAGAAGCATCATAATCATACGGTACGTCCTTCGAGAAAGTATTGATTACTTTTTGCCTTCCAATTTTCCTAAGAGTAGATCCCGTTACAAAAAAAATACCTAAAATACAACAAATAAACAATATTGGAGTATATACTAAATCTATTCGCATCACTATAGGATAATTAAAAAAAGTCATAATTAAAGCAAATACTCCAAAAGCTACTAAACCCAAGATTAATCCAAATAGAAATCCAATAAAATATAAAATATAAGATTCGAGTAAATAAAAACTGTATAATTTCCTGGGGAGTGTACCTAAAGCTTTCATAATAGCAATATCCCTTTTTTTAGATATAACTAGTGTCGTCGTAACTGTAATTACAATTGCAACTGTTAAAATTATCAACAATATTTGGATTAAGGAATTGAATTGTTTATAAATAGAATAAATTCCTCCAGTGAAATAAAATCTATTAACAAAAGCAGTTTGAATAAATATGTTTAAACCCAAAGATGACGTAAAATATATCAAAAACTCTGTGAGGGCAATAATAATAATAATAATTAGGAGAAACGGATAATTTGATTGTCTTTTCCGGTAGAGATCTTTCAGTGCAAAATCGAAGGCTGACATTTTTTATTGAAATTCCTAATCCTCCAATTCATTCACTATTTCTTCTTTTAATATCTTCCCATCATCAAAAGTAATAACTCTATCAGCCAAGTTTATTAAAAAATCATCATGAGTTGCTACAATAATCGTCCTAATTTTATCTTTTAACTCTCTAAAAAGATCTTGAATAAACTTGCTAGTATTTTTATCTAAATTTGCTGTTGGTTCATCGGCAATAATCATAGGTGGATTATTTGCTAATGCTCGTGCAATTGCTACTCTTTGTTGTTCTCCTGCAGATAGTTGAAATGGTAAATGCTCCCTTCTATCATTAAGACCCATCTTATTCAATAGTTCTATTGCACGTTCCCTTTGTCTTTTAAAGTTAACACCTGAAAGACTCATTGGAAACATAACGTTTTCCTCAGCAGTAAGTGTGCTTATCAGATTATAATTCTGAAAGATAAAACCTGAATTTACTAAACGCCATGTTGTTAATGATTCTTCCTCCATATCAGAAATTTTAACACCAAAGTTGTAAATTACTCCATCATTGGGGGAATCTAATCCACCTAATAGATTTAGAAGCGATGTTTTACCCGCACCGCTTGGACCTTTGATAACCAAGAATTCTCCATTTACGATTGAGAGGGATATATTATCAACAGCTCGAACAATAAAGTCCCCAATCTCATAATCCTTAACTAATCCTTCACTATAAATTGCATACTTCAAATTATTGTTTTTCAAAGATTCATATTTTGAAATATTTTCATACACTTTTTTTGAACCTTCTTGATTTATTTCCTCTAATAATTTTTCTTTTTCTGGCACGATTTTTTATAATAATTTCTTATTTAAATTTTTAGTGCCAAAATTAGTAAACTACATCAATATTATAAAAGTAATTTACGCTAAAATTTAGAATAAAAAGTAATTACAATTAGGATTGGATTCTTAAAATTGCTTACTGATATGTCTTGTACCTTTTCAGCTCTGATATATCATTACAGTACATAATTTATTGAATTTTTGGTATTTCATTTGAGAATTAAGTTTAAATACAAAAGTATCATACTTATACACTAGAGGGAAGATTGAGAAAATACAAATAATATCCCCTAAAGTTGATGTGACATACACTTTAATGAGGAATTTCCTAATTAAAATGGTAACTATCTAAATTTTGTAAAATCTTAGACTTTTAAGATTTTAATTTTTCTCATCTCCCTCGATCTCTTTTTCTAAATCAAAATTAGATTTATTATGATTGATACAAAATTACATTAAAATAAGATTTAAAGGATAATTTTAATTTATTTTAATAATAATTACTGTAAATATTCTTAAAGGAAAGAGATTTTTATGGATTTTGAAAAACTTACAGAACTAGTAATTGAATTGGAAGTTGATGATATTGCAGACGCAGTAAAAGAAGCTTTAAATGAAGGTAAAGATGCTTTTGATGTTTTAAATTCTTTAACAAAGGGGATGGATGAAGTAGGACGCCGTTATGAAGAAAAAGAATACTATCTCACAGAACTCGTTCTTGCAGGAGAGACTATGAAAGAAGCTTTTGCTGTTTTGAAGCCAGCATTGGCTGCAACCGAAAGAGCAGAGGATAAAGTGAAAATCATATTGGCTACTGTGAAAGGAGATAATCATGATATAGGAAAAAATATACTTGGTTCACTTCTCTTAAGTTCTGGTTTTGAACTACATGATTTGGGGATGGACGTCGATGAGAATACAATAATTGAAAAGATTAAAGAAACTGGAGCTACAATTGTTGCCTTAAGTACTTTATTGACTATGACCGTTGAAAACATAAAAGTTGTTCATGAAGCTTTACAAGCCGCTGGTTTACGAGATAATGTTAAATTAATTGTTGGTGGTGCTCCTTTAAATATGGAACTTGCAAAAAGACTTGGAGCTGATGATTTTGCAGACGACGCGGTCGATGGTGTAAAACATATTAAACAACTAGCTGGAATGTAGTAGACTTTCTATCTAATTTCTTCTTTTTTATGCACTTAATTTTAATGATTTATAAAATATAATCATCCTTTTTTATGGATTTTATATAATTTTTCTTAATTAGAATAAAATTTACTAAATTATAATAAGAAGATTTATACTCTTTTTGAATCGTTTATATCTCAAGGAATAAAATAAAAATAGAATCGTTTTAAAGAGGTTTTTAAAGTGAGTCATGAGGAAAATGAGGGAATAACAATTGATGAAGAATTAGATACTCGTGGTTTATTCTGTCCAGAACCTTTGTTTGAGGTAAGAAATTTAAGTGAAACTCTTAATGTAGGACAGTGTTTTAAAGTTATTGCTGATGATCCAGCTGCTGAAGAGGATCTTAAAAGGTGGGCAAAGAGAACTGATACAAAGGTAGTAGAATTTAATAAAGATGGCGATGATTTGATATTTGTTTTTAAAAAATTGAAATGAACAAGTAAGGTGTAGAAGATGAGTGTTTATTTAGATTACCAAGCAGCTAAACCAGTGGATCCTCGAGTATTTGAGGCTATGAAACCATATTTTACCAAAAACTTCGGAAATCCATCTTCATTACATAATTATGGATTCCATGCGACGAATGATTTAGAGGAAGCTCGACAGAAGATTGCTGAATTTATTAATGCTCCAAATTCAGATAATATCATTTTTACCTCTGGAGCAACCGAATCAAATAATTTAGGTATTATTGGTGGAGCATTACGCAATAAAAAAAAAGGAAACCATATTATAATCTCAGAAATTGAGCATATTTCAATCTTAAATATAGGAAAATATTTAGAGAAACAAGGATTTAGAGTGAGTAGGGTTCCTGTAGATAGATTTGGTATAATAAACCTTGGTAAATTAGAACGTTTGATAACAGATGAGACTATTTTGATCTCTATTTCTACAGCGAGTAATGAAATTGGATCAATTCAACCAGTAGAAGAAATTTCGCAACTTGCCCAAAAAAAAAATATCTGGTTTCATTCTGATGCTGTAGCAAGTGAAAGTACAATCCCTCTTGATGTAGAAAAAGTTCCTTTTGATTTATTGACTTTATCTTCGAACGATATCTATGGTCCAAGGGGAGTCGGTGCTTTATATCTTAAGAAAGGAATACGAGTAAACCCTATCCTTATAGGAGGGGGTCAAGAGCATGGGATGAGGTCTGGATCTGAGAATATGCCTGGGATAATAGGATTTGCCAAAGCAGCTGAAATATTGAAGGCAGAAATAAATGAAGAAGCTGCTAGATTAAAAATTCTTAGGGATAAATTAATTAGAGAAGTTTTAAAGATACCTAAATCGTATTTAAATGGGCATGCTGAGAGAAGGACGCCAAATAATGCTAATTTCCGGTTTGATTATATTGAAGGTGAATCATTGCTTCTCTCCTTAAAGGATGAAAAAGTGGAGGTAGCAACGGGTTCTGCCTGTTCTTCAAAGACTCTAGAACCCTCTCATACGCTTATGTCGTGTGGGTTATTACATGAGGAAGCACATGGGAGTTTATTATTAACTTTAGGGAGATTTACAGAAGAAAAGGATATTGATAAAATTATAAAAGTATTACCCGGAATAGTAAGAAAGTTAAGAATTTTATCACCACTAACACCTTCAGATTTATTAAAAAAATTACAAGAGGAGGAAAATTAAATGAGTGTACATAAATATACTGATAAGGTAATGGACCATTTTCGGAATCCACGAAATGTAGGGTCAATTGAGAATCCCGACGGATATGGAAAGGTTGGAAATCCAGTATGCGGAGATTTAATGGAAATATTCATAAAAGTAGGGAAAAATGACAAAGGGGAAGATATCATTGATGATATTAAGTTCAAAACTTTTGGTTGTGGGTCTGCAGTATCGACTTCATCAATGGTAACTGAGATGGCTAAAGGAATGACTCTTGATGATGCATATAAAATTACTCGAAGCGATGTAGCAGAAGAATTAGATGGTTTACCTCCGATCAAGATGCATTGTTCAAACCTAGCCGCAGATGCCTTAAAAGCTGCTATTAACAATTACCGTAAGGGTACCCAACCAGAAGTTGAAGTTGTAACTTCTTGTCAATTAGATGTACGAGTTATTCTCGGAGTAGATGAGTTCAAAGGAAAGGGCACTTATCTAGAAGTTCCTGATCTTGAGGAACTGAGAGAAAAGAGAACACTTATTGTTGATACGGGGGATGAGTCTTTAGAATTAGCACTTAAGTTAACCGAATATACAGGGAGAGTTATAGTACTAACTTCTGCAAAAGAAATCCCTGGAACCGTAGAAATTGCTAAGAAATTGAAGCAATCTGATGTAAAAGTTTTGCAGCAATCAGAGCTAAATGAGATTAAAGGAGAACTCGATGAAGTAGAAAAGGTTATCATACATGATTTCGACGAAGATGAAAATTACGAACTATTCGTGGATGCAGTAATAATTTTGGATTATAGAGGTTAATTTTTTTTTTATTTTTTCATTGAATCAAAAATATAATCAGTTATATATTTACTTTCTTTATCGAATTGATTCTTATAGTTAACATATCTAAAATTAAATACACATAAAGGACAAGAAGTAACAATTTCTTTAGTTACAACCTTGTTGAATAATTCTTTACCTATTTTAATACAAATACTACTATCAACACCTCTAATTCCGGAACCTGCTCCACAACAAGGACATTCTTCCGGGTTTTTAGATAATTCTTTGACTTTTAAGCCACATTTATTTAGAAGTTCTCGAGGTTCAGAGTATAGAGGCCCACTTTTATATTTTCTCCCAACTCGACAAGAGTCATGGTATGTAATTAGTTTATTCAATGGTTTTAATGTGATTTTATTACTTTTTTCCAACTTATAAATCACCTCAATTATGTGTCTCACATTTAGATTGAAATCCCTAAAATATTTTCTATATACTTTGTCAAAGGCATATAAACAACCTCCGCATGTAACTATCAAATTCTTTATTCCTATCTTTTTAAAGAGTTCAATGTTTTCTTGAAAAATTCTCTTTGCAAGATTAAGATTTCCAGCGGAATATACATATTCTCCGCAACATGGTTCCTTTTCCAAAATTTTAAAATCATAACCAGCAAGTTTTAAGATTTTATAGGGAGCAAGAGCACTCTCCATTACACGAAATGAAGACATGCATCCTAAAAATAACAGAGTATCTGAGTCTTTTTTTTCAAATAATTCTTTTGTTTTATAACTTTCAGGCAGCCAATTTAATCTATCTTCTGGGTTTCCACCAACAGAATTGTCTTTTTCAGTAATCCCTCTTATGATTTTATTATGTATCTCTAATGGTGCTTTATTTTCATCTACAAGTTTAACTTTTGATGAATGAACAATCTCTGATATTTGAATTTCTTGTTGACAAGTTAAATCACATAATCCACATAATGTACAAGTATAGAGCCCTATACGCTCTTCTTCTGTAATAAGATTATTAGAAAAAACTTTTTCAGCTATTTTTAATCGTCCGTTAGGTGATTTTAACTCATTATGAGTAACCTTGTAAGTATCACATACTTCCATACAATCCATACAGTCTATACATGAATTTACTTCGGTTAATAATTTATTAAGATCCATTTCAATATCATTTTTCATAATATTAGTTATTATACTAATTTTTCTAACTTATAATAACCAAACTTAAATTAATCGCTTTATAAAAATAGTTAAAGATATTGTAAATAAATAAAGAATCTGGTTACTTTTATGAAAAGAGTAGTAATAGTTGGCGGGGTGGCAGGAGGTGCTTCTGCTGCCGCTAGATTAAGACGATTAAGAGAAGATTTCGAAATAATTATGTTAGATCGAGGTCCTTATGTATCATTTGCGAATTGCGGATTACCTTACTATATAGGAAATATAATAAAAGATCGTGAGTCATTAGAATTGGTGACACCAGAAACATTCCTTGAGAGATTTAATATTGATGTTCGAGTTTATAATGAAGTAGTTTCAATCAATAAAGATAAAAAGAATGTTAAAGTAAAGGATTTAAAGCAATTAAATGAATATATTCTTGATTATGATTATTTAATTCTAGCAACTGGGTCAAAACCAATAATTCCTCCGTTTGTAGGACTTGATACAGTTCCATATTTTACTGTATGGACAATTCCAGACGCTATAAAAATACGCAACTATGCTGAAAAAACTCATATAAAAAAGGCAGTTATCGTTGGAGGTGGATTTATTGGACTAGAAATGGCAGAAAACTTGGCAGAAAAAGGAGTGAAAGTTAAAATTGTTGAAATGTTGGATCAAGTTATGCCACCTATTGATAAGGAAATTGCTCAATTTATTCATCAAGAATTAATATTAAATGGAGTTTGTTTGGTTTTAGAAGATCCTGTAGACTCTTTTGGAAGAACTGATAAAGATATACCATTTATTAAAACAAAAAGTGGTCGCATAATAGAAACCGATTTAATAATTTTATCTATTGGGATTAAACCAGAAATTTCATTAGCTAAAGATGCAGGTTTGAATTTGACAGAAAGGGGTTATGTTGAGGTTAACAGTAGAATGCAAACATCTGATCCCAATATCTTCGCTGTGGGTGATATTATTCAAGTCCAGCATTTTCAAACTAAGAATCCAATCTCAATAGTTCTAGCTGGACCCGCAAATAAGCAAGGAAGAATAGCTGCAGATAATATTGCTGGGAGAGATTCAGAATATAAGGGGGTTTTGGGTGCATCAGTTGTTAAAGTTTTTGATATAACCGTTGCTTCCGTAGGTTTAACAGAAAAACAATTAAAAAATTTAAGTTTCAATTATGATAAAATATATATTCATCCCAATAATCATGCAGGGTACTATCCTGGAGCTATTCCAATAACTCTAAAATTAATTTTTGAAGTTCCCAGTGGAAAAATATTAGGAGCTCAAGCTGTTGGAGGTTCAGGCACAGAAAAAAGAATTGATGTCATCTCAACAGCAATTAAATTTAATGGTACTGTTTATGATTTAGAAGAATTAGAATTAACCTATGCTCCTCCTTATGGTTCTGCCAAGGATCCAGTAAATATGGCAGGATTTGTTGCATCCAACTATCTTAGAGAAGATATGCCTATTTGGCATTGGCATGATTTAACTAGTATTAATAATAATGGAGCTGTTTTATTAGATGTTAGGACAAAAGAAGAATTTTCTACTAGAGCTATTGAAGGTTCAATAAATGTTCCAATAGAGGAACTTAGAGCTCGTTTAGATGAATTTCCTATTGATAAATCAATCTATGTTTACTGTGAAGTAGGATATAGGAGTTATTTAGCACTTAGAATTCTATTACAAAGTGGCTTTAAAGAAGTATATGAACTTACTGGAGGTTTTAAAATTTATGAGATGGCCAATGCCACAACAGAAGAAATAATGGCAGCATGTGGAGGTTCCGAAAACGTTATAGAAGAATTTGTACATGAAAAGGCTACTGAAACTGAAGATTATATAGAAGTGGATGCTTGTGGGCTTTCATGTCCCGGCCCTTTAAATGCTCTAATTAAAGCCTTTGACACGCTACCGGAAAATAAGAAATTAAAGGTATATGCAACGGATCCCGGATTTAAATCTAGTGTTGAAGCTTATTCTCAATTAAACGAAGCAGCAAAGTTATTAAATCTTGGAAAAGAAAAGGGAATGTTGGTTGCTACATTACAAAGGGTTCAACCTATTGAAGTTATAGCTCCTGTCAAAAAGAAAACTAGAAAAGAACTAAGACCTCCTGATGCACCTCCAGTTTCAGATATTAGTGCTGATGAGCTTTTTAAACGTATTAGCACTGAAGAAGAACCTCCTCTTATGATCGATGTTCGAACTCCCCAGGAATATCTTGGTCCACATGGTCATCTCAAAAATACTAAATCAATTCCTTTAGGAGAGTTATTAAATAATCCAGATATTATTAAGGATTATAAAGATGAGGAAATAATTGCAATATGTCACTCTGGTTCTCGCTCTATGATGGCAGCTCAAATACTAGCCCAAGCGGGTTTTAAAGATATCAGAAATCTAACTGGTGGTATGATTATATGGCACCGAAAGGGTTATCCTGTAGAGTTAGAAGAAAGCAGAATGACAGAAACTTATTATTAAAATAAACTTAGTAATGTTTTTCTTTAAATTATAAGTAAAAAAGTTAAAAAAAAGGGGAAATAATTTAAATCCAAATATATTCATATATAACGAATTTCCAATTTATAAAAAAAAGGTATAAAATTATGAAAGAAACTGCTAAAAAATTATATACTGCATACGTTGGTGAATCTCAAGCACGTAATAGGTATAATTATTTTTCTAAAGTCGCGAAAAAAGAAGGATTTGTGTTAGTATCAAAAATCTTTGATGAAACATCAGATCAAGAAAAAGAACATGGTAGTTGGTTTTATAAAATGCTCCAACAATTTAAGAAGGAAGAAAAATTTGATGAGATGAAAGTGATCCCAGATGCAGAATTCCCAACTACTCTTGGGACTACAATAGAAAATCTGAAATCCGCAATAGCAGGAGAAAATATGGAATGGCAAACACTTTACCCGGACATAGTTAAGACAGCTGAGAAAGAAGGGTATCCAGATGTTGCCAAAAGAGTCCGTGCAATTATTAAAGCTGAAAAACATCACTCGGAAAGGTATGGAAAACTCTTAAAATTAGTTGGTGATGATGCTTTCTTTAAACGCGGTAAAAAAGTCGTTTGGGTATGCATGGAGTGTGGTTATGAAGTTGAAATGGATGAATTACCCAAAGATTTTAAATGTCCTTCCTGTGATCATCCTCGGGAGTACTATAGAAAGAAATGCGAAGATTTCTAAAAATAATATATCAAGTTTTAATTTAAAATCAAAATCATTAAATATTAAATTAAATGATTTAACAAACAAAAGGTTATAAGTGAGAAGAAAAATGAAGCAAAAAGAAATTTATAGGTGCTCTATATGCGGAAAAGTAATAGAAATTTTACACCCTGCTTCTCCCGAGACAATCTGCTGCGGACAACCAATGAAATTAATGGAAGAACAAACTAAAGACTGGAAAACAGAAAAGCATGTTCCTAAAATCACGATTGAGGGTAATAAGGTCACTGTTGATGTGGGTATCTCAATGGGTACACCTCATCCTATGACTGACGAGCACTATATAATGTGGATTGAAATAATCTGTAAAGACGGATGCTATGAAAGAAGATTCTTGAAACCGGGTATGGACCCTAAAGCAACTTTTACTGTTGCTAATCCCGAAGGTCTCTGGGCTCGAGAATATTGTAATTTACACTTTTTATGGAAAAGTTAAATTTCAAATTAAAGCATCTCTTTTTTTTTTATTTTTTTAATATCTTAAAATAATGAAATTTTAAGCTGTCTAAAAATAATTATTAATATTAAATCAAATAATTTTTCTTTTTTAAAATAGGACAATGATTATAATATTACAATTATTTGTTATCTTTTGTTTTGTTATTGTAATAATTGCCCTTTTTCGTGAAAAAACAGATTTTCTAACATATAGTTTATTAGCAATGTTAGCAGCTGCTACTGCTACCTTTATTTTCTCACCAACAACTATTACAATTGAAGAGTTCATTTTATCTATAGATTGGCCTGTAATTTTTTTCTTAGTATCTGTTTTTACAATAGTAGCTATATTAGAGGAACAATTGATTTTTCAAGAAATTGCATCAAGAATTACTAGAAAGTTCCACACTAATACCAGAAGGTTTTTTTGGGTAATTTGTTTAATTTCAACTTTAAGTGCTGCTTTTATTGAAGATATTTCGGTGGCTGTTATCTTTATACCAATGATAATAATCACAAGTGAAAAAATGAAAATAAATCCTACTCCAATATTATTAGGAATGACTATCTGTATTAATCTTGCTGCTACTCTAACTCCTTTTGGTTCTGCACAAAATATTTTAATAGCAAGTAGATTTACCTTGTCAACTGCTTGGTTTTTTGCAAGTCTTTCTATATATTTTATTATTACTACTTTGTTGACTTTATCTCTATTAGATTATTTTATTCTCAAAAAACACATGAAAGAAATTTGGATACCTCATTGTACTGATTATGATGAACCCTTAGAAACTGAGCATATAGAAGAACATGAACTGATAATATTAGAAGAATCTATTAATCCGAAAGTCTTTTATCGAAATTTAGGAGCTTTATTCTTCTTTTTCATCATGCTAATTATTATTCCTAATATTATATTTGTAGGACTTCTTGGAATGCTTTTATTTGTGTTTTTCAATCCTAGGAGAAGTGAATCAGGAAAAAGAAAACCTGATATATCTTATTACTTTAAAAAAGTTGATTTCAAATTACCATTCTTCTTTATAAGTTTATTTGTATTGGTATTTTGTTTTGAAAAAGTGGGAATTATTGCTATAATAGAAAGTTTTGTAGTGGAGATAGCACCTTCTGATCTATTTTTGTTATGTATTTTAATATTGATATTGTCATCTGTTCTCTCCGCTTTTCTAGATAATGTTCCCGTTACAGTTCTTTTCATACCCGTAATTCAAGTTTTAATAGGTTCCGGTTTTTCATCCGTTCCCTTGTTAATCGCTTTTATTTTAGGGATTAATTTAGGCGGAAATTTCTTACCACAAGGGAGTGCTGCCGATATGATGACATTGGATCTATCAACCAGATATTGCGTTGAAGGAATGAGCTATAAAAAATTATTAAAGGTTGGAGGAATTTTTGCTGCATTACATATCGTTCTAGGAATAGCATACCTCGCAGTTATCATTTTTATTTTCTTTTGATGGAGAGATTTTATGAACAAAAAGAAAGCAATTATATTAGATCGAGATGGTACTTTAATCGAAGATAAAAATTATGCTTATAAATTAGAAGATTTTGAATTATTAGACGGTGTGATTGATGGATTAAAATTACTTCAGAATGATTTTCTCTTTTTTATTGTTACAAATCAATCAGGAATAGGAAGGGGTTTTTATTCAATAAAGGATTTTCAAAAATTCAACAATCATTTAATAAATGTTTTAAAAACACAAAATATTGAAATTGTTAAGACTTACTTCTGTCCTCATGTAAAAGAAGATGAATGTAAATGCAGGAAGCCTAAAACAAAATTCATTGATGAAATCATTAAAGAATTTAATATTGATATTAAAAAATCATGGATGATTGGTGATCATCCTTCAGATATCCAATTTGGAATAAATGCGGGTTGTAGAACAATTTTTCTCACAACAGGACATGGATTTGAACATTTAGATGATCTAAAGTCCCTTGGAATAGAACCAACAATCATCCAGGAGAATTTCTTAAAAGCCGTTAAAGATATCTTAGAATTTCCATAAATCTTACTTCTTATAAGCGATTAATATAAAAGTATAAAAAACTAATAATCTATTATATTAGAAATAAGAATTTGTTTGAAAAATGTCTCTATTCTTCAAAAAATTAAATAACGCGGGTATGTGGGAAAAAATTCAAAAATTAAGAGAACTTATTAAAGCAGAAAAATACTTCAAGAAAAGAACATGCTGGAATTGTGGTAAAGAACTGAATATTTATGATTTTCTTAGTGATAATGTTAATTTTACTCCTGAATATATTTTAAAATTATGGCAGACACCATTTTTAGAGCTCCATTGTTGTGAGTGTTTTAGATATCTTAAAATCCATGAAATAAAGAAAATTGAGAAGGAGTTAAGTGAACGAAAATGTTTAAATTGTGATACTCCTATAGATATCTATAAATTTAGCAAATTTCACAGTTATTTAAAAATTCACGAGCTTAAGGCTCTATGGTTAGATAAAAATTTTCTAGTTTTTTGCAATAACTTATGTCAACGCAAATATTATAAGACTTATTACTATTTTCTTAAAAAAGAAAATTGAAATAGTAAAACTAACAAATTTAAACCCAAAGAATAACTCTTTATTAGAACAAGTCAATAAATGAATAAGACCATAAAGAACTTTAAGAAGGTCTAAAGTAAAAATATAAGGGACTTAAGTTCCATATTAATATATATATTCAATATTGATATTTTACTTATGAAATCCCTTATAGGAATTCCTGATGAAATTGATAAAAAACTAAAGACAAATCATAATCTTTTATCAAAACAAATACGTAAGATTCAAACTTTTTTAATTTTTCAGTAAATAGCTATGATGATAATGCTATTATCCGCTTTTTTCTTATTAACTACATTATTTTTAATTTTAGTATTTATCTTTATTGGAGTTGTATTTTTTTTGTTATATATCATAATTAGGTATAAAACAGAGATAATTATTACTCATCGAGAATATTCATTAAAAAAAAAAAAAATTTAATTTACTTATCTGAAGAACTCTTGATGATGGTTAAGATTTATGTGCCTAAATTTAGGATTTTTAAATAGGTTAAAATACGGTAACTTTTAAGCTAAAATAATAAGGTTCCAATGTTTGAAAAGATGGAGTTAATTCTGAAACATGAAAAACTTTCTTTTTTTTTATACAGCCTACGAATAAATTCTATTTATTTCATCAGCGGAATACTTTTTTGTCAAATTTCAGTTTAGAAAATATTGATATATGTGTAGCATTTATTTTGATCTCTATCATATTCTATATTATTTTAACTTATATCATATTAAAAAACACTAATAAAAGGATAAATGGACATTAAGAATTGGATGCTTGGGGTTATCTATCTATTAGATAATTATGAAATCGTACTAAAACAAAGGTATATGGGATTACTAGATTGGGACTTTAATAACCTAAAGATATTAAGGAATGAATATTGTAAAAAATGTGGTGAATTATTGGAAATAAATGTGGAATTTTATATATTCTATAGACAGAGAAAAGAATCAAATTTAAGGAAAATATTAACTATTATGATGAAAAAAACAATCCATAATGATATTAATTCTGCCACAGGTCATAGAAATAAATATGAGATTTGGGCACAACAAATTTAGGATTTGTGTTCCTATGAACCCTCCCATCTTAGTTGGATTTTACATAAAATAAGATTAAAAACTGGTTTATGCAAAGAATATCTCATAATTCTCTTGGAACGAGATCTTTTAGGAACTATCGAAAAAGAAAATGATCGAAGTATTATGTATCAAGATACATCTAAAGGAAAGGAAGCACTAAATGAATTCTATAATTTAATTACCAAATTTTTTACTCCAAAAAAGAAATGATTTTCAATTTAATTAATGAATTTTGTTTAAAATAAAAAAAAAAAATATAATTTATATATTATATTATATGAAGATATCTCCAATCATGTAGATTTGCACGTAATAATGAGCCAAGTGTTGCTGTTATTGTAGGATCTCCAGGATTCACTGGAACTATTGCTATAACATTACCATCTGGATCATGAGCTTGCCAAAAAATTCCCGGAATTGGAATCAACTGTGTTACAAGTGATACCCACGCTCCAGAAACACCCGCGTGGGAATGGGAAATTTTGCTAGCATTTACACAAAATTCAACTACAGTTAATAAAATAATCAGTATGGCTCCCGCTATTGATATTTCCATCAGTAGTGTTGATCTCACAATGTTTACAACTCCACCCCCGAACGCAACTTCCGCGCTATTTAATTTTATATCAAGTTGACACTTAAGTTGTATTGGAATCCACAAAAAAAATTTATCCAATTTCCAGCATCTAGTCCAAACTAAGGCTCGAATTTGTTCTGGTTGGTTTAGAATTAAAATTAATCTTGAAATGCAAGATTTAAAATTACTGTCTGCCTCATCATTGTGATTAAAATAAGTATTAACTTCAAGAGCACAAAAATATCCTATTATGAGTGCATCAATTATTCCATCAAATCCGATAACCTGTTTGTCATCAGTTTCAATAAAATCATAAATGTTAGCTCCGTAACAAGCTGCTAGCACAATTAAATCAGCCTTTGTTTGACTAATTAATTCTGATAAGTCACTCCAAGAAATTAGCTCACCATTCATATTTATGCCTTTTTCTGAACCATGAGAAAAAATAATGATAATATCATTGGTTTCAGAGGAAAGTATATTTTCTTGTTTATTAATTTCTATGTCTTTATGCAAATTATTTACAAACGTTAATACACCCATTTCCACATTATCCTCGTTACTTCCAACTATTAAAGTGATTTCCTCGTTTAAAATTGAGTTACTCAAATTTAAATTAACATTTTTTTCATTATCACTTGTAAGGTTAAGGTTCTGAAATCCAACACATGTAATTAGAAATGGATTGGAGCAAAAAAGTATCACTATAAATATAGATATTAGTTTTGTACGATTCATTTTATTCGCCCAAAGTGTTTTTTATAATTAAATTAAGAAATCTACCATCTATCATAGATATAATAAATTGGTATTTCCGTATACTACTATCTTTTTTTCTATTTAAAGTTTTGGGGATTAATAGTTGTTAGGTGATAATCTAATTTTTTCTCATTTACTTGTTTTGTAAAAATTTAGATGGATGTAATATAAATATTTAGGTCTGATACATTCTTGCCTGAGGAACTATCATTTTTTGGGCAGTTAAGCACTCCAGCTTTCGGAGAAACATTAAAATAGAAGATCTCTGCAATATTAATTAGATTTTGAAAATTGGTGAGTAAAAATAATGAGTTATCATAGTTTGGATGAAAAAATGAAATTAATTTTTAAAAATGAAAAGGAATCTTTTACATCCTTTTTATTAATATTTTTATTTTTCTAATATCTAGAATAATTTTTACAGATTTCAGTTTAGATGCAATAAATATTTCTACGATATTTATTGACAGTTCCCGGGCTCTTTTTATTATTATAACCTATTTTGTGTTAAAGAATATTAGTAAATTTATAAAAGAGTATAACGAATTGAATATTTGGGGGGATTTATTAGATAAATATGAAATCATACCAAAAGAAAGATACATTACTTTACTAGGTAAGGATTTTAATAATCTGAGAATACCAAGTGGTGAATATTGTAGTAAATGTGGCGAATTAATGGAACTTAATGCGAAATTCTGTATATATTGCAGACAGAAAAAGGAATCAAAATAAAGCTAAATATAGACTATAATGAAGGAAAAAGCAATCCACAATGATATTAATTCTGCTACAGGTCATAGAAATAAATATGAAATTTGGGTCCAAATTTTGGATTTGTGTTCTCGGGAACCCTTGCATCTTAGTCGGATTATAAATAGACTACGATTAAAAACCAGTTTATGTAGAGAATATTTCTCATTTCTTTTAGAACGAAATCTTTTAGAAACAATCGGAAAAAAAAATGATGGAAGTATTATTTATCAAACAACCATGAAAGGAAAGGAAGCACTAAATGAATTCTATAACTTAATCACCAACTTTTTTACTCCAAGAAAGAAATGACTTTCTTTTAAATTTATGAATTATTACCTAATTAAAGAATAAAAATAATATAATTAGATTTTTATTGAATTCTCTTTTTTCCAAGAAAAGGCATAGCATGTTGGTACTGTTTCATTACAAACCGTGAAATGACAATTCTCTGAATCTCACTCGTACCTTCATATATTTGGTATAATTTTGCATCTCTAAACAATTTTTCGACAGGATATGTCCTTAGATACCCATAACCTCCAAAAACCTGGATTGCTTCTGTGGTTACGTTCATGACAACATCGGAAGCAAAAGCTTTAGCTATTGAAGAGCTCAAATTATTATCCATGCCTTGATCTGCTTCCCATGCGGCTTTATATGTTAGCAAACGTGCAGCCTCAATATCTTTATACATATTGGCTATTTTTTCTTGTATTACTTGATAGTTACCAATGGGTCGTCCAAAAGTCTCTCTTTTTTGAGCATAATCGATTGAATATTCCATTGCAGAGCGAGCGCAACCACATGCAAAGGCTCCTATAGCAGGGCGAGTATGAGAAAAGGTTTGCATAGCTAAGACAAATCCTCTTCCAGGTCGTGCCAGTACATTTTCTTTAGGTATTCTAACATCTTTCAAACCAACTGACACAGTGTTTGATGATCGTTGACCTAATTTAGGAATGTGCTTGCCTAATTTAACTCCTTCACTTTTTGTATCCAGAATAAAAGCTGCAATCCCCTTATGTTTTTTCTCAGGATCTATAGTTGCAAAAACAGTTATATAATCAGCATATCCCCCATTAGTAATCCAAAATTTATTTCCATTTAGTATAAAGTCATCTCCATCTTTTTCTGCTTTGCATTTCATTCCTGCAACATCAGATCCCATTGTTGGTTCAGAAGTAGCAAAAGCAATTAATTTAAATTCGTTAACTAATTCATTCAATATCCTTTGCTTTTGTTCTTCATTTCCGCCTATTACAATCGGTTCAGCTCCAAGGTTATTATCAAAAATTGAAGTAGCTATACCTGGACATGCAGAAGAAATTTCTTCAACAACAATACAGGAATCTAATAAACCGAAACCGGGACCTCCATATTCCTTAGGGATCCCTAAATTTAATAATCCTTTTTCCCAAGCCTTTTTGATAACTGGTAGAGGAAACTCTTCAGACTCATCATATTTTCTTGCAACTGGGAGTACTTCATTAATAGCAAACTCTCTTGCCTTTTTCTTTAAAGCTTTTTGATCTTCAGTTAGCATAAAATCCATTTGTTTAACCTCTTAATTTGTCATTTTTTCGATTAATTTATCCACAATTTCTTTAAAATCCAAATCTTCTGCCTTTGGTACGAATTTAACCTTAATCAATTCGTCCATAACATCAAATTTGGTCTCTTTCATTATATTAGCAATTTCTTGTGGAGCTTGACCTGACCAACCATAAGAACCAAAAGCTAAACCGACCTTATTCATCGGTTTTAACCCTCTTTGATATGATAAATACTCTGCCACACTTGGAAACAGCCCATTATTAAGAGTAGGGCTTCCCACTAAAATAGCTTTTGCCTTCATAGCTTCTGTAATTACATCAGAATAGTCTGCATTAGTTAATCTAAAACGTTTTACAGGAATACCTCTGTGACTAATTTCTTTTGCTAATGCCTTAGCAATCTTTTCTGTACTTCCCCACATAGTATCATATACTATAAGTACGCTCTTTTCAGCAATTTCGCCTTTACACCATTTAGTATATTTTTCTATTATTTCTGGAATATGACTACGCCAACATACTCCATGAGAAGGACAAATGATTTCAATAGGTAATGCTCCTACCTTTGGTAAGACTTTCAAAATTAGACCAGATAAATGTAGTAAGATATTTGCATAATACTTCTCAGCTTCTTGCATTATTTCACACATATCATTCTCATCATCCCAACGTTTTGATGTGGCAAAATGCTGTCCAAATGCATCATTAGAAAACAATATATTCTTACCATTCTCATCAGTCATGAAAGAGACCATCGAATCTGGCCAATGGATCATTGGTATTGGTACAAATGTGATTTTTTTGCCATTTCCGATATCTATAGTATCTCCTTCTTTAACACCCCTTATTTTATTAAAAACTTCTTCTCCAACCTCTTCATGAAAATGTGCTTTTAAGATATCAACTCCTCTCTCTGAAGCAATTAATTCAGCGTTTGGTAAATGCTTTAATATAAGCGGAAATGATCCAGAATGATCCATCTCAACGTGATTAGTGATGTAATAATCAATTTCTGCAAGATCACATACTTCCTTTACATTTTCAAGGAAATATTCAAAATAAGGTCGTTTCACAGTATCTATTAATACTGTTTTCTCTCCTTTCACTACATATGCATTATAAGATGAACCTTTATGTGTACTATAACCATGGAAATTACGAACTTCGAAATCTACATATCCTACATAGTAAACATTTTTCATTAATTCTAAATGAGTAATTTTAATTTCACCTTCATTCATTAGGATTTATATATTATTTTTTAATAGTAATATAATTCAAGTTAAAAACTTATATTCTATTTATTATAAAATTTCTGAGAAAATAATCAATAAAAAAAAATTAGAAAGAAGTAAATTATTGTTAGTTAATCAATTTTTTCAAACATATCTTTTCCTACACCACAGACAGGACAAGTCCAATCATCTGGTAAATCCTCAAATTTAGTACCTTCAGCTTCTTCGTCATAGACATATCCGCATGCTTGACATTCCCATTTTCCCATTTTTACCACTAATTCTTAATTTTATATTGGTTTATTTGATTTTATGAAATGTAATTGAATGTATATAAAAAATATTAATTTAATAATTTATAAATCTAAACCAATTCTATTGATGATTATTAATCAAGACTCTCTGATCAAAAATTGATAATTAAAAGATAAAAAAAAATTAGAGATTAAGTTCTATAATTTTATCTTGATGTATTTTTACTTTTTCTGGAGTTAAAGGAAAAAATTTCCAGAAGACTATCGCACCTAACAGCATAAATATTGCTGGAATCAAGGCAAAGTGTACATGTACCCCCCATATTGCAGAGCTTGGTTGGGCAGATAAAGGTTGTCCTTCCAAAAATCCTGTAATCGTTTGTACTGATGCAAAAACAATAGCCTGTATTAAAATTGCAAATCTCCCAAAGAACTGTAAAAAGCCATTATATATACCTTCTTGACGTTTACGAGTATTTACTACAGATTCATCTATAACATCACCTAGAACAGGTGCAATCATTGTCCAAAAACCTCCAAGGCCAAATCCCCATAGAATGAGAACTATAAATGCTACCCAAACACTATTAAGAAATATGAATGGTACAGTGAAAATTGTTAACAAGAAACTATTTATCAACATGACAGTTTTATTGTTATTAGTTTTCCGAGCGACAATAGCCCATACTGGTGAAGAGATTAGTGCCCCAATAAGAAAACCAGCGGATAATAATGTTTGAATTCCCACTTCTTCAGCTAGGATATATTCTACAAAAAATGGGATAGATGCTTGGAAACAAATTACAAGTGATCTATAAAGTGTATATGTAATAATGAAGAATAAAAATGCTTTCTGTTTCAGCGACATTTTTAAGGTTTTAAAGAATGGCATTTTTTCTTCAGTTTCAGATGATTTGAGATATTTATCGATTGTAACTTGATCTTCTCTACAACCAGGAATTGAAAGCATTAAAACAATTAATCCGATAACCATGATTAACCCTCCTTTTACTACATATGTACTCGGTACAAGACGCTCTATGACCAAAGGTGGTAATAAAGCCCCTAGTGCTACTCCAATTATTGCGATAGGTGTTTGTATTCCAGTTGCTTTTCTACGTTCATCTACTGACCGAAATTTATCAGGAAAAAGAGCTGAAAAATTCACAAAAAATATTGAGTTAAAAGTGTCAAAGATACATGTAGAAACTATAAACCAAATGAAAAAGATCCAAGCTCCTGATTGAGGATCGAGATTTGGAAGGAACATTCTAGGTGAAAATACAAGTAAATAACTAAATAGATAAAGGACGCCACCGAACATTATCCAGGGAAATCTTCTCCCCCATTTTTTAGTGAATTTAAATGGTTTATTTGTTAGGTATCCAACTAAAGGATCATTTACTGCATTCCAAATTGCATATATCACTACAGCCACTCCAATGATTAAGGCATCAACACCAATAGTTCTTACATAATAATAGTACAACCATGCGGTAAATGCCATTTCGACAAATTCAGTTAAGAATTTACCAAAGCCATAAGAAGCCATATTTAAATTTGAATGCACAATTTCTTTTTCTTCTCCCATAATTGAGCACGGTTTTTTATGAGTAACTAAATTAAATTAAATAAGAATTAGTTGTTTCTGTTTTTATATGTAATGATATTTTTCCTATAATAAAGTTCAAAACTTGCCTTTTTATCGTGGTTCCTTTTTAACAAAGAATTTTTTTGAGGAACGACATTTAGGACATTTATATTCCCCCTCTTCTAATTCTTCGAAGGGAATATCTTTTTCATTATTATCATAAATATAATTACATCTTTTACACCGATAGATAGAAATAATTTATCACCTCAGTAAAAATTTAATTAAATTTTAATTTTTTTTTGTAAAATCTTTTTTAGAGCCTTTACAATTTGGACATTTCCAATCGGGAGGCAGATCTTTAAAAAGAACACCCATTTTAGCTTCATCATACTCTAAACCACATTTGTTACATGTATAAGAATATAATTCTAAAAGTCTTTTAAGCTCATCTTTGTCAACATCTTCTTCCATTTTATTATAGACGTACGACATGGCATTATTTTCACCGAATAAAATCGCACCCTTTAACTTATTTCCTTTTAAAACTAGCTTTTGATAACAACAATCCTTTTTATCTGCTTTTTTTAAGATTTCCCAAGCCCCGCTTTCTTCTTTAGAGGGATCTATAGTTCCTATTGAGGTCAACTCCAACCCAACAATCTTAAGAGTATTTTTTGGTGTAGTTCCTTTATAATCAACATTTTTCAAATCAAGTACAGAAGCAGCAACTACTTTTGATTGTTCCATGCATGCTGGAATAATACCCCATATTTGATTTTTATATTCTATACAGTCTCCAACTGCATACACATCTTTTTCACTCGTTTCTAAAAATTCATTTACAATTATTCCTCTATTCGTTTTAATATCTGCTTCCTTAGCCAAATCAATTGTCGGGTTAATTCCTGCTTGAATTAAAACTATATCAGTATCAAAAATGCGCCCATCTTTTAATTTAATTCCGGTAATTACACCATTACCTTGAATTTCTTCAGTTGCAGCATCTAAAACAACTTGAATTCCTCTATTTTCTATTTCCTCTTTTAACATAGTAGCACATTCATCGTCTAACTGTCTTGGTAATAAACGGGGAAAGAATTCTACTACTGTTGTTTTTAAATTACTATTATTTATTTGATTTGCTAATTCTAAACCAAGTAGACCTCCACCGATCACTATTGCTTTCTTAGCATTTTTATTTTTAATAAAGTCTTTTATATCTAATGCATCATCAATACTTCTCAAAGTAAATAATCCTTGATTTTTACTTTTCATTTCAACAGCATTTTTAATCGGAGGAATATTTGGAGTACTTCCTAAAGCAAGAATAAGTTTGTCATAGTATACTAGGTCTGTCTCTCCCTCAACCTTAATTGTTTTATTGGTTGGATTGATATTATTGATTTTTTTATTGAGATTTAAATTTAGTTTCTTGGCTTTATACCAATCTTCTTTAAAAACAATTAAATCATCAAGAGTTTTTTTTCCTGAAATTAGTTCTGGTAAATTGATTCTTGTATAATAAGGATATTTTTCTTGTGTAAAAATATCTATTTCAACTTCATCATTAAAATATCTTAAATTTTGGGCAGTAAAAGTCCCAGAAACGTTATTTCCTATTATTACAACTTTCATAGAATAATTAGTATATACATCTTATTTTAACGTTTTTATTATATAATGTAAACTTGAATAAACTTAGAAGTTTTGCTAAGCGTCTTGGTTTAGATATAGGAATTTTGGAACATTCCTATATATATCTTTATTATGATGTGATAAATGATATAATAATAGAATAAAGAGAATTACGACTAACATAACAAGACTAAATTAACTTAGCGATTTTTTCACATTCATAAGCACTCATGATACATCTCCTTTCATTCCAAGCATAAGTCGCAGTGCTAAAGCATGGAAGCGGTGCTGAACGCGCTACGAATGGCCTTTTGGATATTACCGACAACACTGCAGTCACCGATCATAAAGAATTGATCGGCGGCTCCATAAAACGTAAGTGCTAGGTCATTCTTGGGTTTCATACCGACCGATAAAACAATCGTACCGGCTTCTATGGTTTGCTCAGAACCGTCAGCTTTAGTATAGACGACATGATCGGTTCCAATGCTTTTTACGTAAGCCCGTAAAAAGTAGTTAAAATTGGGCAGCTTCTCCCAGGCTTTCTTAAACAAGGTGTAAAAATGAAGCGGGGCTGCATGGGGTGCCAGCATACCCCCCATTTCTAGCAACGTAACTGAATGCCCTTTCTCAGCCAGATGCATCCCGGTTTCCACACCCACTTCTCCGCCACCGATAATTATAACTTTTTCTGAAAGGCTATCTTCATGCCCGTAAACATCGGGGGCAAACACAACATTCTTTTGGTCAACGCCGGGAATTGGGGGGACAATCGGTTCAGACCCCACACTGGCTAAAACCGCATCGTAGTTCTCCTGCCTCAGCATTTCCGGTGTAACTTCCGTATTCAAAAGCACTTCAATATCCGCCTTGGTAACCTGCCGGAAAAGATAGTTTTTAAAATCACGCTGGGGCCATTTAAATGAAACATTATCGGTAGTTTTAAGCAATCCACCCATGGTGTCACTTTTTTCATACAATGTAACCTCATGTCCCCTTTCCTTTGCAACTAGAGCAGCTTTCATTCCGGCCGGACCACCACCAATTATGGCAATCTTTTTCCTTTGTGTGGGAGGCTGAATCATTCGTTCAATTTTATGCTCCAATCCCCAGGTTGGATTAACAGAACATACACTAACCATTGGATCAGAAAAGCTTGCCGATAAACACAAATTGCACCTGATGCAAGGTACTACATCTTCGCCTTTGCCTTCGTAAGCCAGACGTCCGTAATCCGGGTTGCTGATTATTCCCCTGGCCATGGCAATAAAATCAGCTTTTCCAGAAGCGATGATATCTTCACAAACGTCAAGATCCTGATATCCACCCACTGTTACCACCGCAATATCCACTTTGCTTTTTTTAACCGCTTCGGCCATATACAAGTATGGTGTTCGCTCAGACATGAAGCCATTGGGGTGAGCTGGGTCAATGTGGGCTGCTCGAAGCTGAAGCAAGTCGATGTATCCGGTAAATAACTTGGCATATTGAATTGTATCCTCCAAGGTTATACCCCCCGGCATTCCGCTTCCGCTTATACTAGCCTCAATCAGAAAATCGTTTCCGCAAGCCTGCTTGATGCGATCTGCCACTATTATAGGAAATCGTGCTCTGTTTTCAACACTTCCGCCATATTGATCCTTCCTTTTGTTCGTGAGCGGCGACAGGAATCTTCCCAGTATGGTCAATCGGTAAGCCATATGAAGATAGACCATATCAAAGCCTACTGCCTTCAATATAATTGCTTGACGTACAAAATCATTGGCAACTTCATCCAGGACGTCTACCGGAATTTCTTCCCTGGTTCGGGGTTTAATTCCAGGGAACACAACTTCTTCAGGGGATTCATCACTGACATCGAATTGAAGCGGGACGTATCCACCGATTTGCATCGATGCCTTACCACCGTAAAAATGGATGGTATCGGTCAGTTGGGAGAGATATCGTTTACAGGTCCCATTATATATATCAAAAGAACCGGGTAGCACTGTCTTTGCGATAAATGTTGCACGTTTCTTTTCGGGAACAAAATGCGGCATGCCGACACCGCCGCAGGTAACAATAGCCATCCCGTTTTTGGCCTTGTTGGCATAATGTGTTATTAGCGCCTCGGTTGGATATGTCTCAGATCCTTGAATATAACTGGGACTGCTCCTTGATGCAATTAATCGGTTTTTCAAAACGACATTGCCTATTTTAAACGGTGATAATAGATTTTTGTATTTCTGTGACATGGCAATTTCTCCTTTTTACTTTTTGTTTTTCTCTTCATCCATATATATTATTGATTATTAAATTTTGACAAAATTAATTAAAAACCTTTTCAAGCTCTTTATTTCAAAAGTGAAGGAAAATGGAAAAATTTTAAAGACTTAACCTGCAAAACTTAATTAAAAACTCAAATCTTAATCAAATCATTATTTATGCGCTCTTGAAATAAAAGTATTTTTGGTGCTGAAGTATAGCTTATAACGACCAATTGCTCTTTTGTATATTTTATTTGTGGCTTCAAGTACAGCTATATATTTTGAAATATAAATTTAAATAAGACTCTTTCATGTATATAATTAATCGATCAGGGTGACCATAATCGATCACCCATAAAAAAATAAAACAATTAATGGACATAAAAAAATATGGCATTTGGAAAATATGCGGTCGATTATGAACAAAGAATTAATTATGATCGTTTACGTAAAGAAAGGTTGAACCGTGCAAAGGAGCAGATGGAAAAGGATGGTCTTGGTTGTTTATTAACATTTGATCCAGCCAATATCAGATATCTCACATCCTATTATGTCACCACACCCATGCGGATGCTCGAAATGCAGTGTGTTTTCATTGCAAAAAACGGTGAGCCATACTTATTCAGTGGAGGTACACCCTCAGAAACAGAGAGGCGAATGCCTTGGATGGAAAATAGGGTAAAACCTTCACTTGGGACTCCAAAATTGGCTCCGAAAAATGTACAGGGCCTAGATATTGGAAGGATGACCGAAAGGATAGTTAAATTGATGGTTGAACATGGAATGGAGAGAGAGCCTATAGGTGTAGATGGAACTACAATGCAGGCGCTCTATGTTGAGGCATTTAACAAAAAGGGAATTAAAGCAGTTAATGGAAAGTCCACAATGGATGAAGCCAGATTGATAAAGACTCAAGACGAAATAGAATTAATGCGTATAACTTGTGCAAATTCCGAGAGGGCGTTTGCAGCTATTATAGATGCCATAAAACCAGGTATAAGGGAGTGTGATCTCGTGGGTATAGGCATAAAAGCCCTATATGAGGAGGGTGATGATCATACTGAAGACCTGGTATGCTGTTCCGGCTACAATACCAATCCTTTCGGATGGTCATTCAGTGACAAGCCTATACGACCAGGTGATCTAATCTATATAGACGTTGATGGGGCATCTTACCAAGGTTATTTGTCCTGTGTATACAGGACTTTCTGTTGTGGAAAGGCCACCCAAGAACAGAAAGACCTGTACGAGGAATGCCGTGCGATGTTATATAACGGGATAAGCGCTGTAAAGGCGGGAAATACAACTCATGATGTTGCTGAAAAATGGCCAGACTCACCTAAATACTGGGGATATGACAGATGGAGTGAAGTTGGGTCTTACGCAGTTGGTCATGGTCTTGGCCTTACGCTTCATGATCCTCCACTTATCTCCCGTGGTTCCAAGGAAGGAGGTTGGCCTCCAATAGAGCTTAAAGAGGGAATGGTGCTCGCCCTCGAGACATGGACCGGTAAAAAAGGCGGCAAAGATGGCGTTCGGCTAGAAGAAGATGTTCTTGTTACGAAGAATGGATGTGAATTACTAACACGATGGCCAATAGAAGAATTAATGGAATGCTGGATTCCATATAAATAAAAATTATCATGTATAGTAGTTTGACAAAAATATAATAAGAAATTATATATGTCAAAATCGATTGTTTCTATTGTAAAGGGTACTGATGCCAAAAAAATGGTGGAGGATGCATTAAACCATCTAGGTGGAGTTGATTCCCTCATTAAAGAAGGATCAACTGTGATTGTAAAACCTAATGGAGGACATGTTGGATCCCCTGAGAGTTCCGTGTGCACGAGTCCTGCAGTTGTAAAAGCCGTGATTGAGACTCTGCGGAAGGCAAATCCAAAAAAAATCATTCTAGCAGAATCTTCCGCCATAGGATGCGATACTATGGAATGTCTTGAAGTAAGTGGAATATTGAAAGCAGCTGAGGAAGCTGGAGTAGATGATATTCGTGATATTAAAAGTGACACTGATCTTATAAGAATTCAGATCCAAAATCCCAGATCCGCTTTAATAAATGTAAAATTACCTCGCTTTCTTGTAGAAGCGGATCATATAGTAAATGTTCCTATCTTTAAAACTCACGTAAGTATGGTTTTTACATGCGCTCTTAAAAATATTAAGGGTGTAGTACAAGATAGTATCCATGGTGCTATGCATATGACCGATCTCGCTGCTGCGATGATGGATCTTTGGTCAGTTATCAAGGCAGATCTTTCCATTGCTGATCTTATTAGGCCCATGGAGGGTTTTGGACCACATACAACAGGAAATCCGGTAGATTTTGGTTGTATCGTTGCTAGTCAGGACCCAGTAGCTCTCGATGCCACCGTTTGTAGGATGGTTGGTCTGGATATTAATGATGTAGATTACTTTAAGGCTGCCCGTGACAGAGAACTTGGGGTTGTGGATGAGAATGAAATAGAGATCAGAGGAAATACAATAAAGGAAGTCTACAAGCCATTACATCTGTCATATTTGGAAGGTTTTGCAGCGTGGCCAGAGTATAACTTTTACATCGAAAATGCATGTAGCTCCTGCCAGGGGCTTATGGCATTTAGCATGGTAAAACTGAAATTACTGGGCGAGTATGATAAGAATAAAGGAATTGATATTGTGTTAGGAAGGAAGAAAGAAATCCCTGAAGGAGTTCGTTTTGGTAAAGATCTAATTCTTGTGGGAGATTGCACCAACTTTTTGAAAAAGAAGATTAAAGAAGCCGGTAAGAGCTGTATCCATGTAGGTGGATGTCCTCCTGGTGAACCGCTTCCATATTGGGGGATAACAGATAGAGTTGATTTCCCCAATCCTGACTTGGTCAAAGATCCCAAAAAAGTGAGACAGAGATTGGAAGATGAAACAGAACTTTTATTAAAGAAGATAAAGGAAAAGAAAAAGGAATAGTTTAATTCACTCTCACCAGAAGAAGAGTGAAGCAGACTGCCCTACTTCATAATCTTCACATTGAACTGGTTTTAAATCTGACATAAAATAAATTAATGAAGATTTAGATAAAATTTTAACTATTAATTTTAAAGGTGGAGCAGTAGTCAAGTGAACATGTTCAACAATATATTTAAATTATAATGACTGCTTTTAAATTCGATCGATTTGAGTACACATATTAGGTGATTATTATAGAAAATGAAAGAATTTCTTATCATAAATCTGTTCAAAAAGTTTATGAGAGAATTAAAAAAGATGGTATGACTAATATTTGGGATCGCTTTGAAGCTCAGGGGTTTGGAGGTGATCCTGATAAAAGATGTCCATTTTGTTTAAAAGGTGCACGTTGTGATTTATGTTCTAATGGTCCTTGTAGAGCTGATTCATCAATAGACAAACGTGGTGTATGTGGAATGACTGCGGACGGAATGGCAATGCGAATGATGCTTCTTAGGAATGTTATGGGTACGTCCACTTATCATTATCATACTGAAACAACATTGAAAACCTTAAAGGCTACGGTAGAAGGTAAAACTCCATTTAAAATTTCTGAACCCGAGAAACTAAAAATTTTTGCTGAGCGTCTTGGTTTAGATGCATCTGGTTCAGAAAAAGATATTGCACTGAGATTATATTATTTTGTAAAGGAAGATTTTAATATACCTTATAATGAACAAAGTAAAATAGTTGAGAAATTGGCACCATCCGAAAGACAAGAAGTTTGGAAAAAATTAGGAATTTTTCCAGGTGGACTATATGGTGAAATGATGTTTTCTACTAGTTCTTGCCTAACAAATGTAGATGGCTATTATGCAAGTTTAGCACTTAAAGCAATGAGACTTGGGATTGCCATGGCATATCAAAGCCAAATTGTAAATGAATTCACTCAGGATATTTTATTTAATATTCCCAGACCACATAAAATGAGAGTCAATCTAGGAGTCTTAGACCCAGATTATGTAAATATCCTTCCAAATGGGCACGAACCATTTCTAGGATTTGCAATGGTCCAACTTGCACGAAAAGCTGAATGGCAAGAAAAGGCGAAAGCAGTTGGTGCAGAAGGATTGAGAGTTATAGCAAATATTGAGACTGGACAAGAAATGATACAAAGATGGGAAATGGACGATGTTTTTTATGGGTTTACAGGAAATTGGATTATGCAAGAAGCAATCTTGGCAACTGGTTGCATTGATGCTTTTATCTGTGATATGAATTGTTGTATGCCAATTGACCCTATATATGCTGAAAAATATAAATTCAGGTTAATTCCGGTATCAGAAGTTGTGGTTTTTGAGGGGGTAACTGAACGGGTGGATTATAAGCCTGAAAAAGCTGAAGTACAAGCAGCGACATTAATTCAAATGGCTATTGATAATTTCAAGGAACGGAGAGCGAGCGTAGAACCTATTATGGGTTTGGACATGAATGAAGCGGTAGTTGGATTTTCGAGTGAAAGTATTCTTGGTGCTCTTGGAGGGACACTAGATCCATTACTAGATGTAATTAAAAATGGTACTATTCGAGGAATTGCTGGATTAATATCTTGTACTACACTTAGAGATTATGGACAAGATGTGCATACAATTCAAGTGGCTAAAGAATTAATTAAAAGAGATATTTTAGTATTATCAATGGGGTGTGGTAACGGTGCATTACAAGTTGGAGGATTATGTTTACCAGAAGCAAAAGATATGGCTGGTCCGGGTTTAAAAGCGGTTTGTGAAAAACTGGGAATCCCTCCAGTTCTTAGCTATGGAACATGTACTGACACAGGTAGAGTTGCTGATTTGATTGGAACTATCTCTGTTGCATTAGGTGGTGTACCAATTCCAGATTTACCAATAGTAGCCGCAGCTCCAGAATATATGGAACAAAAGGCCACAATTGATGCAATATTTGGTTTAGCTTTTGGTCTATATACCTATGTCAATCCAGTACCAACAGTCACTGGTGGTGCGGATTTGATTAAACTCTTGACCGAAGATTGTAAAGATTTAACAGGTGGAATATTGCATGTAGAAACTGATCCAATTCAAGCTGTTGATGCAATGTTAGTCCATATTGAGAAGAATAGGGAAAAATTAGGCATCTAAATTCTAATAGTTAAGAAAAAAATTTTTTTCTCTCTTTTTTTTTATTCAATAGAGTCTTTAATTTAAAAATAAATACTACATTTAATTTTATTTTATTTTTTAATAAGATTATATACTTCAAATAAGATCTCACAAATTATTGAGATCCCACCAATTACCATAAAAGGTTTATATAATTCATTTCTGAAAACACAAATCTCAATACAATCTTTTTGTATAGGAAAATCTATGATCCATGACCACCAATACTCACAAGCACTTCCACAAATTTCAAAACCAGGGATTATATTGACGAAGCATAGATAAGAGAAGAGAAGAAATAAAATTCCAATGCTAAGAAATATTATTCGAAGTAAGTTAATTTTTGAGATTGGAAAATTCATAATTTAATAGAAATAAGAGTTGATTGTTAATAAGATTTAATTTCTATTTGTACAATGAGTACTTTGGCTGTGTAGTAGAATTAATTTTTTATTTTAAAGTATACTTTTCGTGATTCTATCTCGTAATTCTATTAGAACATGTTCGAAATTAAAAATATATAATCACTTCCATTTGATTAAATCATGACTGAAACAAAACAATATAAAACAGTAAAAAGAAAAATTATTAAGATTGATGAAGATCTTTGTACAGGATGCGGTAATTGCGTAGTCGACTGTGCAGTAATATAAAGAATGATTTATATAGCATAAAGGGCGCGCTCGCAGTTGTCGACGGAAAAGCTAAGGTTATAAATGAAGTTTTCTGCGATGGTCTCGGTGCGTGTATTTCTGGTTGCCCTGAGGGTGCACTTGAAATAATCGAAAGAGAAGCACTAGAGTTTGATGAAGAAGCTGTTGAGAAACATTTAGAGTCTATTAAAGATAATGAATATACTGAGGCTGAACAAATAAAACAAATTGTTACAGAACATACTCATCAATGCGGTTGTCCTTCTGCTCAAACAATGGTTTTTGAAAAAACTGAAGTACAAACAGAAGTAGCTGGAAAGATTCCTTCTGCTCTACAACAATGGCCAGTTCAAATGCATTTAATTAATCCTCGAGCTCCATACTATCAAGGCGCAGATGTTTTACTTGCAGCTGATTGTGTTGGATTTTCCTATGGTGATTTTCATAGAGATTTCTTAAAACAAAAATCAATCGCTATTGCTTGTCCAAAACTCGATCAAGGCAAAGAAGTTTACATAGAAAAAATTAAAACTTTAATTGATGATGCAAAAATAAATACACTTACAGTTACCATTATGGAAGTTCCTTGTTGTTCTGGTTTATTAGCTTTAGCCCAAGAAGGAGCTAAACGAGCAAGCAGAAAAGTTCCAATAAAAAATGTAGTCGTGGGCATACAAGGAAATATTATAAAAGAAGAATGGGTATAATTTTTTTTATTATTTTTTATTTATTATTTTTCAAATAAGACTTTCTTTTTAATGATTTTTCTAAGCATTACCGATAATGCTGATTTAGATTTACCCATTTCGTTAGCCAATTCTTCTAAAGAAATTTTCCGTGGAATTTCAAAGAATCCTAAAGAGATAGCCTTATCAAGGATATTTGATTCATCAAAAGATAATTTACTTTTATCATCTTCAATAGTATAAGGAGAGACTCCAATTCTTAGCAAATCAAAATTGATATTTTTCTTTTCAAAAAGAGTAAGTAGTTGATCGATTCTGTCTCTGCTTGAAATTAACCTCCAATAAGCATAACCATCTTCTACTCTTACCGGAAAGTTCACAAGTACTCCACATTTTATTATAGCATATAATAAATATGGATCTTTTGTTTTCACGGTAAATTTAACTTTATTTTCTTGTTTCTCTATTACACTTAACTCAAAAACAGATGGATGATGACTAATCTCTTCTATAATAGAATCAATATCATAATGTAAAATTTCAATTAGACTATTTCCAATAGACTTCTCAAGATCATAAGGTAAAAAATGAGAAATTTCCATTTTTATATCAGGGTAATTCTTAAAAATTTCAGAAATCCATATCTGTTCTGGAAATTTAATCTTAATTCTTGCTAAACTTGGTTTACTTGAATCCATCTTGGAAATATTGGGATTTTAGATTTTAAATTTTTATTTTGATATATAATGAATATTTACTAATAAAAACAAAATATTGCGTGATATTTAGGAATCCTCTAATTTTTCAATTAATTCATTCCAACCCTCTGTTTTTTTCAAATCTTTTAGTTTTCGAGCATTAAATAGCGCATCTCTCAATTCTGGGATAAAATCTGGGTCCATAGCGATAACTTTTGAAAAAGTTGATAAAGCTTCTTTCAACTTATCAGCTCTAACAAGAATAATACCATAATTATAAAGTTGAAACGCATTTGGTTGTTTAATTTTAAGAAATTTTTTCATATATTTTATACCTTCTTCAGGTTGGTTAAGAAAGAGCCCTCTATACCATGTATTTTCCCACAGAATGTATGCTTTATCAAAACTCCCTAAAATAATGTCATATTCCTTTTCTAATTCAAACCCTACTTTTTCAGCAGTTTTTTGAGAAGCTATATTATGATTAGAACAGTGCCAACCAACCGTATAATTATTTTTTAAACAATAATCTAAAGTAGCTTTAACAGTTAAGGTAGCATACCCTCTCCTTCTGAAATTTTCATCCGTACCTACACCTATTTCGGTTTTTTTTTCTGTAACCCAATCAGAAATGCACCAACTGATTATCCTTTTTTCTTTATTAACAAGACAAAATCCTAATCCTCTATTAAGAAAATCTACTTTAGAGCTCCATGACTTCTTTATGTAATTGGTAATTTCATTAAAATTTGTAAGATCTTTCCTTTCAAAAAATTCTTTATTTAAAAACTCCAAACTATATCCATCAGGAATAGATTCTTCCCACTTAAGAGAAACGGAGTTTTTATATAAAAAATAAGATCTATTTAGTGGAAGATAATCTATTATATTCATGTCTTGTTCGATCTTATTTTTCCAATTCTTATGATCATAATATATAACCCATGTATTCTCAAAATTTTCTGAAGTTATTCTCGCTTTGGGGAGTATTTCGTTAAAAATCAGATTAGCTATTTCTTTATTTAGATTTGAGTTACTATATTCACCAGCTAAATAAATTGAGTTTTCATTATCAACTAACACTCCTGTTTTAGGACTTTCAGGATTATCTAACCACATTCTTCCTTGATTGTCTCCATTTATTACGGCTAAACTGTTTAAAGCATAGAAGATATTTTTGAATAGCTTCTTGTAATTCTTAAAATCAACAACTTGTATTTCCTTTATCAATTCCAACTCACTCCTTTAAAATTGTAATTTAAAGAGTTAATAAATACCTTTCTAGATTTGTCTTTAAGAATTGAATGAAAACTCTTTTTCATGTATTATTTTTGGTGTTTAGAATTGATTTTTTCATATCATTTTTGAAGGGTTTATACATTTTTTAAGCAATAATCATCAATTTTTAATAAAACCGAATAAAATACATTATTATGGTCGAAAAGAAGAATCTACTTTTAGGGATATGTGGGAGTCCAAGAAAACAAGCAACTGAATATGCAGTTCATTATGCATTAAACTATGCTGCTGAAAAATTTGGGTTTGAGATTAAGTTTTGGAGTGTTAGGAATAAAAAAATAAATTTCTGTATTCATTGCGATTACTGTATTCGAGAAAAAAAGGGATGTGTAAATAAAGATGATATGGAAGACCTTTATGTTTTATTAGAAGAAGCCAAATTTCTTCTATTTGGGACTCCCATATTTCAAGGTAATTTGTCAGGTCAATCAAAAACGGTAATGGATAGGTGTCGTGCTATGGTTGCTAAGAATCCTAATGTGTTTAAAGATAAAATCGGAGCCGCATTGGCAGTTGGAGGAGACCGAAGTGGAGGTCAAGAGATTGCTATAAGAAGTATTTTAGATTTTTACCAACAAAACCATATTCTCTCCGTATCCGGTGGTGCTTTTGGAGCAAATCTTGGTGCTGCTTTATGGAGTAGGGATTTAGGGAAAGAAGGTATTGAAAAAGATAATGAAGGTTTAAGAAACATCCGAAAAGTAATAAAAAGAATGGCAGATTTTAAATTTAAACAGTAAAAAATGAATGAATATGATTAATCACATAATAATAAGTACATATCTAATCACATATCTTATCATTTACATTTTAACTCATTTTCCATTAGATATAATAATGTATATAAAAAGTAATGCTATAGATTATCCTAATCCTCCTTTCAGGAATTCAATAGAAACTTTTTTATTTGTGGGATCTTCAATTTCATTTTGGATATGTGTATCAATATTTCCATTATTGTCATTATTCTTTGGAATGAATCTTTTTACTTCTCAAATTTTAGAATTTATTAATATAAATTTACAAATAATTACACAGATATTAGGCGGTATAATATTAACAATAGGACTTTTAATTGGTTGTTTGGGAAGAATTGGCCGTGGATTATATCTTTCAAAAGAGAAACCAACACTTGCAAAAACTTGGGGTCATTCAATTGTTCGTCATCCTTCTTATTTTCATTATATTTCTGGATTTATAGGATTACCTCTTTTTACTTTTAATCCTATTTATCTTTTATTCATTTTGGGTATTCCAGCTTATATTAATGTTTCTATAAGTGAGGATAATGCACTCGAAAATGAATTTGGAGAAGATTTTAGAATTTACAAGAAAAAGGTTGGATTATTATTACCAAAATTAAAAAAAAAAGAACTAGATTAAATTAATAAAAAATATTATTATACTCCAAATAATTTCTTGGCTTCTTTCTCTCTAAGACCAGATATGCCCCAGAGTTCTTTAAACCAATACTTTCCTTTATGTATTACCACAGGTGTATTTACAATACATCCTTCAGCATCACAGAACGTTGTTAAAAAATTGTCATCATGCAATAGCTCATGTACAAATTCCTCATCATTTATATCTCTTTCAATATATCTAACGTCATTTTCCTTTAGCCAATCTTTTAATTCCGCACATCTATGGCATCCTTCCTTACTTATCACTATAGGCGTCTTTGCTTCGGACATTGATTTTCATCTCATTTATTGTATTTTTATTATTGTTTTTCTAGAAATAAATGATAATAATAAAAAAGATTTATATTCTAATTTATAAATTGTTTTAACCTATTTTCTAACGAAATATTCAATAAAGCTCATTTTTGATTAAAATTAATGATATATTATAAATAATCATCAGGTCGTTTTCGTAGTAAACTTTCCTTGTAGGTAAGTAACATTTGCTTGAACAATTGTGGTCCTAAATGAAGTTGATATCTTGTTTTCCAAACAATCTTATGTGTTTTTTCATCTATAATTTTTTTATTATTTTCATTTACATTATTTGAAATACCGAATAAACTTGCGATCTCTTCTAAAAATCTTCTTTTAGTGTTTAAAATCCTAGCAGACATACCACCACGATAATTGCCATCCCCATCGTAAAATCCCATAAGAAAGCATAACGCTAAACGTCCTTCTATAGTTTCTATTAACTGTACTTCTTTATTTTTCCTTCTAGCTCTTTTAATTAGATCTTTGATAATCCGTGGAACATTTCCATGAATTTTGAACTCAAAAATACCAAGTTTATCTAAATCTAACCACATGGGTTTACAACCAAAAATCACTCTAGAGCTATTGATTACTCTAAACTCTCCATCCTCATCCTCAATTAAGTAAGACTCATCATAAATTCGATCCTGTTCATACCCTACAACAGTAGCAAACCGTTCTATAATAATACGATCCTTTCTCTTTAATTTAAGTTGAATTTGATAATGTTTATCACCATGTTTAGAAACCCATCCATCTGAACATAACCAACCAAACCAATACATTACTTGAGGATCTTCCTATATATTACTAAAAAAATTTGGTTGTGTTATTGTGTATTTCTGGTTAGCATAATCAAGCATACTAGGATTGTGTTTTTGATATTTATCAACTATTTTTAAAACATCCTTAGCTTTTTTACTTAATATCAATTTTATATTTTCTCTTATTATGGATAATCGTCTTTTTGTTAGAATAAAGTTCGGGTTATGGCGAATATGATTCATCATTCCATATCCATAGCCGAATATTAAGGCAACATCCTCAAGTGTAGTTATAACCTTAGAAGAAATCTTTCCTAGTTCTTTTCGAATATTTTTAATAAATAAAACAAAAGTCAATTGACCATTTTTATGATGTTTTATTAATTTATAACAATAATTAGCTCTTTCACCAAATTTTTCACCTAATCTTTTTTCAAGTTCTTTAAGATTTTTCTTAGGAAGAGTGTATTGCGAGTCATTTTTATGATATTTTAATCTTTCAGCTACATAGCCATCATGATGCCCCCATAGTTTTGAGAGCTTTTTCAAAGTATATCCACTATGAACTTTTAAAACTCTCCCAGGATTCAGTTGATACATTTCTTCAGGATATTTATTTAATTCATTTGACAATTCATCAATGAATTCTTTTATATTGTAATCGCTGGAATCAATTAGTTTTTTAATAGGGAGATGATTTTCAATATAATTTTTCATATTATCTTTGTCTTATAGGAAATAAGATTAGTTATAAAAAGAAATATTTAAAATCTATGAGTATCGATTTTTTTAGATTTTTTCATTATCATCTCCTATTTTATTGATTATTCAGTTATTATGTATTAGATCATTATCATTCTTCTAACTTATTAATATCTTGATTAAATATCAATAGATCAATAGATTTTTGGTAAAATCTTTTATAAAACATTCAATATATTCAGAACCTAAAAATTCCTTAAAATTACAAAGCAAATTAGAAAAAAAATCAAAATTGAGGTGTATAAAATGCTAAGATTAAAAAAAACAGAAATAATTAAGCGGGTAAAATCTGCTCAATTTATTGGGAAACAATTATCTAGATTAAAAATGGGGCAATCCTATTATTCTATAGCAGTCTCAACAATAAGTGCAATATCGTTAATTTCTTTAGCTTTTAGAATAACTTTCTGGATGTTAATCATAATATTTCCAATTATTCTTTTGGGAGCATTTATAATCGGATATTTTTTGGATATTTATAATATTAATACGATGGATACCCTTAAATCAAATGAAATTACTCATAGGTTTCTTACTACTTCTGATATGAAATCTCAAGAATTTCAACTTCTACAAACCGAAATTATCTTGGAAGCGATAAAAGCTATTCAAGAAAACAAAAAATTGAATCCTAATGATCTTTTAAAGAAATATGAGAATTATTATAGGAAATGGAAATCCCCAGTCATATAATTTTTTTTGGGATTATACAAAATTGAGTATGATTCTAAGAGAACCGTTTAAATATTAAAAAATAAAAAGCAAAATCAAATTTTCACTTTTCCTTTAATCCATTTTTTAGCAATTCTTAATAAATTATTATGATCAGATTCATATTTCTTTTTCTTATTCTTTTCTTAAGATGGATCAAAAAACACGAAATCAAGATTTCAATAACTACGTAAAAACTTTATTTAATGCCCCAAGTTGGAAAGACAGAGCAATCGCAGCTCAAAATCTCGGAAAACTAAAAGAAGGTCGGGCAACTAACATTTTAGCTAGAGCATTAAAATCTGAAAAAGATATTGTTGTTATTAATCGAATAATTGAAGCTATGGGAGAAATTAGAGATCCGAAAGCTACAATGCTGATTACTGATTTTTTACTAGAAGAAGTAAAAAAACCTGAAGGAGATCAAGATAAAACAAGATTATTCATAATTATTGAAAGCCTAATGAAAATCGGCGATAAAAGAGCGCTTGAGCATTTAGGGTTATTGTTAGATTCTTGTCATAGCGATATTAGAAAATTAACAGAAGAAGCATTTGAGTGTATAGATCCTGAATGGAAACTAAATATTAAATCTATTTAAAAAAATATTTTAAGCAATGAGGAAGAAATAAAAATATGGCTGAAATTATTGAAAACTTGGCACAGACAGTTGAGGGATCCAAAAAAGGTAGAGATATTACTCTTTTAACCCTATCTACATGTATGTGGTGTAAGAAATGCAAAGCTTGGTTGAAAGACCGAGATATTCAATACAGATATGTAGATGTTGATAAGATTGAGTTTGAAGATAAGTCGAAAATACTTACTTACTTAAAAGATAAATACCAATCGAGAATTTCATATCCATTTATGATATGTGATGAAGATCATGTGGTAGGGTATAATCCTGGAAAATATGAAGAATTATTGAAATCTGGAGGGAGTTAAAATGGACATGGAAACTAAAGAAGGAATGAAAAAGTATGTTGAACAAGTCTCTGAGAAAAATAATTGGATTTTAAACATGGATAGTAATACTTTTAACAATTTGATTGATGGATTAGTTGAAAATAAGAGAAATATAGGGTATCAGTCATGTCCTTGCCGTTTAGCTTCGGGAAATCGAGATTTAGATAGAGATTTAATTTGTCCCTGTGATTATGCCTTTCTAGATGTAAAAGAACATGGAGCTTGTTACTGTAATTTGTATATGCGTGAAGATTTTTATGAAACAATTAAAAAGGATTATATTCTAGTTCCTGAGCGTAGACCTGTAGAAAAAGAAAAAGCAGTCTTAGATTTTTTTAAAAAATAATTAAATTATAGTTCTCTATTTTTTATCCTTTTATTTTTTAACTATAAATAAAATCCTTAAATAATACATTTTCTATATGTAAATTATGACAGATAAAGATATGTCAGACGACGAATTAGAAGAAGAACTCGATAAAGCATTTAAAGAAAGTGAAAGACTAAAAGATCATTGCGGTAGCCCTTTACCAACCAATAAAGAAGTAGGAATACAAAGAACTGATGTAAAACTTAAAAAGGAATAGAAATTTTCTTTTTTTCAAATTTTTTTTAATAACTCATAAATGATGTTCTTTTAATATCAATTAAATGAGAGTGATATTATGGTAAATGAGAGGATAAAAGGAAGAAAAAACTTTCCTACGGATGAAGTGGACCCAGAAAATTTTCTAAGTGATGAGGAAGTAAAGGATCTAATTATTAATAAAGATAAAATTAAGTTTTCATTAGATGATTATAATAAACTCTACAACTGTGTTCATTGTGGAGAATGTGAAACTGAAAATGAGCGCATAGCTCTAAAACAAAAATATATTGAAGATGGCAATACTTTTGAGGAAATAAATGAAATGCGGGAAAACTTTGAGAAATATAGATCACCATATCCTACAAATAAAATGCGAATAAAAAGATTAAAAGAAATACCGAAAAATTCAGATACTCTCCTTTTTATGGGGTGTCTTTCTACGATAAGAATTCCCCATTATACCAACCATGTCCTTGAATATTTACTTCAACAAGAAATTGATTTCACAATTTTAGAAAAAGAGATTTGCTGTGGATGGCATCTAAAAGTCAGTGGGTTGATAGATGAATATGAAACCTGTAAAAATGAGAATAAAGAAGTTTTCAATTCAAGAAATTATAAAGAGATTATTTGTGTATGCCCCGCTTGTTTTTATCTATTTAAAAATGAAATAGAAGGTATAAATGCTGAAGTGAAATACATTGCTGATTATGTTAAGCCTTTAAAAAACCAAAAAACAGGTAGAGTAGGAGTACAACATTTATGTCAACTAATGAACCGAGGCAAAATAGGAGTAGATACATATATTAATAACGTTCTTAAAAAGGTAGGATACGATGTTATAGATGTTCCTCATTGGTGTTGTGGAGGTGGATCTGGATGGATGGGAAGAACGGATGTAATAGAAGAAATTGCTCGCAAAAGAATGTTAGATTTTAATCGAGAAGATCTTGATTACATTACAACATATTGTCCTTCCTGTTGGTGGATTCTACGCCGATTTAGTAAACAATGTAAAATTCACCCAAAAGCTGTAGATTTATTTGAATTACTATTATGAGAATATTATGCTTAAGGTTTTTTAATCTATAAGGAATTAAAACTTAAAACGCTTCAGGAATTTCTACAACAAAATTACTTCCTTGACTATAATCGTTTTCTACCCGATTCTCAACCCAGATTTTACCATTATAGTTTTCAATAATCTTTTTCACGAGAGAGAGGCCAACTCCCATTCCTCTCACATGATTGTCTTTCTTGTTCCCTTTTTGAAATATTGATTCTTTACTTCTATCAATAATACCTATACCGTTATCCTTAAACTCTATTTTTACATAGTTACTATTTCCATTTGAGGTTCTGCTGATATTAATTTTAACTTTTATAGGTTGATTTTGGTTATATTTTATAGCATTATGTAAAATATTTTCAAATACATCCAATAGAAAATCATTTGCCCTTACAAATACATTGTTTAAATCTCTTACAATATTTATATCTAGTTCCTTTTCTTGAGCACTCTTATATGCAAATTGTATAGATTCATCTAAAACTTTATAAACATCAACATCTCGCAAAGTAATTTCCGATTCCTCAAGTTTAGAAAGTTTATGTACATTTTTAATTAGCTTTACTCCTCTATCAATTTGATTGTTAATTATTTGAAAAAATTCTTCTATTTTATCTTGGTTTTCTGTTTTTGCTCTTAGTATTGAAATTAATTCAGCGGATGATTTTATGTTGTGAAAGATATTATTCATATCGTGTGTAAAAACATCCTTAAAGAGTTCTGCTCTTTCATACGCTTCTCGGTATCTATTTTCAGATCTTCTCAATTCCTGCTCAGCGTGTTGATGTTCAGTAATATCTTTAAAACTCCACACACGTCCTACTTTCTCCTCATCTTGAACTAAAGGACAAGAATATTGTTCAAAAATTCTTCCATCCTTAAAAAAAATCATATCATAAGCGTCATTCGAGGTTTTTTCAAGATCAGTTAATTTTAATAAAAAAACATCTGGATTATTAAGTTGTTTAAGCATGAAATTTAATACTTCGTTGAAATCCTTTTGATCAACGATATTTCCTGGTATACGCCACATATAAATAAATCTTTCATTCAAATGGGTAATTGTACCAACATTGTCAATAGCAATGATCCCATCAGCAGTAGCTTCAAATGTGGCTCTTAATAATTCTTGATTCTCTTCTAATGCTTTTACAGCATTTAAACGTTCAATAGTATCTCCTAATGTTTGACCAAATATTCGCAAAATTACGAAATCCTTACCTTTCCATTGAATTTGTTCTGTAATCTTACTAAAACAAACAAATCCAGTTATTGTACCACTAATATAGATAGGAAAGGCCAAAAATGATTGAATATTTTGGATTTCCATAAATTTTTTTATTGGTAGAGCGCTATTAGAAAGATTAGATACATCTCTGATATTAACAAAACTAATTTTCTCAACTTGGGCAATCCACCAGGAAATTATCCCCATATCTACTTTCTGAAGGATGTCTTGTTGAGAATTAATCCCATCGGCGCACCATTCATGAGTATTTCTAAAATACTTATGATTTTCATCAAAAAGAAAAAGCGAAACTCGATCTGCTTTAGAAGCAATTCCCATGTCTTCAAAGGATGAATTAATGACTTCATCAAGATTCACTCTTCCCACAAATCGAGAAGAAATCCCGGATATAACTTTTTCAAAATTTAATCTACTTTCAAGTGACATGAGATTATTCCTCAATAAAAAATCTTAATTACTTATTTCTATTTTGATTAAGAATAATCTATTAAGGCTTGATCTGAACATAAAATAAAGTAAATTAATTTAAATTTATTGAAAGGGAAAAAGTTGTTTTTAGAAGCTTAACTACCATTTAAATGTGCCCTTTTAGAAATTATTAAGAAATTTATTAAATTTGGGGATTTTATAATATTTGACGAGTATGGGAGAAAATGAAAGTCTCAAAGAAAAACGGGCTGAAAAAGAAAATAAAAAGTTTACTTTAAGAGAATTTGGAGGAGCATTTGGAGACTGGGGTACTTTAGTTCCATTTATAATTGGATATATATCAATTGTAGGCTTAAGTCCAGCAGGAATCTTCCTAACTTTGGGAATCACCAATATTATATTAGGAGTGAAATTTAACCTCCCACTACCAGTTCAACCTCAGAAGACAATTGGTACAGTAGCTATTTCTAAAAGTTGGAATCCAGATATGGTTATTTCCACGGGATTTGGAACTGGAGTTATATGGTTTCTTCTTGGATTCTCAAAAAAACTTAATTATATTGTGAGTAAAGTTCCTATTATAGCTGTAAGAGGTATCCAATTAGGTTTAGCTTTCATTTTAGGGTGGACTGGAATTTTATTATTTAATGAGAATATAATATTAGGAGTTATATCAATTTCAATTATTTTGTTACTCATCAAGAATAAACCCATACCTTCAGCAATAATTCTTACATTTGGTGGAATTTTAATAATGTTCTTTACAGGTGTTATTAGTGTTACTGAATTGGAATTTGGAATTCCGATTTTATCTTTCCGATTACCTACATGGAATAACTTTTTATACGGAATGCTATATGCTGGAATTGCCCAATTATTTTTGACTTTAACAAATGTTATGATTGCGACAGTAGTATTAATTAAAGAGCTCTTTCCAGAGGAAAAAAGAATTGATGCTAATACTCTGGCGTTTAATATGGGAGCAATGAATTTAATTAATCCTTTTTTAGTAGGAATGCCATTATGTCATGGTTCAGGAGGACTTATGGCTCAATATGCTTTTGGAGCTAGAACTGGAGGTTCTATGATATTAGAGGGAATAATGGAATTATTTCTTGGATTGTTTTTTTCTGAAACTTTATTTCTTCTTTTTACTAATTTTCCAATGGCAATTCTTGGGGCTATGCTTATTTATACTGCTTTTTTGCTAGGAAAAATAGCATTTAGAGATTTCAATATTAAAACATTTCCAATTATACTGATATCTGCACTTTTTTCCTTTTTTATCAATATAGCTGTTGGTTTTCTAATTGGGTTACTCCTATATTTAATTTTCTGTAAGATAATTGATGAACCAAAAAGTTGATTTTTAAAAATTGTTTTTTGAATTATTAGTTTAATTCTCTTAGATTTTATCCTATATTAACTCTTAATTGATTTTTTTTATAATTTAAACGAAAAATTCTTTTAAGTATAAAAGCAAATATTCATAATAGAATGAATTAATGGGTGATTTTATGTTATTTTCCGAAAATGAAATGAATAATATAAAAAGAGAAATGGCTAAACTAAAAGAAAAAGTAGTGCTTAAGCTATTTACTGACTTTAAAATTAAAGAAGATGGAACAAAAATAAGAAATTGTATGGCTTGTGAGGGAACTCATGAGTTACTAAAAACTTTAGAAAGTCTATCTAATGGAAATCTAGAAATCGAAGAGATTTCAATCGAAGAAAATAAAGAAGATGCTAAGAAGTTCAATGTTACAAAAATACCTGCTATACTATTTGTAGATGAAAATGATAAAGAAATTATTCGATACCTAGCACATCCAACAGGATCTGAATTTGTACCTTTTCTCAATAGTATTCAATATTTTTCAGGAGTCAGACCTTATTATGCAGATCAAATCCTGACTCACCTGAAAAAAATAAGTAAGTCAAATATGAAAATTTTTATAACTCCAACATGCCCTTACTGCCCAGCAACAGTACCAGTTTTAACATTATTTGCTATTGTTTCAAAGGGGAAAATTACTGCTGAAGTAATTGATGTGAACATGAATCCAGATTTAGGAATGAAATATCAAGTTCAAGGAGTGCCCCATACCGTTGTTAATGAAAAAGATCATATATATGGAATGTTCACACCCCAGGATTTATTGGATAAACTAACAAAAGGTCAGCGAGATTTTGGAGGGATGTATGCTTAATTAAATTAAGGTGATTTTTGAAGATGTCTCAAGATAATAAATATAAAGAAATTATTAAAAGAGAAATGGCTAAATTAACCAAACCTGTTAAATTACATGTATTTACATGCAAGGAAAAACGACCAAATGGAAGTCAAATAAGAGAATGCATGGATTGTAATCAATTTATGGGTTTGTTAAGAGTTTATGAAGAAAATTCAAATGGAATGCTAAAAATTGAGGAATTATGTATAGATGATAATCCCGATTTTGCTAAACAATATGATATCTCGAGAGTACCAACCATCTTGTTTATTGATAACCAAGGGAGGGAATTGATTAGATATTTAGCTGCTCCCCAGGGAGGTGAAATTCAACCATTTATCCAAGCTATCTTTTCCTTTGCTGGAGCTCCTAATTATTACGAAGCAACCATAAAGCAAAATATTGATAGAATTCCACCCTCTACAATAAAAGTAATGATAACTGAAACGTGTCCATATTGCCCTCAGGTTTGTACAATCGCCAATAACTTTGCTATTGCCTCTAATGGTAAAATTAGAACAATTGTAGTTGATATTATGGCAAATCCAGATATTGGACAGTATTATGACGCTGCTGGTGTTCCTTACACTATTATAAATGACCAAAAAACTTTAGTTGGAATGGTTGGTCCTAATGAGATCTTAAGAGCGTTGATTGGAGGCAATATTCGCGTTCAATATTAATAATAGTAAATAATTATATGCCTGAGGAGAGAAAAATACCCGCTTCATATATGTTTACAAAAATGATACGCGAGGGAATGAAAAAACTTTCTGCACCTGTTAGACTAACCATATTCACAGACAAAAACGGAAACTCCCAAAAATATGAGTACACTATGTCAATTTTAGATGATTATAAAGAACATTCAACTGGAATGCTTAAATTTAATGAATTCCAAATTGGAACTAATCCAAATTTAGAAAAGAAATATAATATTGAACGAGTTCCCACAATATTATTTATTGATAATGATGGTCATGAACTTATTCGTTATTTAGCAGCACCGCAAGGTAGTGAAATCCAACCTTTTATTCAATCTTTATTAATTTTTGCTGGAGCTTTCAATTATTATGAATCTGTTATTCAAAAGAATCTTGATAGAATAGATCCTTCAATAATCAAACTAATTATTACTAACTCTTGTGCATATTGTCCTCAGATGGTAAGTATTGCTTCACAATTTGCATTTGCTGCTAAAGGTAAAATTAAAGTTAATATAATAGATATAATGGAAAATCCTGACATAGGAAACCAATATGATACTTCCAGTGTTCCTTATACCATTATTAATGAAAAAGAACCGTTGGTTGGGTGTTATGGACCTAATGAATTTCTAGAGGAACTTATGGGAGAGAAAACAATGTAAATATAGATTAAATTAATAATTTTTACAAAATATATAATAAAAGGAGGTAAGAAAAAGATGTATAATATTGGGATGGAAGGGATTGACTTTGAAAAAACATATGAGCTTATTGTTTTGGGAGGTGGTCCAACTGCAATTGGTTGTGCCATTTATGCTGCTCGATTTGCAATGGATATCTTAGTTATCGGTAAAACTTTTGGAGGATTAATAGCAACAACTCATATCGTTGAGAATTATCCCGCGATTACTTCTATAAGTGGCCAAGGATTAATGGATATGTTTAAAGATCATATGGACTCACTCACTATACCTTACATCTCAGATGAAATACGGAATATTGAAAGAGTTGATGATCATTTTGAACTCCATTCTTTCTTTCAAAAATTTAAAGCTTATTCAATTTGCATAGCAACAGGGTCAGAAAGAAAGAAATTAGGTATTCCTGGTGAAGAAGAATTTGTTGGGAGAGGTGTTTCATATTGTGCGACTTGTGATGGACCCTTCTATAAGGATAAAAATGTTTGTGTGATTGGTGGGAGTGACTCTGCTGCTAAGGAAGCTTTATTCTTAGCTCAAAGTGTAAATAAGGTATATATTATTTATCGAGGTGAAGAAATAAGAGCTGAGCCAATAAACAAGCAGAGAGTGTATGAAAATGAAAAAATTGAGATTATATATAAAACAAAAATCGTAGAAATCAAAGGGGATAATACAGTAAAATCTGTAATTTTTGATAATGGAAAAGAATTTGAAGTAGATGGAGTATTTATTGAGATTGGCTCAATTCCTAAATCTGAATTAGCAAAAAGAATAGGGGTAGAAACAAATGAAAAGGGGGAAATTAAAATAAATCGTAAATCAGAAACCAATATTCCCGGTATTTTTGCGGCTGGAGATGTAGCTGATGCACCTTTTAAACAAGCTATTACAGGAGTTTCTGAAGGCGTAATCGCAGCATACTCTGCTTTTGATTTTGTTAAAGAAATGAATATCGAATATTAATAACTATTCATCTTATTTTAAAAAAGAAAGGAAAAAAAATTTTATTCAATATTAATCTCAATACTATGGAACTCAGGCTCTTTAAAAGGTACTTCAATCTTGAGAAGTCCATTTTTATACACTGCTTTTGCCTCTTCCGGATTTATCGGGCAACAAACCGTATAGGAACCAATATATGTAGTATCTTCGGTTTCTCCTTTAATGAAAAAACTATCGTCATGCATTTTAAGTTTAATAGTATCTTTTTCTACTCCAGGTAATTGAATTTCAATTTTGTAAATATTATTTTCATCATCAGCCCAAGAACACACCTCTGGAGACAATAAATACTTTTCTGCTTCTTTTACTTCAGTCATATTTTTCACCTTAAATCTAAAAAATACAATTTAATTTCTAATTAATAGCAACCTAAAGAGCTGATTTAAAAGTTCCTTTTATAGAATATGAGAAAAAGTTAAATTCTTCCTTAATAACTAAATTGAAAACTCTGATTTTTTTTAAATTATAAAACGTCATTAATTATTGAGGTGAGTAATTAGTTATTGAAGTTTCAGTTGAAGTGATCCAGTACTCAAAATTTCTAATATTTTTTCCCAATAATCTTTGATTTCCCATTCCTTATTTTGCTTTATTCTTTCAGAGATCTCTGTAAATATATTTCTAATCTTAAATGAGTCAAAATAACTTAAAAAAGGAGCAATTACAGATAACATATATTGCTTTTCTCCATACCTTTCACTTTTATCAGGTATAGAATCGAAATAAATATACCCTTGTTTGTTGATATTTTCAATATTTAGTAGAATTCCCTGTGCTTTTGTAATTTTATCATGTCCATAAATAGAAGTAGCAGCATGAAATAACTGTTTACCTATGGTAGTAATAGAGATGATACAATCTTCATCAGATGGATAACTTTTCTTCAAAACTGGACCAATGATATCATCCCAGTACACTAATAATAGACAAAACATAAGCTTCTCCTTTTCTTTAGAAAAAGGTTCGATTTTGATACTGGAAGATGAAAGTAATTGATAGATTTCTTTGTTTATTAGATTTGATCTTATATTCCGAGTGATTTTTCCTGATATTGATGCCAATAAATCCTCTCTTTTAAACGGTTTTGTAATATAATCATCTACTCCTAATAGTTTTCCTAATCTAATATCTTCAGGAGTAGATTTTGCTGTAAGAAATAAAAATGGAATCCGATTCCATTGAGGATGAGATGATACGGATGAAAAAAATTCATAACCATCCATTACTGGCATCATTATATCACTAATGATTAGATCTGGATTGGACTTCATTTCAGATAAAAGTTTTAATGCTTCTTTGCCATTAACTGCAGTTTTAATAGTGTAGTTATTTTCTTCCAATAATACTTTTAAATGAAATAAGATATCTTCATTATCGTCAACTATGAGTATTTCAGATTGGATTTCAGATTTCATTTTGATTCGCATAATTGTCTTATACTAAAAATATCAATTAAAATTATATTTAAATCTTAATTTAAATATTATCTATCCTTGGAAAAAAAATATAGAAGGTTGTTTCGTCTCCTAATTTGCTTTCAATAAAAATTTCTCCTTGGTGAAGCTCTATTATATCTTTTGCTATTGATAAACCTAATCCCGTTCCAGAAGTTTCTTTAGCATTTGATGCTCTATAAAATCTTTCAAAAATATGAGGGAGTTCTTGTTCGCTTATTCCTATACCACGATTTTTAAATTGAAATAAATTGCCTTTTTTTCCTTTAGGATTAAATTTACCTTGGTAATTTTCAATCAAATTTATTTTGATAGTTGTATTTTCATATGAATATTTTATTGCATTATCAAGAAGAATTCGAAAAACTTGATCAATCCTTTTAATGTCCCCTTTCATATTGATATCTTCATTAA